>CAYVRC010000011.1:0-53913 GCA_964453205.1 uncultured Pirellulaceae bacterium | reverse complement strand
GAAAGCTTGCGGTAGAAAATCTTTCAAACGGTAAACACACGCGGTCCCATCGGTCCAGGCCGCCGTCACGAACTGGCCGTCGGCCGTCACATTCACGTCGGCCGCAACGGAGGACTTTTCCGAACCGGCCACCGCGGACACAAAGCCACGCTGCTGTCGACCGAACCGAAACTGCACGGGGCCACGCTGAATCCAATCGGCCACCAAATAGCCCGAACCTCCCCGGAGCAACAGCACGTCTTGACCGGTCGGGCCGGGGGTCAACGTCCATGTGAAAAACGGCTTGGGGATCGGTTCGGAAGCGTAGGGTTCATCGCCAACCCCCGCGACGCGAACAAAACTTCCTTCGTTCCCCCTCACGGATCTGGAGGTGACTCCCCACGAATCGATCGCGTTTCGCGGCCGTGGAAAATCGCCAACGGGCGTTGTCACCAAACGACGTTGTCCTAAATCAAAACCTTGGTCCAAGTCGGCGTAATCGTTCAGTTTCCACGCCGACCCGCGATGCGGCTTGTTCCCCAGCGCCAGAACCGCCGTTTCTTGATCCAGCGAAGCGGCATAAACAGGCCGAATGATCGACCGGGTTTGAAACAGCGTCTCGCCGTTGACCGCTGAGAAAACATAGACGTTCCCCAGCACGTCGCCGACGCCTACCCACTCGCCATCGCGGGAGACCTTCAGTTCCGACGGTGCCCAGCGAAGCCCTTTGCAAACGGCGCCGGGACGATCCGCTTCGTCGCGCCAAATGTCGCACTGATAAACATCGCGACCATCACGCTCGGTCATGTAGGCGAAGGCCACCATGCGGTTGTGCAAATCTCCGTCCAAATAGCCTTGGGGCATCGACCGTTGCCGCCTGTAGTGTGCCCACAATCGAGGCCACAATCGCCCCAGCCATTGCAGATCGGGATCCGCATCCACCGTGACTTCCGTTTTCGTTTTCAAGTCAAAAATCGTACCCAGATTCGCCATCACGTAGTAACGATCGGTCCCCAAAAAACGCCCAGCCTGAACAAGTCGTTGTGTCCCGAAGAGTGATGTTCCGCGAAGACCGTCGGGTAACGGCGGCACGGCGAACGAGTGTTCCAGAACATCCTGTTGCCAATCAAAAAATAAAAACTCCGACTGTGGCTGCGGCGCATGGTTCTCGTCCACCTGCAGCGTCGTCGCGACGCAACCGAGGTATTTCCCGTCACGACTGAAAGTCAATTCGCGTGCCGAACGCGGCCCCAGGCTGATCCCGGGCAGCGGTTCCTCTTCGATCATGACGGGATCGCCCCAGTAGCTCTTCGTAATCTCCGGTGCATTCAGGTGACACGTTCGCAGATAAGCCCCCTGAGACGTCTGCACGGCGATGGCCAAATAATCACCCGCCGGGTCCGCAGCGATCGAAGTGATCTTGCCGGACTCATCGGATGAAAAACCACGAATCGTGTGGAGCAATTCACCCGAGGCGATTTCCCAGATGCGGATATCGGCGTCACTGCTGGCGGCCACGTAGGCTCCATCGGCACTCAACGTGATCGCCCGAATTTCGCTGCTGAAGCCACCGGTTTCCATCGTCAGCCGCGGCACGCCGGTGTCCGAAACCCCGTGCCCCGAAAGCGTCGCCGGTGCCAAAGAATCGGCCGCCGTCGCAGGTTCAACTTCAGTCCCTTGCGTACGATCCGCGTTGGCAGAGGGCAATCGGATTTGAGCAAGGCCACGTCGGGTTTCGACCTGAACAACGCAAAGAAACAAAACCGAAAGGCCGAGGGAACGCTTTCCGAGTGCCAGAGATGGTTTCATAGCATTCCCAAAGTTTACCAACAGGCACGACCCGCCGAAAAATTTCAGAACCAGGCCGACCATTCGTTTCTGACCCGACTTCCGGACGACATCGTCTTGACGACGCGCACGCTTCGAGGGCGTAGTGTATTCGAATCCCCTAAAAGTGCCAAACAAATTCACTCCGGTGCCGAACGGTCCAGCCGTTTCGATATTCGCCGCGAGCGGGCCGGCAAAAAAGGAGGCGAGCCGTGATTCTCCGGGCCCGGCGAAAAAAAGGTCGCGGCCCTTGATCGCGGCCTGATCACCGCGTAACATCTCTTGAGATTGATTCTCAGTAGCTTTAAAGCGTAGCCAGCCAGCGACCGCCCCCGAGGAGAGACGGCGGTCATCAGCCAGCGAGAACGAAGCCGAAGCGGCCGGGCGATCGATTGACGATCCACCGGGACTGCTTTCCGTTCCTCGTAACTCCCTGGTGATCGCGATGCCTCGCATTGTTGTTTCTTCGGCGCTGCTTGCGCCTCTGTTTTTCCTGTCGACCTCGCCCTTGCTGCGGGCCGACGTGTTTGTCCCCGGCCAAAGCGTGCCCGCCGTCGTCGGCGAGGTTTTCACTTGGTCCGCCGGGCAAGCCGATAGCACGTTCGCGGACTGGGACGTCTTCGGCACGCCGGGATCGTTTCTTTTCGCCGGAACCTCACCGGCACCGGGCAGCAGCTTTTCCGGCGGCGGTTCGGCCAGCACGCTGACGTTCAATAACACTCAAACGATCCTGTCGTCGATCGCGAACTCGGGAAACGCCTACGCGTTCAACTTCGCCGATCCGGGCAACGCGTCGCTGTACACGCTTGACGCGACCGCGACGATTCTTCCGAACAGCGGACAGGAGTTCTTGCGGGTCGTGATGCAGTGGTCGACCGGCGGATCGGCGTTTGATACCGGCGGTGTCGCGCTGAATCGCGTGGGCGAGGCGACGACCGTTTCGCCGGATCTGTTGGTGTCGATGGAGCAAGGCGATTCGGCCGGCAGTTTCGGCGGAACCGATTTGACGCACATGGCCATTTGGGATCTCACCGGCAACACGGCGGCCTCGGAGTATGCGGTCGATTTCGCGTCGGTCGGGAACCACATGGTGCTCGACGCGGTTCGCGTCGACACGTTCGCCCAAAGCTCGGCCTTCGCCGCGGTCACGGCGGTCCCCGAACCGTCGACCTTCGTCGCGTTGGGCCTGATCGGCGGACTCGGCTTGGCCCGCCGACGCCGACGGGTGAAACGATCCGGTTCGGCCCAGTCGGTTTAAGCGTTTATCCTGATCTCGCTCGGAGGGTTTTTCGATGCGCAAGCGTCTTCGCAACGGATTCACGTTGGTCGAATTGTTGGTCGTGATCGCGATCATCGGGATCTTGGTCAGTCTGTTGACCCCGGCGGTCCAAGCGGCCCGCGAAGCGGCGCGGCGGACCTCGTGCACCAACAACCTGAAACAGATCGGGTTGGCGATGCACTTGTACGCCGACGTGCATCGTCGCTTGCCGCCGACCGCCCTGGCGGTCAACCGCGACGGCCCGACGTCGACCCGAGCGGGACTGACCGGCTGGGTCAGCATCCTGCCGCAACTGGAACAGCAACAGCTGTTTGAGACGTTCAATTTCGCCGCGAGCGCCGGGCACGATTCGAACGCCGCGGCGGCGTCCCGCACGCCGTCGGTTTATCGGTGCCCGTCGATGACGCTGCCCGATTCGGGCAGCGAACCGGACGGCTATGGAAGTTACGCGTTCTCGACGGGCACCCAGACGTATCGCAGTCAGATCCACGACGGCGCGATCGTCGATTGGATGAACGTCTTTCGAAGTTCCCGGGTCGCCTCGGGCGTGCAGCCCGCCGCGGCCACGTTGAAGGCGACGAGCATCGACCACATCTCCAACGCCGACGGTTCCTCGATGACTTTCTTGGCGGGCGAATTCGGGGTGCAAAGGCGTTCGGTCAACGTTCCCGCCTCGGCACACTTCGCGGGCGGTGCGGGCGTCGCCGCGGGCCGGTGGGCCCAGAGTTATCCGTACAATTCGACCGCGACCGTCTTCGGTCGGTTCGATGCCGACGACATCGACTTGTTTGATTTTCCGTCTTGGGAATCGTTTCGGGGTCCCCATGCCGGTGGCGTCCTGTTCGTGATGTGCGACGGCAGCGTCCGCACGGTCACCGAATCGATCGACGCTTTCGTGCTCGACCGCTTGGCGAATCGTCGCGACGGCGAACGGATCGATGAAGCGTCATGGTGATCCGCGGCCTATCGACGTCTTTGCTGATGCTCGTCGTCGTCACGCCGATCGGATGTGGTCGCTCGGAACCGGCCGGCGTCACCGGCCGGGGCAGCGTCACCGTCGACGGCCGGCCGCTGGTCGGCGCGGTGATCACGCTGCAGCCGATCGCACCGACGACCGGCCCCAAGGCGACCGCCCCGATTTTCGACGGAAAGTTCGAGATCCCTCGGTCGGCCGAATTGCACGGCGGAACCTACCTCGTGCGGTTCACGATGATGCCGCCGGAATTGCGACGACAATTGTCTGTCGAATCGAACGTCCGACCTCCGCCCGAGGACGCCGTGATCCGCTCCGATTTTGATTCGGACAGTCGGCTGAATTGGGAAATTCTTCCGGATCAAGAAAACTCACGCCGTTTCGAGGTCAAGTTCCAATGATTGCCAAGTCCTTGTCGCACGGTTCGTGCTGCGTCGCGGCGTGCGTTTTGTTTGCCACCGGTCTGCCCGCAGAGCCACCGGCCCGCTTTCAAGGTGACAGTCTCCGACACGTCGAAGCCGAGCTTCCGATTCGCTGGTCACCCGATTCGGGCATCGCTTGGACCGCGCCCCTTCACGGCTACGGACAATCCGCTCCGATCGTCGCTCACGATCAGATCGTCGTGACCAGTACCAGCGGTGCCAATAAGGACGCCTACCACGTCAGTTCTTTCGCCGGTGACGACGGCGAATTGCGATGGCGGGTCGACTTTTCCAATCCGTCTCCCTTCAAAAACACCCCGATGGTTTCCCGAGCCGCCCCGTCGGCGGTCGCGACCGAGGACGGCTTTGTGGCGTTTTTCGAAGGCGGCTTGCTGGCAGCGATCTCTCCCGAAGGCGAGACGGTTTGGCAGCGGAACTTGGTGGACGACTACGGGCCGATCGAGGCACGTCACGGCTTGGCGGCTTCGCTCGAGTCCGATGAGGCTCGGATCTACGTTTGGGTCGAACGAACGGAAGCCCCTTACGTCCTGGCGATCGATCCCCGCAGCGGCGGCGAGGTGTGGAAGAGTCCCGGCGTGGGTTCCCAGTCTTGGGCATCGCCGAGGTTGATTCCCGTCGGCGATGCTCGGCACCTCGTGTTGAGCGGCAACGGAAAAATCGTGGGGCTCGAACCGGACACGGGAGTCCGGCTGTGGGAATTCGACGCCGTCGCCAACAACAATTCGTGTACGCCCATGCCCGCCGGCGACGGGGCGTTTTTGATCGGCGCTTCCGACGGCCGCGGTGAGACCGAATCCGGGGCCGCGGCGGCCAGCAACGGCCTGATCGAAATCAAAAAGAACGGCGACGGCGGCTACCACGTCGACTATCGATGGCGTGCGGAGAAAGCCACCTGCACCTTTGGCAGCCCCGTGGTGGCCGGCGAGACCGCGGCGATCGTGAATCGCGCCGGTGTCCTTTATCGACTGGACCTGCAAACCGGTAAACAGCTCAGCGTCGCACGCACCGCGGCGGGCGGCATCTGGGCGACGCCGCTGGTGACCGGCGACCACATCTACTTGTTCGGGTACCAAGGAACGACGGCTGTCATCTCACTCGACAACGACGAACAGGTCGCCGAGAACCGCTGCTGGGTGCCCGCAAGCGAAAGCAAGGGGGCGGGCATGGGTGGCGGCGGCACCCTCTACGCCGCTGCCGTTTCGGGTGACCGTCTGTTTTTGCGTCGCGGTGATGCGATCTACGCGATCGACGCGACCGTCCCTTAATCCATCCAAATTTTTGGTCTCGTTTCTCAAAAAGTGAAAGGCAATTCGTGTCCCTCTCCAAACCTTTTTTCCGATGGCGGCCATCGTTTCGGGTCGTGATGCTCTCGATCATGGCGTTCGGGCTTTCATCGCAATCGACTCACGCACACATGGCATGGTTGGCAAGCGACGAAGACGGAAAGGCCGTTTTCTGGTTCGGCGAATCGCTCGAAGACCGTACTTATCATTTGCCCGAGAAGGTCGCCGGGATCCGACTACGGGGTGCCGAAGCGGCCGAACCGATCGCGATGGAAGCCGTGGACCGCGATGACTTGGTGGGTCTCCAGAGCGTCGGAAAAGTCGACGGCAAGGGAGAGGTCTTCGGCGGCATTGCTTACGGGCTTTACCACGGCATGAAGCTGTCCTATTACGTCGAACACTTGCCGCAGCGAGACGCTACGGCCTGGCCGACGGCGCCGCGCGACGATGCGGCGATCCAGTCGGTCATCACGCCGTCGCCCGGCGGCGGTGTGACGGCACGAATTTTGAAAGACGGCGAATCGATCCCCGACGTGGAGGTCAAACTGTTTGACGCCGACGGCCAGGAAAGCGATGCTCAGACGACCGACTCGGCCGGAATGGTCACGTTCGAATCGTCGGTGGTCAAGCAAGGGCTGAACGCCGTCATGGTCGGAATCAACGATCCCGAGGCCACCGGAGACTACCAGGGTGAAACCTACCAAGGAGTGGCGGACTATTTGACGTCGACTTTTTTCCACGGCGATCCGAGCCCGTCGACCGAGACATCAACCGAAAGCCGGCGTCCGAGCGTGAATGACAACAGCAACGTCTCGATCATCTCGTCGGGTCTTCCCGACTTGCCCGAAGAATTGACCAGCTTTGGTGCGGCAATGGCTGGCGATTCGCTCTACGTTTACGGCGGACACACCGGCGAAGCTCACTCGTATTCCGTCGATGAACAGTCGGATCGTTTATGGCGTTTGGATTTGTCCGCGGACGCGCCGAAATGGCAACAAATCGCAACCGGGCCTCGATTGCAGGGCCTGGCATTGGTGGCCGTCGGGGACAAACTGATTCGTGTCGGTGGATTCTCGGCGATGAACGAAGCAGGTGAAGACCAAGACCTTCGTTCGCAATCGTCGGTGGCGATTTTTGATCAGGCCGACCGCACCTGGTCGTCTTTGCCGGACCTTCCCGAGCCTCGTTCGTCGCTGGACGCCGCGGTGCTCGACGACACGCTGTATGTCTTCGGCGGATGGCGACTCAGTGGTGACAGCGAACAGAGCCGCTGGCACGACACCGCTTGGGCGCTGGATCTGTCCGCGGCCGAACCGGCTTGGAAGTCGATCGCCAAGCCACCGTTCCGACGGCGTGCGTTGAGTGTCGCCGCCCACGCCGGCCGACTGTTCGCGATAGGCGGCATGCAAGCGGTGGGCGGGCCGACGACACGCGTCGACGTCTACGATCCCGCCACGGACACTTGGCGACAGGGTCCGTCGCTGCCCGGCAGCGGCATGTCCGGTTTCGGCTCCGCAGCCTTCGCTTGTGACGGGGCATTGTTTGTCAGCACCATGGACGGATTCGTTCACCGCCTGAACGCATCCCGGGACGATTGGGAAACGGTGGCCCAGAGCGATCCGGCCCGATTTTTCCATCGCCTCGTTCCCCAGGCCGACTCGCTGCTGGTCATCGGCGGGGCCAACATGGAAATCGGCAAGTTCACCCGAATCGAACGGATCGTCGTCCGTTAGCACCGGACGAAAAAGGTTCCAGTACGAAAAAGGTTCCAGGAGCCGATTCGAACTCCATGTTCGGCTGGAGCGGCTCCTGAACCTTTTTCATCGACTATAAAAGTGCCCGTCGCTTTCTTGCCGATTTCGGAAACATTGACGGGACACACGATGTTCAAGACAAAGACGATTCTTCTTCAGATCGGTTTGATCGTTGCCTTCGGCGCGGCTTGTCTGATCGCTTCGACAGACTCATTCGCCGAGCAACCGAAACCGCGGATGGTCGTCTTGACCGACGTGTCGACTTGGGAAACGGACGACAGCGAATCGCTCGTGCGGCTGATGGCGCATGCCGACCTGCTCGAGATCGAAGGATTGATTTTCACGACCGGCTGGAGTCTCGAAACAACGAGAGACGATTTCTTTGATCTGATTCATGTCGCGATCGATGCTTACGAACAGGATCTCTCCAACCTCCGAAAGCGGTCCGGACAACAAGGGCATCTCGACGACGAGTCGCCACAAAAAATCGGCTACTGGCCCAGTCCGAAGTACTTGAGGGACCGAACGATGTTCGGGAGCAAGAAACGCGGGGGCGAGCACATCGGCGAGGGGAACGACTCACCCGGCAGCCGGCTGATCATCGAGTTGGCAGATGAACAGGACGTCCGTCCGCTCTGGGTCACGGTTTGGGGCGGCGGCAACACGCTCGCTCAAGCGATTTGGCGGGTCCGGCAAGACCGCAGCGAAGCGGAACTGAAAAGATTTCTCAACAAATTAAGGGTCTACGCCATTACGGATCAGGACCGCGGCCAAAAGACTCCGTTTAGCGATAGCTCCCATCAATGGATGCGAAGGGAGTTCGAAAAGGACTTGTTTTTTATCTGGGACGAATGTGCATGGAAGTTCCAAAACGGCACCGGCAAGAAAAACTGGTCGGAGTATGAGACTCACATTCAAAACCACGGTCGATTGGGAGACGTTTATCCCAAGTACGAGTACGGTGTCGAAGGCGACACGCCCGCGTTTTTGCACTTGTTGCCGACGGGGCTGAATGATCCCAACTCGCCGACCCACGGCGGTTGGGGCGGCTACTTCGCTTGGGGCAAAGGCGAAGACGACGTGACCTCTTGCTTCACCAATTGTCGTGACCCCGAGTATGGGATTTGCCGCGAGCTCGGAAAACATTTTTACGAAGCGACGTTCAACAATTTCGCGGCCCGGATGGATTGGGCAAAGGAGGGATCGGGGAATCGCAACCCCGTCGTGACCATCGACGGGGACCCGTCTTTGACGATCCTGACCCGAGCACCCGAACAAGGCGTATCGATCACGATCGACGCGTCGCAGTCGTTCGATCCCGACGGCGACGACTTGACGTTCCGCTGGTGGCTACTCACCGCTGCGGGCCGCTACGACAAGGAAGTGGTCATCACGGGCGAAGACACCGACACCGCGACCATCAGGGTTCCGGCCGATTCGGCGGGAAAGTCCTTCCACGTGATCTGCGAAGTGACCGACAACGGCACGCACAGGCTTTCCGGATACCGCCGAATCATCGTCAAGCCGACGAACTGAAGAAAAGGGGTCAGGAACGAAAAAGGGCGCAGGAGCCTTTTTTCGTTTGACCCCTTTTTTCGTTCGGGCGGGGCTGCGTTGGACTTTGCGGCGGATACGGTTAACAATGACGCAATTCAGACGCCGCACCCGCCGCTCGGGCGGTTCGGCGATGTTTCGGATTCTCGCTGCATTCGGAAAGGTGAGGATCTCATCCGGTCCCTCCAGGACGCCCCGCCTACTCCGTCGGAATTCTTCCATGCAACCGCTGCTGTCCCGCCGTCACGTTCTGAAATCCGCCGCCGCGACGACATTGGGGATGTACCACGGCGCGTCGACACGTCGCGTTTCCGCCGCCGAGAGCCCTAACGAGAAACTGAACATTGCCTGCATCGGCGTCGGAGGACGCGGCGCGGCGAATGTGCAAGGCGTGCGTAGCCAGAACTTGATTGCGTTCGCTGATGTCGATCAGAATCGCGCCGCAGGCACATTGAAGAAGTTTCCCGACACGCAGTTGTTTTCGGATTATCGACGATTGTTCGACAAGCTGGGCACCCGACTGGATGCCGTCGTGATTAGCACCCCCGACCATACGCACTTTCATCCGGCTTACGCGGCGATGCAGCTGGGGCTTCATGTTTATTTGGAAAAACCGCTGGCCCACAACGTCTGGGAAACGCGAACCCTGACCGACTATGCCAAGGGTCAAGGCTTGGCCACCCAGCTTGGTGCACAACGCCACGTGAGGAGCAACATGCATCGCGTCGTGGAACTGATCCAAAGCGGCGCGATCGGCAAGGTTCACGAGGTCCACAGCTGGGTGGGAGGCAGTCGCGGGATGCCCACGATTCCCACGGATCGACCGGCCGTGCCGCCGACATTGGATTACGATTTGTGGATCGGTCCCGCCGAACACCGTCCGTTTCACCCGTCGTTTTGTCCCTACGGGTGGCGTTTTTGGTGGGACTTTGGGACCGGCGAAACCGGCAACTGGGGTTGCCACATTTTGGACATCCCCTTTTGGTCGCTCGGTTTGCGATATCCCGACCGGGTCGATGCCGAAGGCCCCGAAGTGGATCCGGAACGGACGCCGAAGTCGATGCACGCGACCTTTCGGTTCGCCGAACAGCGCCCCGGCCAAGGTCCGGTGACGTTGCACTGGTACCACGGGACCCCGGAGATCCTGCAGCAAAAGGGTCTGCCGGCCAAGGGCAACAACACCCTGTTCATCGGTGATCAGGGCATGCTGCTGTGTGGTTTCGGCAATCGAGTCTTGCTGCCCGAAGCCGAGTTCGCTGACTACACGCCGCCGGAGCCCTTCGTCCCCGATTCGCCCGGTTTTCACCAGGAATGGATCGACGCCTGCCGGGGTGGCGAAGCGGCCACCTGCAACTTTGATTATTCCGGTCCGATGGCGGAAACCGTGTTGCTGGGCAACGTGGCCTACCGTGCCGGCGGATTCGATTGGAACGCCGAACAGATGCGGGCGGGCACCTCGGCCGCGCAAAATCTGATCCGAGAAACCTATCGACCCGGCTGGGAAATAGACTGACGCGTCCATCACGATCCACGTTGTACCTTTCCCATTGTGCCCCACTGGAGTTTTCACTTGACACGTCAATTTTTACTGTTGGTCGGCGGGCTTTTGGTCGGCGGGCCGATCATCCTGTCGTTCGCATCGTCGCCCGCGCGAGCCGACGACGGCTATCGAGTCGTGGTCAACGAAGGCGAGTCTGCCGACATCGTCCGACCCGACGGGGACCCGGTGCTTCGCTACATGTACGGGCGAGACAAGTCCAGCCCGGAGCGAACGTTTGACACCGCCAAGGTCTACGCCCACGTGATGGCACCCGGCGGTCAAGACACGTTGACCAAAGGGCCCGGCGGTCGGTTCCCGCATCACAGGGGCATCTTCATCGGCTGGAATCGCATTCAATACAACGGCAAGCGACACGATTTGTGGCACGTCCGAAATACCGAGCAAGCACACCAGGGGTTTGTCGAGACGAAGGGGACCGCGACCACCGGCACAATCACCGGCGACATCGCCTGGGTCGGAGTCGATGGCGACACGATCCTCCAAGAGAAACGAACGTACCGTGTCACGTCGTCCGCGGATGCTTACGCCGTGATCGATTTTGTCAGTGAACTGACCGCCACGGCCGGTAAGCTGGAATTGAACGGCGATCCGGAGCACGCCGGCATCCAGTTTCGTCCGTCACAACAGGTCGCGGAAAACAAATCGGCCTCCTACACCTTTCACGAAGCCGGCATCGACCCCAAGAAACAGCGTGGTTTGCCTTGGGTCGCCAATACATTTCTGGTCGACGGCCAGACCTGGACGGTGCAACACATGAATCATCCGTCCAACCCGAAAGGTGCCATCTGGTCGGCGTACCGAGACTACGGACGCTTCGGGCCGTTTTCGGTGATCGAGTTGGACCAAGGCGAAACGGTCACCTTGCGTTATCGTTTCCGCATCACCGAGGGCGACGCGCCTTCGCGCGACGTGATGTCGAAACACTTCTCAGCGTTTTCGAAATAGAACCGTCTGACCGTCCGAGCGACGCCGGCGTTTTTTCTTTGGACCGCGGCGACGGGACCCAAAGCGAAGAAAAGGTGAGGGGGGGGAATCATCCCGAGATTTCGTTTGAATCCGACTTGCTCGGTGTTTTTGGCGGTCTGCCCGCGAAACAAATACCCCCGTCCCCTTTTCGAGCCGTCGGCGGACGCCGGAGTCGTCCGCCGAAAGTCAACGGAGCTTGTCGATCCGGTGTGGTCAACGAGGATCAGCGAAATAGAAATCGTACCAATTCTGTTCACGCATCTTCTTGCCTTGGGGTAAACCGGCCGGTTCCAACTCGTCGCACCACCGTTGCAGGTCCTCGTGAAGTTTGTCGGCCAGTTCTCGGTGCTCGTCGAGCGAGTTTCGGTTTTCGTGTTGATCGCTTTCCAAATCGAACAGAAACCGATCTCCGTTGCCGACGAAAAGGTACTTCCACTTGCCGCGACGGATGGCCGCTTGGTCCCAGAAACGAAAGTACAACGTCCGCGTCGACGGGTTTTGAATGTCGTTCATCCTCGCAATCTGATCGATCCCGTCGAATTCGTCCGCGGCGGCCGCCGAGTCACCTCCGGCCAGCTGCAGCGCGCTCGGGGCGATGTCCAACGTGCTCACGGGCCAGTCGTAGGTCACGCCGCCGGGCAGTTGACTGGGCAGACTCCAAATCATCGGAACCCGAATTCCGCCTTCGGACAGCATCCCTTTCTCGCCGACCCACGGTTCGTTCAGCGACCCGTCCCAACCGCCCATTTCACGGTCGATCGGCGAATCGGGCTTGGTCATCTTCAGCGGTGCTCCGTTGTCGCTGGTCATGACGATCAGCGTGTTGTCGAGCAAACCATGATGCTTCAACCGATCGACGATTTGCCCCATGCCGTCGTCGATCGCCGCGATCATGGCCAAGGCGTATCGTCGCCGCGTCGGCATGTCGCCGGGGAAACGCTTTAAATACTTTTCGGTCGCTTCCAGAGGCGTGTGCGGACCGTAGTAATTCAGTTGCAAATAGAACGGCGTTTCATGATTGCGATCGATGAACGAGACCGCCGCCTCGGTTTGCACATCGATGCGGAAATCGTCGTTGCGGATTTGCTTCATCGACGGCAACACCGCTTGCACGTCCGTCGGATCGTCTGGCCCGTCGGACCGGCCGTCTGGAGGAGCAAGTTCGTAGTTGACGCGATAGTTCCGCAGTGCGCCCCAATAGTATTCATCGAACCCCTGGGCGGCCGGCGAGAACGGTTGAATCTTGTCCCACGGGATGAGTCGTTGGTTGCGTGGTCGATCGGCCATCCCCGGCAACTCGCGACGCATCCAATCGACGCAAAGGACGTTCGGTTCCAAATGCCATTTGCCCACAAAGCCGGTCCGATAACCGAGCGGTCGCAAACGTTCGGCGATCGTGACCGCTTCGCCGGGCAGGGGCATGTCGGGAATCGTGTCGATCCCCAAACGCTGATGGTACCGACCGGTGATCAAGCCGGCGCGTGAGGGACTGCACTGGGGCGATGTCACGTACCCGGCCGTGCATCGAACTCCGCGATCGGCCAACGCGTCGATGTGTGGCGTGCGGATGTCATCGACTTGGTCTTGGCATCCCAAATCCGCCCAACCTTGATCATCGGTCAGAATCACGATCACGTTCGGCTTCGTCGCCGGGATGACCGCTTGCGCGGTTCGATCGCCGATCACAAAGTGACCGAGCGTCGCCTCGGTTTGCGAGTCCGCGACCGACCAAACGGCACCGGGGCGAGTCTGTTGCGTCTTGATTTTTCCCGGTTCGATCGTTCCATAGGGTTTGGCGTTGCCGTCACGGTCGGACCAGCGGAGCTCGACCGGACGACGTTGTTGGTTCTGGAAGTGGACCGAAAACGGACTTCCATCGGGTCTGGACGCCGGCACCGACTGCGACGACGCGGGATGCCACGTCAGCTTGGCGAGCGACGCGACCGACGGTTCGACTCGCGGGGCAAACGTTTGCGGCGCGGATTTGCGAAATGCCTCGAGTTGATCTTGTGATTGACGACTGAGCGTCTCCGGCTTCGCGGCCAAGTTCGTCCATTCGAACGGATCGGCTCGGATGTCGTAAAGTTCTTCGCTGCCGTCGGCATAATGGATGTAGCGATGGGTGCGACCGCTGATCGCATAAGTGCCCGGCGAGGACAGGAACGTCACCGAATCGTGTCGCCAATCCTTGGTCACCGGATCACGGAGCAACGGCAGCAAGCTGGGGCCATCGTTGTCGTCTTTCGGGGGCAGGTCACACAGGTCCAACAGGGTCGGGAACAGGCTCAACAGATTCACCGGCGCATCGCAAACGCTGTCGGCAGGCGTGCCGGTCGGCAGGTTGTCACTGACCGACGGCGGAACACGGATCATCAAGGGAACCCGCGTCACGGCCCGCCACGGCGTGTACTTTTGCCAGTGTTCTTTTTCGCCCAGTTGCCAACCGTGATCGGACCACAGCACCACGATCGTGTCGTCCGCGTTGGGGCCCGATTCCAACGCATCGAGCACGCGGCCGAGCATCGCATCGGCGAAGTGGATCGACGCGAGATAGCCCTGAACGCCGCGCTTCCATTGGCCCTGTTCTTGGATGTGGGGAAAATAGCGATTGCGAGCGGCCCGCTTGCCCGGTTCGGGAACATCGTCCAAGTCGTCCTCGCGATAACCGGGCGGCAATCGGATGCTCTCCAGCGGAAACGGCTCGAAGTATTTCTTGGGAACGAACCACGGTTCATGCGGTCGATAAATGCCGCACCCGAGAAAGAACGGTCGCTCGTGTTCACGGCTCAATTGCTCGCCGATCCAGCGACTGACCGCCCAGTCGCCGCCGAACTCTTCGTCGGTCACGTCGAGCGCCGCCCAATCGGTTTCGACGTATTGCCACGGCCCACCCCGCGGGAGGTTGACCGGGCGCTGGGCCGGATAAAACGTTTGGGGAAACGGGTTTTCGGATTCGGCTTTGGGAAAGTACTCGTCCCACGACGGGGCATCGATGAAGTAATGCAACAACTTACCCGAACCCGAGGCGTGGTAACCGTGATCGCGCAGGTGAGCGGGCAAGAGGACATCATCGGGCATCACCTCACGCATGTTCTGGCGATTGTCGTACAACCCCGAAACGTTCGGTGCCCGTCCGGTGAACACGGCTGATCGACAGGGGTTGCAAGCCGGTGCCGGACAATGGGCGTTGGTGAACAGCACGCCGCTGGCGGCCAAACGATCCAGGTTCGGCGTGATCGTCTGCGGGTGCCCGCCCAAACATCCGATCCAATCGTTCAGGTCATCCATCGCGATGAATAGAACGTTGGGGCGTTGGGGATCCGTCCCGCTCGCCGCGGGCGTGAACGCGGCGAGCATCAGAGCAAAAAGGAGAACTCGTTTCATGATTCGAATCGGCCGTCAGCGAACGATGGTGGCCCCGCGGCCCGCTTTGCATGGCGAGCACGATCGCACCGCAGGAATGGAGCCCGTCATCCTACCTCGGATTGTCCGGCTTTGGTTGGATCGGCAAGCGTTCCGGCGGTTGCAAACAGAACCGGTGATCGGTCCGCACCAAGCACTCGCCGATCATCTCCGACGCTCAAACCCCGGCGTCATCTGCTCGTGCGATGATCGGCGTGATCACATCGCCGGCGACATCCGTCAAGCGGTAGCGTCGACCGTTGTGCGTGTAAGTCAGCCGTTTGTGGTCGATCCCCAACAAGTGCAAGATCGTGGCATGGATGTCATGCACCGACGCGGGATCCACGGCGGCCTTGTAGCCGAGCTCGTCGGTCTCGCCGTGATGTACGCCGCCGCGGATCCCGCCGCCGGCCATCCACATCAGGAAGCCGTGAGGGTTGTGGTCCCGGCCGCCGCCCTGTTGTGACACCGGCATCCGTCCGAACTCGCCGCCCCAGATCACGAGCGTGGAATCGAGCAGGCCGCGCTGCTTCAGGTCACCCAACAGCGCGGCGATCGGCTGATCGGTGGCCTGGCAATTCTCGCGATGATTTCTGGCCAGATTGCCGTGAGCGTCCCATTCACCGTCACTGTAAACCTGGACAAAGCGGACGCCCCGTTCGACCAGGCGGCGAGCCAGCAGACATTTCTTCCCGAATCCTTCTGTTTGTTTTCGATCCAGACCGTAGGCCGACAGGGTCGCTTCGGTTTCCGTGGTCAGGTCGACCGCTTCCTTGGCCTCCGACTGCATCTCAAAGGCCAATTCATAGCTACGGATCCGGGCTGCCAAGTCGGACTGATCAGCGTGTTCGCTGCGGTGTTGTTCGTTGAACCGAGCCGCCAGATCGATCATGCGACGTTGTTGCCCCACACTGAGGCCTGGGGGCCGATCTAGGTCCAACAGCGGACTTCCGGTGGTCCGAAAGGGGGTTCCCTGGAACGAAGCGGGCAGAAATCCGCTGGACCAGTTCAGCGGCCCACCCTTGGTTCCGCGGTTGTTCTGCATCACAACGAAACCGGGCAGGTTCTGGTTTTCCGTGCCCAACCCGTATTGGATCCATGACCCGGCGCTCGGAAAGCCGGGGCGTGTCAAACCGGTGTTCATCTGGAACAGCGCCGGAGAATGATTCGGCGACTCCGCATGCACGGCCTTGATCAAGGCGAGGTCGTCGACGTGCCGCGCCAAATGGGGCAGGTGCTCACACGCCCAGGTTCCGCTCTGACCGTGCTGTTGGAACGAGAACGGCGATTTCATCAGCGGTCCGGGATTGCCGAAGAAGACGTCGATCGCCTGTTGGGGTTGTCGCCCGTGCCCGCGTTCCAATTCGGGCTTGGGATCAAAGGTATCCATCGCGCTCGGGCCACCCTCCATGAACAGCCAGATGACCGACTTCGCCGTCGCCGCGAAATGTGGCCGAGGTTGCTCGATCACACCGTCGGCTCGTAACAAATCCGCCAGCGCGAGCATCCCCACGCCGCCACCGGCCTGGGCGAGCCACTGTCGTCGATCGAGCAAGGGGATCATGAACCTGCACCGTTTCTAAGGGACATAAATGAACTCGTTGAGCGTCAGCAGCGCGTGACACAGATCGGCCAGCGGGTCGGCGGAGTCGCTTGTCTGGAGAAACTCGAGCGATTGCCGGACTTCCCGATCCGTTGCCGGGCGGCCCAGCGCCAGTCGGACGGCTTCCCTCGCCTGATCGACCTCACTGCCTTCCTGGCACGTCTGACGCACTCGGTCGGCGAACAGCTTTGCCGACCGCCGAATGGAAGGGTTGTTCAACATCGTCAGCGCCTGGACGGGAACCGTCGTCGCGATCCGGCGGCCGCAACTGGCCGTCGGATCGGGGGCATCGAACGCTTCCATCATGGGAAACCGGACCGACCGCTTGACGAAAATGTAGACGCTGCGACGCCAATGCTTCGGTCCCTCCACCACATCCGTCGGCCACGAATCCCTGGAACGGGTCGCCATCGCCGACTCCGGGACGAACGGCCGGATCCCCGGACCGTGCATGTTGCGGTTCAACTGCCCACTCACGGCCAGGATCGAATCTCGGACGGCCTCCGCGTCAAGCCGCTTGGGAGTCCGTCGCCACAGCAAGCGATTCTGCGGGTCGACGTCGGCAGATCGCTGATGATACCGAGACGATTGACGATAGGTTTCACTGGTGAGGATCAAACGATGAATCCGCTTCATCCGCCAGTCCCCTCGAATCAGTTCGGCGGCTAACCAGTCCAACAGATCCGGATGGGACGGCTTGTCACCCTGGGCGCCGAAATCGTTGGGAGTCCGCACCAAGCCCTGGCCGAAGTAGCCTTGCCAGATGCGGTTGACGATGACGCGAGCCGCCAGATGTCCCGCGCCCTGATCCACGTCGGTTAACCAATGGGCCAACGCGGCACGCCGCCCGCTGCTGTCGGGGACGCGATCCCGGACTCGAGCGAGGTAGTCTTCAGCGGTGCGGGACGTTTCCAAAACATCCAGCAACCCGAACGACACGGGTTCGCCCGGTAACGTTACATCACCACGGATCAGTACCGACATCGGCGGGGCTTCGGCAGAAGGCTCGACCGCGCCGAGCGCGGCGGCGGATTGCCACGCGGCGTCGACGATCGCCTGACGGGCACGCTGCTCAAGTTCACGGAGGTGCTTTCGGTCCGCTTCGCTCAGCCAGCGTCGCCACTGCTGATCAGTGAACGCGATCCGGCCCCCATGTTTTTTAAACGCGGCCTTCGACTCGCTGGGAGGTGCGGGACCCGCGGCGAGCCATTTCCGCTCGTCCTCGGTGCAGTCGACCGCAGCGAGCAACTCGGCTCGCAGAGCTTCCCGGCTCCACTGCCGCCAGATCTCCAATTCGCGAAGTGCCGGGTGGGGAGGGGCTTCGCGCCGTTGGACGTTCGCGAACACCGACACCCATTCGTAATAGTCTTCAGTCGGGATCGGATCGAATTTGTGATCGTGGCACCGGGCACAAGCCAGCGTCAGCCCCAAAAACGCTTGCCCGGTCGTGCCGACCAGGTCGTCGAACTGGTCAAACCGGATCTTCTTGAGGGTCGCCTCCGGTGCGGTCGGTGCGCTCGTCGCCATCGGCCCGACCGACAGGAAACCGGTCGCCGCGTTCGCCTCGGGGTTCTCCGGCGCCAGCTCGTCGCCGGCGAGCTGCCAACAGACAAAGTCGTCAAACGGGAGGTCATCGTTGAGCGCCCGGATGACGAAGTCGCGGTACTGATACGCGTGCGGCTCGTCCTTGTCCCGCTCATAACCTTGGCTATCCGCGTAACGGACAGCATCGAGCCAAACCCTGGCCCAGCGTTCGCCAAAACCCTCGCTGGCCAACAGCTCGTCGGCCAACGTATCGATCAAAGCTTTCGTTTCGGCGTCGGACTGCGGAGGCGCGGCGAATCGATCCAATTGTCGTCGGCCGGGCGGCAGTCCGGTAACGTCCAATGCCATCCGCCGCAGCAATACCGCGGGCGTGGCTTGAGGGGACGGCGTCAGGCCGGCCTCGGCGAGCGGAAGTCGGATGAAAGCGTCAAGAGGATGGTCGCCCTCTGAAGGAGGGAGGTCCGGTCCGCGATGTTTTAGCGGTCGGAACGCCCAGTGTTCGCGATCCGCCTGGGTGACCCGCAGTCTCGTCGTGCCATCGTCCTGAGTGTCATCGGCCGCGGCGGGCCAGCCGGCGCCGCCGTCGATCCAAACTCGCAGCAAGTCGACTTCTTCGTCTGACAAGCCGGGCCCTTCCGGCGGCATCCGCAAGTCGTCGCCTGCGATCACCCGATGTATGACTTCACTGGATTCCGCATCGCCGGCGACGATCGGGATCTCCCCCGAATCGGCTTCCGCAAAAACGCTCGCCGATTGGTCGATCCGAAACCCGCCCCGTTGCCGATTCGGACCGTGGCATTCCAGGCAGTGCGTTTCGAAGAGCGGCAGAATCTGCGCGCCAAAATCCACGTCGGGCGTCTCGGCGACGCTCGGAGAAATCCCCAACAGTGCCGACCAGACGAAGTACGCGATCAAACCACCGGTCGTTAGAAAGGAACCAACAGCCGGCGTCTTTGGGACTGATCGACACGTCATCGCTTGCTGGACCGTTGGTGAACTGCTGGTGAAATGCTCAGTGCGTCGCCAAAGCTTATTTTATGCGGGAAGGCCCCGAAATTCCAGTGACGCGTGTGTGCGGAATGAAGAGGACCAGCGGGCGGGAACAACGGGGACACGGCACTTGCACCAACCGCAATCGGGGTTCTGTTGATTCAATTCGGCGTGCTCGATGTCCGTCGCGGTCTGCCGAGCGGCCGCATCGTCTACCACAAGCCGTGCTGAGGGGCGATCTCATCGGTCCCTAATTCGTCTGGATCATGAAAAAATACCCCCGTCACCTTTTTGGTTGACGCGATGGCCTTGTTTGGGAAGATATTGGAGCCAACAGCAGCGAGAAGAGACAACTCAGCGAACGAGACATGGGGGAGATTCCTGGGAAAGAGGTAAAGGACCGGCGGTCGATTCGCGCCAAGCGACTTGCCGGGTACTCCATCCAAGATGCCTGCATCAAACGTCCGCTACCTAGAATGACAACCTTCCGGCAGGCCGCCATCCGCTCCAAGGGAGGCCGGAAGTCCCGGAGCCGAACCAAGGAGCCTCGCCAACCGCGCAGGCGTCTGACGACAATCCGAGTTCTTTGCGACCCTTTTTGCTCTCTTTTGAATCTTGCCTATTCTGTTTTTAAGGCTCCTGACCCCTTTTTTGCTCGGAGGAGGCAGTGGACCGCTTCGGCGCCCGTCATGCCGACGGAAACGCCGAGTTCGCGGGCCGGTTCGCTGACCTCGGCGATGCGTGCGGCCAGCAAGTCTTCCGGTTCGTACAGCGGATGTTCAGGGGTGCCCCGCGCGATGGCGATCGCCATCCCGAACTTCGACCCGACGCCGCAATCGTAAAGCCCGCAACCGACAACCCCCCGCTCGGTGTGGATCGCGCAGTACTGACCCGTCGGCCACCGATAACTGGAACCGATCACATCGCCCTCGGCGGTGGGAATGATCCTCTGGTCTGCCTGGAGTTCGTGGTTCTGAAGCATGTGAATTCCGACGGTTTCCAACCTGTGAAAAAGGGGAATCGGGATATCCGACGCGACACGGGCACACAACCCGGGATGCCCTGAAAACGTTTTTCGTTCGCCTCGGTGATGCCGGATGGCAGAGTTGCCAGGCGAGAGAACCCTTCGCCGCGACGGGGTTAGAAACGGGAGCCGGGGCAACTGGGGGCACGGATGATTCCTCCGACTGGAAGCCGATCTTGATTCAGCGTTAAGCTATCGCACGTGAATACTCAAGACGAAACGAACGAACCGAACCCGTTGCCGCCCGCCGACTCGGAGAATGCCGCCGTTGCGGGTGCCGAACCCTCGGACGCCGGCCACGGCGATGCAGACGCTGGCGATGACGGATCCGGCGACGAAGGTCCCGGTTGCTTTCCCGCCATCATGGCCGCGACCCTGATCATGGGAATGCTGTTTTTCATCGGCTGTGGTCTGTCGGCCTGGGTGATCTTCGGCAAGCGAACGGTGATGGCGACGCGGACGTTGGAAAACAATTACGTCCCGCAGGTGCAGCAGAGTCGTTTGAAACCCGAGGACAAGGCGGCCCTGCTGGAACAGTTCGAGGACTTGATCCGCGATTTCAAGGCCGAGAAGTACGAGAATTGGCAGGCCAGCGGCGTGTTGCAGCGTCTGGTCCGCTTGCCGATCATCCAGTGGGGCCATTTGGACGCGATCGAAGCCTACGCCCGAACCCGCGATCCGGAGTTCGCCGCCGAGGCGAAATTGCACCTGACTCGACTGAAACGCGCGGTGGAAATGAACCGTGTGGTCGCGTTGGAGATGGACAACGTCTTGGAAACCGTGACGACGGCCGATGACGATTTGCTGATGCTTCGTTCCCTGAACGATCCGTTGGACGACGAATCGGTTGCCGAAGCCGTCAAGCGGGCGAAATTCCTGGCCGATCGCGAAAACGTGCCCGAAAGGGTCTTCGAAGATGTGTCGATCAGTCGGATTGTGCGGCGACAGATCGAAGCAGGATTGACCAAGGGGATGTATTGACCGTTCACTTCCCTTTCCAGATTGCGGTCAATGCCTACAGTGGGCCGTTCGCCGAGGCGACCGTTTCGTTCGGCAGGTAAGATATCGCAGAGGCAAGATCGTTGGCAACCAAGAAAATCGTTGTGGTGGGTGCCGGCCCCGGGGGTCTGGCGGCGGCCATGCAACTGGCCAAAGCCGGTTGTGATGTCACGGTGGTGGAACGTCGGGATCGCGTCGGCGGTCGAACCAGTGCGATCGAAAAGGAAGGCTTTCGATTCGACTGCGGGCCGACGTTTTTTCTTTACCCACGCGTCCTTTCGGAGATCTTTGCGTCGACCGGCCACGACCTGATGGAAGAGGTCCCGATGGAGCGGCTGGACCCGCAGTATCGGTTGACGTTTGGCGGGGGCGGCCGGTTGGATTGCTCGGCCGACCTGGAAGCCATGGATCGCCAGATCGCGGAATTCGCGCCCGCCGACGTCGGGGCGCTCAAGCGGTACATGGACGACAACCGCGTCAAGCTGCAGCGTTTCCGCCCGATCTTGGAATCGCCGTTCCGGTCACCGTTGGATTTGTTGCGTCCCGCCATCTTGGGGGCGGCGAGGTTCGTCAACCCGCATCGGTCCCTCGGCAAAGAGTTACAGCGGTATTTCTCCGATCCTCGGCTGGTCATCGCGTTCGCATTTCAGTCGAAATACTTGGGCATGTCGCCCTTCAATTGCCCCAGCTTGTTCAGCATTCTGTCGTTCTTGGAATACGAGTACGGCGTCTTTCATCCGCTCGGCGGGTGCAGCGCGGTCAGCGAGCGGATGGCCGAGATCGCCGAATCGATGGGCGTGACGATTCGCTTGAATCAAGAAGTCCGATCGGTGGAGTTGCAGGGCCGGCGTCTGAAGGCGCTGCACACCGGGGACGAGCGGTTCGATGCCGACAGCTTTGTGATCAATGCGGACTTCGGCGATTGGATCAGCAAAAACATTCCCGACTCGATGCGGAGGCGATGGAGCGACAAGAAACTGGAACAGAAGAAATTTTCTTGTAGCACGTACATGCTGTACTTGGGCATCGACGGGCTTTACGAAGACCTGCCGCATCATAACATCCACATCAGTTCGGATTACGAACGCAACTTGGTGGAGATCGAACAGGAGCATGTTTTGAGCGATGACCCGTCGGTGTACGTCCAAAACGCTTGCGTGACTGACCCGTCGCTGGCACCGCCGGGCCAAAGCACTTTGTACGTTTTGGTTCCGGTCACTCACGAACACAAGAACGTCGATTGGAAGAAAGAATCCGATCCGTTTCGCGAAAAGGCTCTCGATCAGCTTGCCGCGATCGGGCTTCATGACGTGCGTGATCGCATCCGCGTGGAGCATCGGATCACGCCGGCGGACTGGAAGAACGATTACGCGATTTACCGCGGTGCGACGTTCAACCTGGCGCACAATTTGGGTCAAATGCTTCACAAGCGTCCGCAAAACCGCTTCGAAGAACTCGACGGCGTGTACTTGGTCGGCGGCGGCACGCACCCCGGCAGCGGTTTACCGGTGATTTACGAATCCAGCCGCATCACGTCGCGATTGTTGTTACGAGACTTGGGCATCAGCACCGCCTTCATTGACGCGGCGGCGGTGGGGGTCCCCGAATTGCCGTTGCCGGTACCGCCGGAAACGTTGGCCGTTTCGTAGCGGGTCCGAATTCCGCGTTACGCCGCTTCGTTGAACAGGCCGCCGCCGGATTCGCGTTGACGGTTGCCCGGTTGCCCGATCTGTTTCCCGTAAGTCGTCGGTCCCGCTTGGCCGGACAACAAATCGATCAGGTCTTGCCCCAAGGCGGCCAGATGGAAATGGCAGACGAACAACGAGATCGCTCGTTCGCGGGTCAGTTCGATTTGGGCGGACACTTCGTCACATCGCCGTGCAAGGGCCGCGTCGTCGATCCGACGGGTGGATAGCAACTTTTCGCGAAGGGTGATTCCGGTTTTTGGCGCGTCGTCGTCTCGCAGCAGATCTTCACGCTCGGGCAACATGGCCTCCAATCGTCCGATGGCTTCGACCAAGGCTTCGCGCGACGCTTCGACTTCTTCGGGGCGAACGTTCAACGTGCCGACGCGGGTGTCGTCCAAGATCAGATCGATCGTTTCGTTGACTTCGGCCAAACGTTGCACGTATTCTTCGACGCGTCGATTCCAGTTTGCTTGATTCATTGTCTTCGTTGCATGTTGAACAGTTCAAACATCGGATCGCTGATCGATGCTGCCGAAGCATCGCTCAAATCTTCGATGATGTGTTGATCCATTTGTTTCTGAAAAATTTCTTCCGCTTGACCGCCGTGCATGTAAGCCGGCTTGCCGGTCGTCTTTCGCATCTGTTGGAGCATCGAGCCGAACAAAGTCTGGCCGACGAAGTCTTGAAACGCTTCCTTCAGCGGATCTCCGGTCGACGGAGCGTCGACGGACTCGGAAAGTTCCCGGAACGCTTGCGGAACCCTGGGTAAAAGGGTCCCCGGCGTTTGCGCGACGGGTGTTGCGGGGCCCGGATAGGGCATGCCGGTCGGTTGAGAGGGGATGGAGGTCATGGCCGAAAATAGGTTTGCGTTTATCGAGCGAGTCGACGTTTAGCGAAATACCACTTCTCCGTACAAGTCACCTTTGGCCTTCAACGTCTTGATGATCGCGATCAGGTCATCGGTGGGAACGTCCAAAGCGTTCAACGCGTCGGCCAAGTCTTTCAATTTCGCGTTCGTTTCGAGGTTGTCGGTTGTTCCGATGTCGACGAAGTTCGGACCGCCGGCTTGGATGCGCAGGTTGCGGTGGGTGACCAAGACGGGAGCGATTTCCACGTCTTTGCCGATCACGACGATGCCGTCGGACTCGTTGATGACCACGCGATTGGATTTCGGCGAAAGGTGAACCGTCGTATCGAGCAACAAGGAAATGAACCTGACGGGACTTTCGCGATCCAACGCGGGAATTTCGACCTCGATGTGCAGTTGGTCGATCGCCCTGGCCATGGCGAGGCCGGCACCGCCGGAATTTTGTCCGCCTTGAAAGCCGCCGGAGCGTGAACGACCGATCATTCCGGGCGAAGCATTGGGGTCGCCGGTGATGATGGCCTGAAAGTTGTTGATCGCGTCTTCGATGCGCTGCGCGGTGACGAAGTCGGCGAAGTCCTGATCGAGCACCAAGGTGATCATTCCGTCGTTCATGAAATTTGCCTTGATGGTCGATTCCATCTTGGCGCCGCCTTCGACGGTCGCGACGGTTGCCGCCGCGTCGGGATCGACGCGAAGTGTGCCTTGTGCGAGCGCGTAGACTGTCCGATCGTCGGTTCGCGGTCCCAACAGTGGCGTCGTCAACAATTGGCCGCCTTCGAGACTTTTGGCGCTGATCGCGCTGACCGAAACGTCCAAGCGATCGCCTTGTTGGGCGCCCACGCCGGGAACTTGCGCGGTGACGATCACCATCGCCACGTTTTTCGCGTCGGACACGTCATCCAAGTTCAGTTGTCCGGTCGCATCACTGCCGATCGGTCCGCCCATCAACTGCATCGCTCGTGCCAACGCCCGCGACGTGGGCGCCGCATCGTTGTCACCCGTTCCGCGTAGCCCGACGACCAGACCCAAACCTTGCAGCGTATTGGTTTCTTGACCGCGGACTCGGCACAGGTCCCCCAGACGCATCCCGGCGGCCGGTGAGACGGTGCTGATCAAACAGCCGACCAGCAGCATCGTCGGCATCAGCGCGGCCCGACAGGCCTTGATCGGCTGGGCCTTGAGTCTGAAAAATCGATTCGACATGCGGATTGGTTTGCTTAGAAAGGTTGAAAGCGATCGAGCAATCGACGAAACCAGCCTCGTTTGTAGCCGTCTCGCAGGTGTCCCTGGTCTTGTTTGTTGATTTCCAAGTCGATCAAGTCGCGGCTGAGCACGACGTTGTCCGGGCCGACGTCTTGGGCGCGACAGATGCCCGACAAGGCGGTTTCCCACATGTTGTCGTTGACACGGAATTTCTCGCGGGCTTCCAAGACCAAGCTGCCGTTGGGTCGGATGTCGACGATCGTCGCGGCGATGTTGAACGTCAACGACTCGCGTGAATCGACGCCCGATTCGGCGCGGTATTGGTTGTTGCTTTGACCGGCGACGCTCGGCTCGCCGTCGGTTTCCCGGTCCGATCCGATCTTGCCCTTGCTGATGCGAAGCCATTCGGACAGGACGGCTTGATACTGCGTGATCTTGCGGCTTTCGACATTGCCTTCGGCCATCACTCGCGCGATTTCGTCGACGCGAATCGTCACGATGTCGTGAATTTGAAAGACACGTCGGGGCAGTGGCGGCGTGTACGTCCAACTGACCGCGGAAAGCCCCGGATGAGCCGGCGGGGCCGTGCCGTAGGGCGCGGAAGTCGGCGGTCTTGCTGCGTATTGTCCCGCCATCGCACCCGCCCGGGGGTCCGAATCGTTTCCCTGAACGACGCCGGGGTCTTGATGAAACAGCGAAGTCGATTGCGCGGTCGCGAAGCCGGCCGACATCGAAAGGGCCATCGACATCAGCGTTTGGAGGACCGATCTTTTCGAAAAGTTTGCGCTCATCGGACCACCGGTGCTCGGGTGACGATTTCGACCAAGCCGACCGAAACCACCCGCGCGACCAAGCGACGTCGAGGCTCGGTGGTTTCGATTTCGATCAGTTGCGATTGGTATCCGTCGCCCAACGACTTCGCGTTCGTGGTGACGGCGACGCCGCCGCCGACGACGCGGACTTCGATCAAATCGCCTCGGCGAATCATCAGCGGACGTTTGACGTTGCGTGTGGACAGCGGGTGGCCGGCACGGGACGAACCCGTGACTTCCAAACCGACGAATTGGTCCACGTCGGTCGCGTAGTCGTCGCGCCAACGATCTTCGGGGACGGGCATCAGAGTCAGATCGGTCGGCCCGATGCGGTGGCCGTGACGCAGCGATTGCTTGGGGGCGACGGCCAGCGGATGCGGTTTCAAAGCGACGTGGACCGTCGCATCGATCGGACCTTCGACCGATCGCCCGGTGACGTAAACGGCCTGCGAGAGTCTCTCCGGTGCAATCGGATGTTCGTCGCTGCCGATCGAACTCGCGAAGCTGTCTTCGAAACCGGCGTGCACGATCCCGCCGGCCCGCCCCAGTCGGCGGATCGCATCGGCGTTTTGTGGTGTGTTCGCAAGACGGATCTCGAATCGCTCGGCGATTTCGGGGGCGTCACGATTCAAGGCCATGCCGATCCAGGTGTCCAGCCGTGACAGCACACCGGGGTCGACCGGCGGGGGTGAAGCGGTCGGCGTGGAGGAGTCGGGCCGCCGGAGCGTCGAATTCGTCGGATCGATGTTGCCGGTTCGTGTTTCAGGCGGGTACGCCGGGGCCTTGATGGCGGTCGGGGCCGTCGGGTCGACCGATGCTTTTTCGGTGGCGACGTAGGTGACTTCGATGTTCTGGGCACCGATCCAGTCGATTCGCACCGGGCTGGCTTCGGCACGCGCGACCGCGGCGGCCAAACGGTCGCGGCGAATGGTCACTCGGTCTCGGTCCACGGGAATCAATCCGACCACGGAGCCTTTCAAACGATTCCAAGCGGCCAATCGCGGATCGACCGGCTCGGCGACATCGGACAAACGGATCATCTTGGAATTCAAAGTCACCCCGGACTTGGCGCGAAACATCCACGTCGACGTTCCCCCGATCCGTTGGACGTCTTGGGCGGCGACGACCGGCGGCAGCGTCACGGCGGTGGCGATCCAAGCCAGCGCAGGGAGGACGCACCGAGCGAGTCGGGCGGCCGCGGTGACGAGTCGACGGGAGGCAAGGGTCGGCATGACGAACCGAGTCGGGGAAGGCGGATCGATGAAAGCGTTTTTTCGCAACAACGCTTAGAAACGTCGCAGGTTGGAAATGTTTTGCATGACTTGGTCGCCCGCTTGAACGGCTTGGCTGTTCATTTCAAAGGCTCTCTGAGTCGTGATCAGGTCGATCAATTCTTGCACCGGTTCGACGTTGCTGGCTTCCAAGTTCCCTTGTCGCAGAACGCCCAAGCCGTCGACACCCGGATTGCTGACCAGTTCGGGACCGGAGGCGTCGGTGGCCTGGTACATGTTCTCACCGACTTTCAGTAGGCCGTCGGGATTGACGAACTGGGCCATCTGGATTTGGCCTTGGACCGCGAGTTCGACGATGCCGGGTTGCTGGACCATGACTTCGCCGTTGCCGTTGATGACCACTTTGGTCGCGTCCTGCGGGATGTTGACCGGGGGTTGGAGCAGCCGGCCGGTTTGGGCCGAGCCCATCACCAATTGGCCTTCGGCGTTGATGTCCAGATTGCCGGCGCGGGTATACATCTCGGTCTGGGAGGAAGGATCCAAGACACGAAAGAAGCCCTGGCCTTGGATCGCGACGTCCAGGTCACGGCCGGTTTGCTGCAGCGTGCCTTGGCGGTGATCGGTTTGCGTGCTGGTCACGCGAACGCCCAAGCCGATCTGGGTGCCCACGGCGGTCGGCGTTTGGTTGGCGTCGCGGACGCCGGGATAGACTTCCGTTCGATACAGCAAGTCTTCGAAGTTCGCGCGGTCTTTCTTGAACCCCGTCGTGTTGATGTTGGCCAGGTTGTTGGCGATCACATCCAACTTGGTTTCCATGGCCTCCATGCCGGTGGCGGCCGTGTACAGCGTTTGGACACTCATGGGAAGCTCGGAGGACTGAGGGTGGAGGGTGAAAAGCGTCGGTTACTTGAGCAGTCGGCCGACCAAGGAACCGAGCAGGGTGTCTTGGTTCTTGATCATCTGCACGTTGGCTTCGTACACACGGGTCGTTTCGATCAGTTCCATCATCGCACCGGTGGGGCTGACCGAAGACCGTTCCAGTGAACCTGCTACTACGTCCCGTTGGTTGTTCGGGACAAGATCAAACTCGGCAAGCGGTTTGAACAAGTTGCCACCCCGGTGGGAAAGGTCCGCCAGTTCTTTGGGTTTTGCCAGCATCAATTCGTGGCGTTCGTTGCCTTGGCGGATGCGACCTTGCGGAGCGACTTCGAAAGGAAATCGGGGATCGATTCGGATCGGGCCGCCGTCGGTGTTCAAGACCGCGTCACCGCTTTGCGTGACCAGTTTGCCTTGCGAATCGAAGACGAATTCGCCGGCGCGGGTCATCATCTGTTCGTCGCCGTGCTGGATGACGAAGAACGTTTCACGGTCGTGGAGGGCGAAGTCTGTTTTGCGCCCGGTCATTTGGATCGGCCCGACATCGAAGCGTGTTTGCGCTTGTCGGATCGTGACACCGCCGCCCAGATCGTCGGCCCCGCCGAGTCCCGGACTGACGTGGCCCTCTTCGATCATTTCGGCGAAACGCGCTTGCAGGATGGTTTCCTGCGGCTTGAAGCCGGGCGTATCGACGTTGGCCAGGTTGTGGCTGAGCGTTTGGAGCCGATGGTTCTGGGCGTGAGCACCGGCGGCGGAAAGGTAGACGCCGTAAGGCATTTTGCGTTCGAGGTGGTCGAGCGTTTCGAAAAAGTTTCCAGCAGCACCTCGGGAGGTAGACAAAAATTCGCCCCCCGTACAAGGCCGGAATCTGCGGAATTTTCTGTCGAGTTTGCCCACCGGCGCGCCCGGATTCGTCGTGAAACCGGCCCGTGGGGTAAGTGCATCGAAGGCGGTGTTGCGTCCGAATCGGCAGCGATCTGTTAACCTTGGCAGGTGACTCCGCCATTTTCGCCAACCGAGGGAGATTCCGTGTCGCTGATCCGAGTCCGAATCGCTCGCTGGACCGCAGCGCCGATGTTTTGGCTGTCGCTGTGCTTTTTGATCGGCCAAGCCTGCTTGGTCGTTTTGTGGGTGGACATGCCGAACTTGCGGGAATCGACGCTGTTGGCGATCGGCGAAGCGGGCCGGCCGGAATCGATCGACAAGATTCGTCGTGAATTGGCGGACTCCGCGGAACCTTTGTGGCTGCAGTCGTTCATGTCGGCGATGCTGTTGTTGATTTGGCCGATCGTGATCGGCGAATCGGTGTTCCACTGGTTGACGCGATCCTGGGGCCGCACGAACCGTTGGTTCCACTTTTTCGGATTCCTTTTTTGCCTCTGTCCGTCGCTCCGGTTGTGTGCCCGCAGCGTGGAGATGGATCGCAAACTGTGGTTGCCCGGGTTGGGGTGGCGTCGCGCCGACAAACGCTTGCGTCGGAGATTGGAACGCACGTTCAGCGTGCCGATGATCGCCATCGCTTTGCTGATTCTGCCGGTGTTGGTGGTCGAATTCTTTTTCAAGGCTCAGGTGGCCGAGCACGAATGGCTGCGCTGGGCGCTTCACCTTTCGACCGGCGTGATTTGGTTCGCTTTCGCGACCGAGTTCATCTTGATGATCAGCGTCGCGGACAAGAAGCTGAACTACATCCGCACGAACTGGATCGACTTGGCGATCATCTTGTTGCCGTTGCTGTCGTTCATGCGTTCGCTGTCGCTGTTGCGATCGACGAAACTGGCCAAGTTGCTGCGGGTTTCGAAGCTGACGCGATTGGCCAGCATCTATCGGATGCGGGCGACGGCGGTCAAAGCCTTGCGGGCGTTGATCTTGTGGGAGGTTTTGGAACGCTTGCTTCAGCCCGACACGAAAAAACAGGTTCAAAAGCTTCGCGATGAATTGACGCAACGTGAATTGGAGTTGCGAATTTTGCGTCGTGAGATCTATCGCGCCGAAAAGCGGTTGGCCGAAGAGCGGCAAGCCGTCGCCGTCAAGGCACAGGCGATCCAGATGGAATTCGAAAGTGGCGAAGAGCCCGAGTGCGCATGAAAAAACCGTGCCCCGGAAAGGTCCGAAGCACGGTTTCGCAATCTTCGTTCGAGCCGATCGGCGTCGGTGTTACTGCCTGAGGATTTCAGCCAATCCGAAGGTGAAGAAGGTTCCGATGCCGAAGTTGATGAATTCTTCTTCGCACTTGTACTGCAACAGCACCACATCGCCCGGCTGGATCAACACTCGCGATGCGGGATTGTTGATCGCATCGGACAGGTCCACTTCGATCGCCACCTGTTGATTGCAGGGCAGTTTGCGAAGGATGTAAACACGTCCCGGCGGGACACCGCTGACCGGTGCACGGCCCAGGCTGATGCCGCCGCCGGCGGTCTGGGCGGTTCCGGCGACGCCGCTGCCGGCCAAGGCCAAAGCCCCCAGCACGTCCAGGTCGTAGTCACGAGGCAGCGGGAATTCACCACCGGGCAACAAGCCACCGGTGTAGAAGACTTCCGTTTCTCGCGATTCGATGTAAACGATGTCTCCGTCGGTCAGCGTGATGTCTTCGTCGCTGATGTCGGGGAATTCACCCGGACGGACTCGCAGCGGGATGCTCAGGATCGACGGGTCCTCGGGCAGCGGCGGCGGGCAATAACAAGGATCTTGTTTGTAGATCTCTTGAGCCGCGTAGAACTGACGAACGAATTCACGGTATTTGCCTTGATTGGCCCGGTCGGCACGCAACACCTTGACGTTGTTCTTGGCGTTCAAGCCGGGCAGTCCGCCCGTTTCCACCAAGGCATGCAAGATGTCATTTTCGTAAGCATCCAGTTTGACTTGCGAACCACTACCGCTGCGGTCGCTACCGCCGCGGATGAACTGCGCTGACAAGTCTTGAACGTTGATCCCGCGACCACCCGTACCACTGCCCAGCCCGTCTTCACGAATCACGATGACGTTGTAGGTGCGTTTTTGGATCAGGGTGACGATCGGTCGTGCCTTTTCCTCGCGAAGGATGTCTTCGTCGATGTAGGCGTCGCGAATCTTGTCACGAACCTGTTCCAAGGTCAGGCCTTCGACTTCCAGCGGTTCGATCAACGGCAGGGCGAGCGTGCCGTCATCTTGCACGGCGATCGGATAACCGATCGACGGCGGCAAAGTGTTTTCCGCTTCGGGGAAGTTGACCGGCGGTGGTTCCGGCGGCTCGTTGGGCGGGTTGAACGGCAACACGCCTTCGATGTAGACGCCGAGGATGTCGCCACCGGCGAGCAAGTACTCGCGTGGCGGTTCCAGCGACAGCAACGAGATGTCGACGGGCACCAAGTCGTTCTTGGGTTCCGGAAAGAACTGCGGCGGCAGTCGTCTCGCGGGAACACCGTCGATGGGTTGCGTCAGGTTGGCGCATCCGCCCAGTGCCGTGACGACGACACCGGCGGCGATGGCGGTCGCGGCGGTTCGCAGCTTGCGAAAGCAACGAGCGGCACGTCGACCGACTGAAGGTTTCTTAGTCATCCTTGAACTCTCTTGCTAAGGCCTATCAGCTCACTCGAAAGTGAACGGAATCGACTCGAACGTGTTCGTATCTTCCGCGTCGTCCGACACCGACGATTGCGGTTTGCCAAAGATGTCGTCGATGACGGCATCAATTTCTTCCTGGCTGGGGTCGTCCAATTGGTACGCACCCGAGTCAAAGGATGAAGCTTCCTGTCGGTTCCTTGTCGCCGCAGAATCCGGTCCGGCCAACTGATCGGACAGATTGACCGAGAAGGCGGCCGGACCGCTGTCGGCCGGCGCCACGTGAACGCTCGGCGGCGCGTTGGAGCTAAAGTCATCGGGTCTTTCGATTGCTTCGGCGGTCGGCGGCGGATCGATCATTTCGACCGGCAGATCGCCCGCGGGCAGGTCTCGCATCTGCGTCGGGGCCGCCGGAGTCTCCGGAGCGGCTTCACCGACCACGCGGTCCTCCACGGTGGCTTTGCCGATGAGTTTGCCGTTCGTATCGAAGAAATCGCCGTTGGCGTTCACGAAGCCGCCGGGCACCGGAATCAAGTTCCCGCCCGCAGCCGTGGCGGCTGCCCCGGAATCTTGACCCAAACCCGGAGCCGGCGAGGATCCGGGGGGAGCCGCGGACGTCCGGGTTCGCAGGTTCGCCATCGGGATGGTGCCGAAGTTCGCCACGCCGTCCTGCTCGGCCGCCTTCAGGCCCATCGGATAACCTTCGAACCACGAGTTGACCGCGGCGTTCCCGTCAGAGGACTGGTAACGCCAACCCCAGTAGCTTCGCGGAGCGATCGGCGGAACACAGCCGTTGCCGGTGCCGCTGGCGGCTTCGGCATAGGCGTCCATGAACCCGCACTTGACGTCATCCAAGTGACAGTGATCTTTGAAACTAGCTTTTTCACGTTGCCAAGCCCGAGCAGCCATCACGCGGTTGCGATGGTTGATCATGAATTCATCGATGCACTCATGGTCGCCGATCGCACTGACGGCGGTGCCGAACATGGTACAGCCGGTCGTGGCGGTCATCGCCAGTCCCAAGCATCCCAATGTTAGCGAACGCACGAGTCGACGACGTCGTGAGACTTTCGGTGCCCTGAGTGATTCGGTCAAAGAATGAGACGTTTCACTTCGGGCGATTGAATTGGCTTGCGCGGCGTGCGCACTATTCTTGCGAATCGCCATCGGGCCCCCCTTGGCTGCTGGCGGGATTCGGTATGTATCCACACGGCGGGCCGCGTCCGAAAAAGGACACGACCCCCGCTGGCATACAAATCGTCGTAACAGTCGTTCCGGATTAACCAAAAGTGACGGAAAGAAGGGCTGAAAGGCTAAAACCGAAAGCTCGGGTCGCAGCGGTCTCGACGACTTTGCCGATTCGGCCGCCGCATTGACCCCTCCGACCTCGGAGTCTGCCCGTCTCTCGGCTCCAACAGAATTGTCAGAGCTGACGCCTCCGAGAGACGTGAGGCAAACAGACGTTCAGGTGATCAGCCGGCCCTGTCCTCAGATTGAGAAGGATCTTTTGATTCGCTGCGGGTCCGATCGAGAATCCGGGTCGTTCAAGAAGGACCGCTCGCAACGGTCAAGCAAAACGTGACGCGCGACCTGTGAATTCCGCGGAAATCGGGGCATTGCGAGGGTATGTCTGATGGGGCAGACATTTATACTGACGATCGTTTCACCGGCTGATCGGACTGGCCGGCCGCGTCCCGGCGTTCCCGCGGGGTGTGACGAAACGACGTGGACGCGGGTGACTTTTTCGATTCTGAGGACGGACAGTCAAGATGGAATGGATAATCGCGACGAACTTCATCATCGCTCTGGCGTGCTCCTTGATCACGGTGCGTTTGGTTCGATCGATCGCGCGATCCATCGGACTGGTCGATCACCCTGACGCGGAGCGAAAAAATCACAAAGAGCCCGTCGCGTTGGCCGGGGGGGTGGCGGTGTTCGCCGCCGTTGTCATCACCTTTGTCACGACGCTGACGATCGATCGGTTGATGGGCTACCATCTGCTGGGCACGCTGACCTTGCAGTGGTACATGCTTTTCGCGTCGAGCTTGGCGATTTTGGTCGTCGGTTTGATCGACGACACATGGCAGCTTCGCGGACGGCAGAAATTGCTACTGCAAATCATCATCATCGGCGTACTGATCGGATCGGGCACGCAGATCACTCGGGTCGGCTTTTTCGGGCACGATTTGAGCTTGGGAGCCTTCGGGGTTCCCTTGACCATGCTGTGGCTGTTGTTGGCGGTCAACGCATTGAATTTGCTAGACGGTGCCGACGGGATGGCTTCGACGGTCGGTTTGATCATCGCCCTGGGTTTGGGCGTGTTGGGGTTCGCGGGCAGTTCGCCGCTTTCGGGTGTCGTCGGGTTCGCGCTTGGCGGGGCACTGCTCGGCTTCCTGGCGTACAACAAGCCGCCGGCCACGATCTATCTGGGCGACGCCGGCAGCATGATGATCGGCTTGTTCGTCGGCACCCTGGCGATCTGGGCGAGCGTCAAAGAATCGACGGTCCTGGCGTCGGCACCGCTGGCCATTTTGGCGATCCCGTTGTTCGATTCGACGGCCGCGATCGTTCGTCGACGTCTGACCGGTCGCAGCATCTACGCGACCGATCGTGGTCACATGCACCACTTGTTGACGTTGAAATACGGGCCGAGAGGCTTACTGTTGGTTGTCGGACTGGCCTGCCTGTTCACGACCACGATCGCCGTTGTCGGTGAGATCTACAGCGAACCTTGGTTCGCCTTTGTTGGCGTTTCGCTCGTGATCGGTATCTTGATCAAGACTCGTTCGTTCGGGCACAGCGAGTTTCGCTTGATCTTCAACCGCGTGGCGCACTTCATCGAATCGTTCATGATGCACCCAAATCGATGCGATGGCGAAAAGCAGCACAGCCGACTGCAGATCCAAGGCGACGCACCGTGGGAATTGGTATGGGAGCCGTTGGTCGAATTCGCCAAGAAACACGACTTGGCCAAGATGAAGATCAACATTTCGATGGCTTGGGTGCACGAGAGCTATCACGCGACTTGGCAGAGCGTCCGTCTGCCCGACCGCGCCGAACAGTTGGTGATGGAATTGCCGCTGTTTGCCGAACGCCAGCACAACGGCGAAACGGTCCAGATTGCGGTCGGCAGGCTGGAACTCGTCGCGTTGGGCAACAACACGGGAATTTATCGTCGCCTGGAAGAGTTCTTGGACAAACTGGAAGAGAGCAAAACGCCGATCACGCGAATCATGCTGGACCTGGAACGGCGTTCGATCAGCGAAAAGAAACCGGACCGATCTTTGGAATCCGCCGTCTCCGGCAAAGCGTCTCGAGAGAACGAAGACACGCGAGACCTGCTGCACGGATCGGCGACGCCGGCGAAGTCCTAACCGACGCTACAGCTTCGGGACGGGACGCCGCGGAGCCTTTTCGAGCATCCGTGCTTGGTCGTCTCGGGGCGGGCGAGGGTTCGGGTTGTTGTTCCCCGCCGGGCCGGGTCGTCGCGGCGGGTCGGGGGCGGTGAATTCTTCCGCCCATTTCCAGCCGATCGGCGTGTCGAGTTCTTGTTGGGCCAGCAAGGCCCAAGGTGTGCCCGGATGATTCTGGACCACCGTGGTCAACAGTTGATGGGCCGTTTCGGCTTCGCGTTGCCAGCGGCTACCGACGCTGATTTCGGCCGCCGGCGTCAGCACCCAGGTGTTGTTCTTGGGATCGCCGAACGCCATGCCGCGTTTGGCTTGTGCCAGCATCGCGTTGTAGGTTTCGGTGCGGACTTTTTGTGCCAAGACGCGGCCCATCGCCAAGTCGTAGCCGGCTTGCCATCGGGGCGTGGTTTCTTTTCCCCGGTGTTCCATGCCCGGCAACAACGTCTGGGCCATCAAAATCAATGTCGGTTCCAACTTGGCTGCGTCCTGTTGCGCCGTGGTCAGATCGGCCACCAAGCGGGCGTCGTCGCGTTTGACGAACCGCGTGCGAGGCCGCTGGATGCCGGTGGCCGGTTTCAGCCGCGCGGCGCGAATGAGCGATTGACGCAGCGGGTTGCCGCCGACCAGTTCCAGGTAGTCGCGCGGTGAAACGTAGTCCGGGCGGTAACGTTTCATCACCTCGGGGTCGAAAAAATAGCGAAGGTCCGACGCGTAGGCTTCGACTTCGCCGCGATTGACGGCCCGGTCGAGTTTGCGATTGGGATGAACGGTGAAGTAGATGCCACCCGTTTCGTAACACAGTCGCGTCAACGCGTAAGGTCCGAATCCGCTGTCGATCGCCGGTTCTTCCTCGAATTCGGCGGTAAACCCGACCTGGACGCGTTCGGGCAGCAAGGTTTCGGGGCCTTGATCGACCTCGGCCCAGCGGGGGGACTGATCAAAACGCGGATCCGGATCGACGTATTTCACGAAAGTATGCTCGCGTCCGAAGGGTGCCGGGACGCCGATGACGTGGACCGGGATGCCCCCTTTTCGACAGCTGTCGATCGCGGCTTGCAGGCGATCCGCATCGTCGCCTCGTTCGTCGGTGACGACGACGAAAATCACGTTCCGAAGTGGGCCGTCTCCCGAATCTCGCCGATAGCGACGAAACTCTTTGGCCGTTTCTTCGACCGCGGTGAAGACCTTTTCCAATCCCGACGAATCGACTTCGATGGAATCGATGATCGATTTGATCTGTTCCAAATCATCGCTCGGCTTCTCGTTGTACAGCCGCACGTCTTTCCCGAAACCGACCACGGAGGTCAGCAGCGGGATTTTGTCGGTCTTGCGATCCCGGAAACGTTCTTCGTTGGCTCGGACGATCCCCAGTTCCTCGTAAATGCGATCGAAGCGTCCGATGATCTCGGCGCGTTGACGGTTCAGTGAACCGCTTTGATCGAACAGCCAAGCCACCAGCGTCGGACGTTCCTCCATGGATTTCAAGATCTCGAACGTCAGTCGGTCGATCGCTCCGGCGGCTCCCTGAGTCCCTTCGCCGACACGGCCTTTTTGGTCGGACAGTCGGTCCATCGGCGCGGCCGGCTGCGACAGGATCCGGCTGGCCGAGACCTGCCCGAAATCGACGGGTTCCTGATCGATCAGCGCCGGCACTTCGGCGATCTCCGCGAACAACTCCGCCGACGCGTCGGCCGGGGCGGCTTCGCCGAAGCCGTCGGCACCGATCGTCTCGCTGGGATCTTCGCTGTATTCGATTTGGTCCATCAAGCGGATCGGTTCGACGGTCGGCTCGGATCGCGGCGCGACCAGCACGACTTTGTCCTCCGGGGGGCTGTGAAGCTGGACCAGGGCCAAGGTCAAGACGACGATCAGGTGGGCGACAATGCTGGTCACGACGATCGAAGTCCGATCGCTGGTCAGCCAGGACTCGTCCTCGAAAACATCTTCGTCCCAAGCGTCCAGTTCCCCATCGACGCGCCGCGGCGGGACGGGCGGCGAAGAAGGATCGCCGGCGGCCGTCCGGAGGGGGGTGTCGGGCACCGCCGGTGAAGACGCGGCGTTTTCCGAGTCGGACGGGGCAGCGGGGGGAACGTTGGTCGCCATGTAAACAGTCTTACCCGAGCCACGGTTGCATGCAATGAGAATCCGGTTTCACGCCATTTTCGATGTCTTGAAAACGTCAGCGGTCCGCTGTTGTACCCAGCCCCGCCCGTTGGGTATCCCGGTTGCAGCCGATACATTTCTGGGCATCGAAGTTGGCCGGAGGCCTTTTTTCGCACGTCCCCCATCCCTACCGCACCGTCTTTTCTTGAAAGTGGTCATTTGTGAGCGATCGTTTAATTGCCATCGGCGACATTCACGGATGCAGCGTCGCGTTGGATGCTTTGCTGGCCGCCATCGAACCGGGCCCGGAGGATTTGATCGTGACACTGGGCGACTACGTCGATCGCGGCCCCGATTCGCGAGGCGTGATCGATCGGCTGATCGAACTGGGCGGCCAGACGCGGTTGGTGTGCCTGATGGGCAACCACGAGGAAATGATGCTGGAGGTCGTCAGCGGTGAAACGTCCCACCACCAATGGCTGAAGCACGGCGGCGTCGACACCCTGGACAGCTACGGGTTCAACGGCGATCTGGATTTCTTGCCGCCCGAGCACCATCAGTTCCTCGAAACGCTGGGTGATTATTTCGAATCCGACGCGTATTTTTTCACCCACGCGGCCTACGACGCCAGTTTGCCGTTGTCTCATCAGCCCGTCGATCTGCTGCGTTGGCATTCCTTGACCCAAGGCGTCCCGCCGCGTCACTTGAACCGGAAAACCGCGGTGGTCGGGCACACGGCCAACCGCCAAGGCGAGGTGCTGGATCTGGGCCACCTGATCTGCTTGGACACGTATGCCTACGGCGGCGGGTGGCTGACGGCGATGGATCTGAACCACCGCTCGTTGTGGCAGGCCAACAATCAAGGACTGATCCGAACGGCCTAACCGGCAAACCTTGCCGAATTTGCTTAATCCGCACGACCGGTCGAGTCGAAATAGGAGGGTAGAGCATGCCTGGCGCGGCCGATTCCGCGCCGCCACGGTTAGCTTGCGTCCCAAAAACTCGAGCCGAAGTCCGATGAAACTCAGCCAACACCGCCGCTCGTCGACCGCCTCCGCCGTGGGTTCGGTCCTCGTTTCGGTCATCAAGCCCGGTCCGCTTCGTATCGCCTTTTCGTTCTGCCTGCTGCTGTCGGTGTCCGCCCCCGTGACGGCTCAGTCGGTGCGGATGAAGAAGCCCGATCGCGGCGTGTATCAGTCGCCCGGTCATCCGACCGCCGCCGAACCTTCGCCCGTCGGGCATCCTCGGACGTCCGAATCGCCGACACTTCGAGAGGCCGACGAAGTCTCGGTCGTCACGTACCAAGAACCGCTCGGCCAGACGCCGCCGGTCGCACCGGCGGCTTACAGCGATGCGGCTTTCTACAGCGAACCGGTTTGTGGTTGCGACAGCTTGGTGTGCGACGGAACCTCTTGCGGCGGCGAACCGGCGTGTGGGTTGGAGACGTTGGGTTGCGATTCGATGGGCGGTTGTGACGCGATGGGTTGTGACGGCTGTTCGGCTTGCGCACCGAACGCGACGATCAGCCTGGACCCGTGTCGTTGGTTCGGATCGTTGGACCTGTTGGCGATGTACCGCAGTGGTGATCGTTTGCCGCCCCTGTTGACGACCGGATCGACGGGCAATTTGGACGATGGCGACACCGTGACCCTGGTCGGTGGTGACACCGTCTTGAAAGACGTCACCGTCGGCGGACGTTTGACACTGGGGACGTGGCTGGACGACATGCACCGTCGCAGTTTGCAATTCCGAATCTGGGCGGCGGCGGAAGAGTCGTTCGGGTTTTCCGCGGACGAGAACGACTTTGCCGTGCTGACCCGGCCTTTTTTTGACGTCAGTGACGGCGTCACGCCGGCGAGTGAAACTCAAGTCATCGCCTTTCCCGATCGCGCCTTCGGCAGCGTCCAGATCAGCGGGGACAGCAACGTGTTCGGCGGCGACGTCTCGGTTCATCAGCCTTGGCTGCACGGTTTTGCCGGTTCGATCGACGTGCTTTATGGTTACCAGTACATGCGACTGGACGAATCCTTGCGGATCGGTTCCAGTTCCACATCGACCAACGATAATTTCGCGCCGCTCGGATCGATCATCGACGTGCGTGATTCTTTCGATGCCGAAAACGACTTTCACGGCGGTCAATTGGGAATCGCGACGGAAGTCCGCGAAGGTTGTTGGACGTTCAACGGCTTGGCGAAGCTAGGTTTCGGATCGCTGCGTCGATCGGCGACGCGACGCGGCCGAACGGTGACCAGCAACGGCGGGGTGTCGGCCGTGCTGGGCGAAGGCTTGCTGGTGCAGGACACCAACGAAGGCGAAATCGTCGACCACGCTTTCGGCTGGGTTCCCGAATTGGACCTGTCGCTCGGCTGGCACCGCTTTCCGCATTTCGACGTCAAAGTCGGCTATCACCTGATCGCGATGACCGACGCGCTCCAGGTTTCCGGAATGATCGACCCCGACTTGGCGGTGAACCTGTCCGATCCGCCGACCGGTGCGATGAATCCTTCGCCGAGCCTGCGGACGGACACCTTTTACGTACACGGGATTCACCTCGGGTTACAGTACGTTTACTGATTCGCCCACTTGCTTGATCGACCCATGACGACCTCCGCTGAAAGATTCGCTGACGCTCCGATTTCTCGTCTGGTCGGGTTCGACGTCCGGCCGATCGACGACAAAAAACGTGAACAGGGCGTCGGCACCGCGACCGTCGACATCGACTGTGGGCCGCAGCATCACAATCCGATGGGGCGAGTTCACGGCGGACTGATCAGTGCCTTGGCCGATGCCGCCATGGGCATCGCGTTCGGACGGACGTTGCTGGAAAGCGAAGACTTCGCGACGATCGAGATGAAGGTCAGCTTCATCCGCCCGCTCAAAGACGGACCTCTGACGGCGCATGCGACCGTGATCGAACGTGGTTTGCGGATCGGGTTCGTCGAGTGCGAGATCTTGAACGGGCGCGGCAAGCGGGTGGCCACAGCGAGTTGCACTTGCACCGTGTTGTCGTCTTGAGTTTTGCCGACCGAGGTGTCTGGATCGCCGGGGCGACTTTCCGCCGGTGTGAAACTCCCTTGCGACGCGGCGAACCGATCTTGACGGTCGCCTGCCATCCCCGTTAGCAACCGGCATGGACAACTCGGGAGTGATCGCGTTGCCTCGGCCCCGGCGTTGGGACGAGCCGATGGACCCGTTGATGAGCGATTCGGATGTCGCTTATCTGCGGTCGCGTCAACCTTTTGCCTCGTTGGATCCCGCCGCCTTCCCGCGTTCGACGCCGCTGGAAGGAATCCTCAAAAACGATTGCCGCCTGCGTCGCTGCGAACCCGGCGAAGTCATCGTCCGCGAGGGTGATTACGGAAGCAGCGCGTTCTTGGTCCTGTCGGGCTGCGTCGCGGTGGTGATCGACTCGTTGGCCGGCGAACGACTCGGTCGCCAAGAGCCACGACCGGTATCTTGGACCGAAGCCCTGTGGCAGTTCTTTCGGCCCGGCGAATTTCCCGAAACGCGAAAACCCGAGGACGTCGTTCCCGTCCAGCGTCGCACGTCAGGGTCTCCGTCGGGCAAGCCGGACGCCGCGGCGGAGCCGGGCGCCGCAGCGGAGCTGGGCGAGGTGGACGGCCGGCAAACGATTTTTCTGCAAGATTTTGACGCCGTCATCAAAGCCGGCGAAACGGTCACGCTCGGCCCCGGGGAACTTTTCGGCGAAGTCGCCGCGATGTACCGTTCGCCACGAACGGCCACCGTGATCGCCGAAGCCGAAGCGACCTTGTTGGAAATCCGCTGGCAAGGTTTGAACTTGCTCCGCAGTGATCCGAAGTTCGCCGCAGAATTGGAATCGCATTATCGAAAACAGTGGTTGCCGCTTCACCTGCGTGAAGTCCCGTTGCTCGGCTCCATCCCAGAAGACCGACTGGCCGCCGTGGCCGCGGCGACGACGCTGCGGTCCTGTGGCCGCGTGGCTTGGAACAGCGACCACGAGTATCTGCGTCAGCTTTCCCCGCGCGAACAGATCGAGAACGAACCGCTGGTGACCGACGAGGGCCGCAACCCGACCGACCTGATCATCGTCCGCGCGGGCTTTGGTCGACTTTGCCGGCGGCACGGCGACGGATATTTGACGACCGCCTACCTGGGCAAAGGTCAAGTCTTTGGCTTGTCGGAAATCGCCTTCAACGCCACACGTCCGACCGACGTGCCGCCGCGAACCGTCGCCAACCAACTCCGCGCGGTCGGATTCTTGGACACCTTGCATATCCCCGTCGAGGTGTTCGCGGCCGACATTCTGCCTTACGTCCGACGCGAACAACTGCCGGCGGAAATCTCGCGGCTGATGCTGGCGTCGACCGGATCGAAAACCGAGGCGTTGCCAGTCGCCGTCGAAACGGAATCGACGTCGCTGTTGGAGTTCATCGTCCAGGAACGCTTGAACAACGGCCGATCCGCGATGGTGATCGACCTGCATCGCTGTACCCGCTGTGACGACTGCGTGACCGCGTGCGCGGCCAACCATGGCGGAAACCCGCGTTTCGTCCGAGACGGCGTGCGTCACGATCGATTGCAATTCGTCCAAGCCTGCATGCAGTGCACCGATCCGGTGTGCATGATCGGATGCCCGACCGGCGCGATCGTCCGTGACGAAACGACCGGCGTGATCGGCGTTCACGAACCGATCTGCGTGGGCTGTGGGACGTGCGCGAGTGCTTGTCCGTACGACAACATCCGCATGGTGGAGATCTGTGACCAGAAGGGCCGCGCCCTGACCGATCAAAAAAGCGGCAAGCCGATCACCAAGGCCGCCAAGTGTGACCTGTGCAACGACATGCCCAGCGGTCCCGCGTGTGTCGCCGCTTGTCCGCATGACGCGCTCGTGCGGATCGACTTGAGCGAATCGCATCCGTTGGAACGATGGTTGGATAAGCGAAGCTGAACGATGAGCCCTGACCGCCGCGAAACGATCGAATGCACCGGAGCCGTTCTTGACAACGGCATCGTGGAAGCCGCCTGCCGGTTTTCGGGCGTCTCCTTTCGCCGTCGCCGACAAATCGCCGTCGCGATCACGCTGTCGGTCATCGCCGTGACGGGCGCACTGGTCTGGGGTCAACGCGAAGGTCTTGCCGACGTCCGCTGGTTGACCGGATGGGCCTTGCTGGGCTGTCTGGGGTTGCTGATCCTATTGGGCGTTCGACGTCGCCTGCCGGTGTTGCCGCTGGGGAACGTCAGCACTTGGACTCAGGTTCACCTTTACACCGGTGCGTTCGCGGTTTTCGTCTACGTCCTGCACGTCCCGACGCTCCTGGCCGGGGGCGTCTTGGAAGGCACGCTTTCGATCCTGTTCGTGGCCGTCTCGTTGAGCGGCTTTTACGGACTTTTTGCCAGCCGAACCATCCCCAAACGCCTGACCGCGATCGAAGGCCGGCATCGTTTCGATCAAGTCGGCTGGTGTCGTGAAGACATCCGGGTTGCGGCCGAAAGCGTGATTCGGGAAATCGCCGCGACGCCCTCGGGCGACCTGATTCGTCAGCATTTCGACCAAACGCTTCAGCCGTTTTTCGCCCAAAAGCCGTCGCCACTTTCGCGGCTGGTGCAAAGTGACAGGCCTCGCCGTGGGCGATTGATGGGCTTGCGCAAACTGAATCGCTACGTCGATCAGGAGGGCCGACGTTCGCTGGACAGACTGACCGCGTTGGTTCGGCATCGCGACGATTGGGACGAGCAATTCGTTTTACAGTTTCGCCTGCGGGCTTGGGTCGTCCTTCACGGCACCTTGTCGCTGATTCTGTTGGTGCTGGCAATCGTTCACGCGGCTTTCGCGATGATCGTGACGCGATGACCGTGACGCGATGACCGGTCGGATCAGGCGCGGATTTGATCCACCGCGGACGAATCGCGTTTTTTCGGTCCCAACGTCGGCTTCGCGCCCATGGCCGTCAGCATCGTGTTGTACACGTCCAGGCCTTCGTGCCCGACGTCCATGATCTGACCGGTTTTGAAGCGTCCGCCGGCCGACGTGATGGCGTGAAAGACGCCCGACAATTCACGTTTCGGATCGCTGTGGCGTCCGTCGCCCGACTCCGTGGAAACCGTGATGCAACTGTTTTCCAGGATCGTCTTTCCGTTGGCTTCGGTGACCCCGTCCAACTGCTGAAGGAAGAACGCGATCTCGCGCATTTTCAGGTGCGCATGGGCCCGCAACTCTTCGTTGTCCTTGTTTTCCCTGAATTGGTGCCACCATTCGTGGCTGCAACCGCCGCTGCCCGATTTCTTCAAGCGTGCCGCGTCGTCGAAGCGGTGACGAAGCTTGCCGTCGTACTTGTAATCGCCCGTCAGTCGGATGCGTTCACCGGCGGCCAGAAAGGTCAACGAACCGAATCGCACTCGGTCCAACTGAATGGCCAACGCGTACAGTTCCGCCATCAAACGCCATTCGCCGGTCAGTTCGTCCAACGTGATGTCGATGCCTTCGCCGCCCGGATCGGCCAAGCCGCCGTGTTTGATTTTCGAAGGCGGCGGAATTTCCGGTGCCCCGGTCTGGCCACGCGTCATGGAGAACGCGCGTTGTTCGAGTTCGCGGATGCGGTCCAGGTGATCGGCGACACGCCCCCGCGACGCACTTCCCAGCGGCGACGACGGCCCGGTGTAAAGTTTGTATTGATCGACGACGCTGTCCAGCACGCTCTTTCGCAAGCGTCGCTCGCGGGCATCGCTTTCGTCTCGGCCGGCCGATTCCACGCGACCGAACACGCGATCGAACAAGTCTCGGGGACGTTCTTGCATGGTCGCGGCGACCGTGCCGTCCTCGTTGTAGCTGTGGACGTAACGACTGACACGACTGCGTCGAAAGAACGTCCCGCCGACCAGCGTCGGCACCATGCCGGCGGGCATGCCCTTGAGGTAATGCGTCTTGCGGATGACTTGATCGATCGACGGGCCGCCGGACTTGGCTTCGCCGCCGGGCGGCTCGGCGGTGAAGGCACCGCTCGCGCCGTCGAAGTGGGCGTTGATGCCCGACTGATCACAGCGGACTTGGTCGACGTTCCGCATGATCAACAGTTTTTCGGAAAGCGGCTTGAGCGGCTCCAAGACCCCCTTGAAACCCTCCTTTTGAAGCGGCGCGGGAATGCCCAGCCCGAAGAACACGTTGAAGGCTCGTACGGGAACGTCGGCGGCGGGCGACGCCGTCGCGGTCGACAACATCATTTCTTCCAGCAGCGGCAACCCGATCGTCACCGATCCGAGGGTCTTCAACAGCGTACGCCGTGCGATGGGGCGTCGCGGCCCTGTGGTTCGTTCAGTCATGGCAGGTTCCTTTCGTTCTTGAAAGTCTTTTGTTTTCGCATCAAGTCGCTGACCGAGACGGCCTCGATCGTCGCGGCGTACGTGCCGCCGTTTTTTCCGGCGCGTCGATGAATCTGGTCGACCGACGGCATGTCGGCCAGGACCAACGGACGCCCGAGGGTGAATTGGGTGATTTTTCGTGTCATCCCCTTGGCCACTCGATCGCTGCTTGCCAAAAGCTGCATCATTTCGGCGCTGCTCTCGTACTTCACCGGTTCCGCATCGCCGGGAAAGAGGATTTCACCGTCTTCGCGGTTGTCGTTGCCTTGATGGTCGACCAAACGATAGCGACCCAGACCGTCGTAGCGTTCCAAACCGAACGCCAACGGTTCGAATTTCGCATGGCACCCGCCGCAAGAGACGTTTCGGACGCGCTCCATCGCGATCGCACGGTGGGAGCGACCGGGGCTGGGCGGTACCGGCGTCGTGTCCAAACCCGGGGGCGGGTCGCCGACCCGGCTGAACAACAAGTCGTTCAAAATGAACAAGCCTCGCGTGACCATCGACGCCTCATCGCCGCCGATCGTCAGCACGCTGCCGTGCGTCAACAAACCGCCACGCTGGGGCGTCTCGGACAAGTCCACCCGGGCGATCGAATCGGGCCGGTCGGCGTCTCCGCCGGGCAAGTCTTCGATGCCGTAATGCTCGGCCAACCGTGGAGTCATGAAGGACACCTGGGCGGACAACAGATCGGCAAGCGGACGGTTCTGGTCCCACACGACGTGGCGAAAGAACGACAAAGTTTCCCGTCGCATGTCGTCGGCCAAGTCGCGGTTCCAGTCGGGAAACCGTTCCTCGCTGGGCTGCATGTTCCGCAGCCGGTTCAGGTTCAACCATTGGTCGGCGAATCTTTCGGATTGCCGTTTGGCGCGTTTGTCGCGAAGCATCCGTCGGACTTGATCGGAAACCTGCTTTTCCGTTTTCAGCCGGTCGGCTTTGGCGGCCTTGAACAGTTCATCGTCCGGCGGACCGCCCCAAATCGAATAGCTCAGTCGCGAAGCCAATTCGAAAGGCGACACGTCGTGCAGTTTGCCGTCGGCGACTTGTTTTTCGACGCGATAGATGAACCGCGGTGATTGCAGCATCGCGATCAACAGCTATCGAACCGCTTCCTCGTAGTCACCGCCCGCCGCGGCAACGGTCGTCGTGATTCCCCGCAGCGACGCGATCTCGTCTTTGCGAAGCGGCCCGCGATAAATCCGTTCGCCCATGCTTTCGACCAGCGCCCGCATGTCCTTGTCGATGAACTTGGTCCCCTTGTGGAAACGCTTGCCGAGCTTGGCGACATCGGCACGTTCCGCGATGACTTCGGCGATCGAGGCATAGGCCTGAACGTGCTTCAGATCGACGGTCAGGTTGTACGCGGTGTTTCGGAAACCGTCGGCACGCGCATCCGGCGGCAAGGATTGTCGTGCCAGTTCCTGCACGTCGATGCCGAACAATTCACGAATCGTTTCGACGTATTCAGAAATCGTCAGTCGACGCACCCACAATTCGTCGTGCTGATGGATGCCGCCGTAAACGGCCGGATCCAGGTAATCGACGGTCCAAGCGGCCCCCGAATCGATCCATTTTTTCAGCGTCGCCTTCTCGCTTTTACTCAGCGGGTCTCGGTCCTGTGGCATCTCGTCGGACAGGACCGACTGCCACAGCCGGCTCTTGTCGGACTTGCCGGCGACCAAGACTTCGCCGCTGTCGCCGCCGGCCAACGCGTGTTCCCGCCGTGCCAAATCCAAGCCGCCTTCACGCGACGACGGGTCGTGACATTCCAGGCAACGATTGACCAGCAAAGGTGCCACTTCGGTTTGGAAAAAGCGGTCCGCCCCGGCGGCGTCAAAGATGGGCTCTTTCGCCGCAACGTGATCGACAACGAGAAGACCGACAACGAACGGCAGGAAAATCGATTTCATGGGCAGGCTTTGGTGGACGGGATGTAAATTTTACATCATGCCGGCTGTCGGCGTGGCAGGGTCGGCGGGAAAAGTTTGCTAAGCTTGACCCCATGAAAAGCCAATTCTTGATCGCAACGATCATTGTCATCGCGTCGCTTCAAAGTTTCGCAGTCGCCCAGTCGCCGTCGCCACGCGGTGCCGCGGTCGCCGGTTCGGGCTCCGCCGCCCAGCGTGTCCTGGTCGTCGTCGGTCCGAGTTCGCATCCGCCGGGCAGCCATGAGGTCGCCGCCGGCGGTCGCTTGGTGGCGCACTGTCTGAACAATTTAGAAAACGCTCCGGCGATCGCCGCGACCGTTTCGATCGGCTGGCCCGCCGAGGATCAGCGAACCGGGGTGGATAGCGTGGTCTTCATCGGCGACATGTTTCCGCCGATGCGGCTGGGCGGGACGGACGAAATCTTGGCGGATCTGACGCAAATGATGGATCGTGGTTGCGGGATCGTGTGCCTCCATTACGCCAACGGCCTGGAAGCCAAGGATGTCGGTCCCGAGGGCCAGCACCCGCTGCTGGGATGGATGGGCGGCTATTTCGCCACCCGCTGCGAGCATCACCGTTCGGTCGCGCGGATTTTCGAAGCCGCAAAGATCGAAAAGGCTTCGCCCGAGCATCCGGTTTCCCGAGGTTGGAAGCCTTTCACGCTGCACGACGAACCCTACATCAACAATTATTTCGGCCCCGACGACAACCGCATGGCCGCCGGCGTCTTGCCGTTCGCCACGTCGATGTTGCCCCCGGAGGATCCCCAGTCGCAAATCGTCGCCTGGGGAATTCAAAGACAAGACGGCGGCCGTGGTTTCGGGATCGTGATGCCACATTTCTATCGAAGTTGGAAAATCGAAGATCTGCGAAAGCTGATCCTGAACGGCATCGTCTGGACGGCCAAACAAGACGTTCCACCGGAGGGAGTCGTGACGACGTTGCCCCGACTGGAACGCTTCGATCCGGAATCGATCGTGCCGATCCCGCGACGCAAACCGAATCGGAAAGCCGATTAGCATTTTGGAAAACTACAGCGTCGTTGTCCTGCATTGCCACTTCGAACGGGGCGGCGTGACGCAGGTCGTCTGCAATCACGTTCGCGCACTCCGGCGGCTGGACACGCCGCCCGCGGTGCATCTGGTTTCCGGTCACCGTTGTTCGGGGATTGATGACGACGTGTGGCCTTTGGTGTCGCATCACATCGTTCCCGGTTTCGACTACGACGACGTGGAAGGGTCTTGCGATCGCAACCTTGCGGAGAAATCCGACGAACTGCACGCCAAAGTCGATCAGCTGCTGCGAGCGAATCAGTTGGGTCGAGATCGGACGGTGCTTCATTGGCACAACCATTCCCTCGGCAAAAACACCGCTGCCGCGAATGTCGTGCGGCGATTGGCCGACGAGGGTTGGCGATCGCTTTTGCAAGTCCACGACTTTGCCGAGGATTGCCGGCCGGCGAATACGTTGAGGCTGATTCACGCCGGATCGATCGACGGCGGCCCCGCCGAGACACCTGCCGCGCTCGACGCGATCTTGTATCCCACCGCGGAACATCTTCACCAAGCGACGCTGACGCGATCGGATCGGACGATCTTTCAGTGTTTGGGGATCCCGGAGCGACGTTTGCACGTGATCCCCAACGGCGTCGATTTGCAGGTCGTCGATTCGCACGTCGCGATTGCGGAGGACGCAACCGATTCGCCCGACGACGAAGCCCACCGTCGGCGTTCGCTTGCGGTCGTCCGTGACGCGTTCGGTTTGCCCGGCGACGCGAGGTGGTGCGTGTACCCGGTCCGTGGGATTCGCCGCAAGAACCTGGGCGAATGGTTGCTGCTGTCTCGTTGGCTGGACCCGGGCACTTTCACCGGCATCACGCTGCGACCGACGACGGAGGTCGAAAAGCGTTCTTATCAGCGATGGAAACGGGTCGCCGCCGAGGTCGCGCCGCGGGCCGTCTTCGATGCCGGCCACCACCCCGAGGTGTCTTTCGCCGACAACCTGAACGCCGCCGAATTCGTGTTGTCGACCAGCGTGGCGGAAGGCTTCGGCATGGTCTTTTTGGAACCTTGGTTGGCCGATCGCCGCGTGATCGCCCGTCGCATCCCGGGCGTCGCGGACGATTTCGAAGCGGCCGGGATCGACCTTTCCGAGGGCTACGATCGGTTGTCGATTCCAGGCGACGCCCGGTGGATTTCCCAGACGCGACGCGAGTACCGGGACGCCCTGCGTGAAGCCCAAGCCGGCCTGCCCGAGGCGTTTCTGAAACAACTGGACTCTCCGTCATCCGATCCTGCCGGCGAAGACACCGATCGGATCGACTTCGCCGAGTTGACGCCGTCACGGCAAATCGAAGTCTTGCACCGGAGTGCTTCGGATCCGGGCTTCGATCTCGCGTGCAGGCAGTCCAACGGTGAATTGATCAAGACGTTGACCGAACCCCCGACGCGAACGATCCACGATCGCATCGCGCGAAACAAGGACCTGATTCGAAAGTTCTACAGTCTGGATGCTCAAGCCGCCAAGCTTCAAGTGGCTTATCAGGCGGTCTTGTCATCGGTCAATGATGAACCCGTCCTCCCGCCAGCCCACGCCGGCGTCGGTTTCGAAACGATCGTGGGCCGACACGTTTTCTATCCCTGTCGCACGGAGACCTTCGAATCGATATGACTGACCCCAAGGACTGGACGTCCGCCGTCGTCACGCGGCAACAACCCATGCGGCCCCTCCCCACCGACGTGAAACCGATCCTGCGTCGGATCGGCGGCATCCGCGCCGTCGTGTTTGACGTCTACGGGACGCTGCTGATCAGCGGCAGCGGCGAAGTCGGTACGGCGGAAGATCCGCCGGGCGACGCATCGCTCAAAGATCCGATGCAGCAGGTCATGGCGTCACTGGGGGTGCCGGCCGACGTCGCGCCGACCCACTCCGACCTGCGCCAAGCGATCGCGGCGGAAAATGACGCCCGACGCAGCCGTCAGCGACCGTACCCCGAAATCGAGATCGTCAACGTCTGGCGAGAACTGTTTCGCCGCGAGGGTCTCATTTCTTTCGGCGACGATTCTGTCGCGGGGGATTCCGCGTCGCGGCCCGGCACCGGTCGTCTCGTCCGCGCGGCCGACGAATTCGAAGCGTTGGCGAATCCGACTTGGCCGATGCCCGGTGCGTCCGAAGTGCTCGGGCAACTTTCCGACCGGTTTCCGCTGGGCATTGTCAGCAACGCTCAGGTGTTTACGATCGATCTGATCGAATCGCTTTGCGGGGCACCGCTGATGCGTGGCCCCTTCGACCTCGATCTGTGTGTGTTTTCCAACCGTTTTCGACAATCCAAGCCGGGTCCAAGACTTTTCGAATTTTTGAAAGCCATGCTTCATCGTCGCGGGATCTCGGCGGGGGAGACGCTGTATGTCGGCAACGATCGACTCAACGACGTTTGGGCGGCCGGTCAGGCGGGGCTCAAGACGGCTTGGTTTGCCGGCGATCGCCGCAGCCTGCGTCGTCGCGTCGGCGACCCGCGATGCGATGGGAAAAAGCCCGACGTCGTAGTGACCGCTCTGACTCAGTTGTTAGATTGTGTCTGACCGACCGCTCGGCCGCCGACACGCTCGATCCCCGCTCGCCTGACGCCTGCTCCTCGCTTGTCATCATCGCTCCAGAGTCTCCTCGAAAGCTTCAAACACCATGGGCGTTCAAATCGGATTTGTCGGCACGCGGTTCAGCGGAACCGACGGAGTGTCGCTGGAAAGTGCCAAGTGGGCGCAGGTGCTCTGGGACCATCGTCACGTCAGCTACTGGTATTCCGGGCTGAGCGATCGTGACGGCGAAAGTTCGATGGTCGTTCCGCATGCTTATTTCGGTCACCCCGATATTCAGTGGATCAATCGACGCGCCTTCGGGACCCGCACCCGCACGCCGGACGTGACGCAAAGGATTTATACGCTGGCGGATTACTTGAAAGGCACGTTGTATGAGTTCACTCGGCGGTTCAATCTGGATCTGCTGATCGTTCAGAACGCCTTGACGATCCCGATGAACATTCCCCTGGGCGTCGCGCTGACCAACTTCATCGCGGAAACCGGCTTTCCGACGATCGCCCACCACCACGATTTTTATTGGGAGCGTGACCGGTTCAGTGTCTCGGCGGTCACCGACATGCTGTGGATGGCTTTTCCGCCCGCCCTGCCGCAGATCCAGAACGTCACGATCAATTCGTTCGCACAGGAAGACCTGTCGCACCGTCGCGGCGTCTCATCGACGTTGGTTCCCAACGTTTTGGATTTCGACAACGAGCCGCCGCAACCCGATGAATACGTCCTCGATTTCCGGCGTGACATCGGCCTGGGCGACGACGACATCTTGTTCCTCCAGCCCACGCGTGTCGTTCCTCGCAAGGGCATCGAGCATTCGATCGCGTTGGTCGCGGCATTGAAGAACGACAAATGCAAACTCGTCATCTCTCACGCCAGCGGGGACGAAGGCAACGAGTACTTGGTCGCGTTGAAAGAACTGGCCGAATCCAGCGGCGTCGACATGCGACTGGCGGACGAACAGGTCGGCGACAAACGCGGCTTCAACGAACGCGGTGGAAAGATCTACACGCTTGCCGACGCGTATTCGCAAGCCGATTTCATCACGTACCCGAGCATCTACGAAGGTTTCGGCAATGCACTGCTGGAAGCGTTTTATTATCGCAAGCCGGTTTTGGTGAATCGTTATTCGATTTTTGTGGCCGACATTGAACCCAAGGGGGCCAAAGTCATCGCCATGGACGGTTACCTGACTCAAGACGTGGTTTCCAAAGTCGAACGCGTGATCCGCGACGATCGCTACCGCGAGGAAATGGTCGATTTCAATTACGAGATCGGCAAAGCCTTCTTCAGTTACAGCGTCCTGCGTCGAAAGCTTCGGGCCCTGGTCACGAATTTCACCGGCCAAGAGAATCTTTAGTAAAGACCAGCATGAGCAAAACGTACGATACGATCATTCGTGACATTTATGGACATGTCCCGGAGGTGTTGGCCGATGGTCTTCGTGCCTTGCAAGCTTCCGCGTCGACGCGGGCGGGTAGCCGATCGCTATGGGACGAAGGCGACGTCGTCCTGATCACCTATGCGGATCAGATTCGCGAAGACGGCGTCGCGTCACTCGAGGCCCAGCGTCGCTTTCTGCTCGATCGGAAGTTGGAAAAGCAGATCCGCTGCGTCCATCTGTTGCCTTTTTGTCCCTACACCAGCGACGACGGGTTTTCGGTCACCGATTACTTGGCGGTCGATCCCGACGCCGGATCATGGGACGACATTGCCAGGCTGGGGCAACATTTCGACCTGATGTTCGACCTGGTGGCCAATCACACTTCGGTTTCACACGACTGGTTTCGACGATTCCTGGCCGATGATCCTGAGTTTCGCGGGGCTTACATCGACCAAGATCCCTCGGCGGATCTTTCCGCGGTCGTTCGCCCGAGAAGCCTGCCGTTGTTGACGCCTTTCGAAACCGACGCCGGCATCAAGCACGTTTGGACGACCTTCAGTGCCGATCAGGTCGACTTGAACTACGCCGACCCGCCGACGTTGCTGAGGATGATCGAGACCTTGATTGAGTACGCCCGACGCGGGGCGCGGATCATTCGGCTCGATGCCATCGCGTTTTTGTGGAAACAGCCCGGGACGACTTGCATCCACCTGCCCGAAACGCACGCGATCGTCCGTTTGATGCGTGCCGTGCTGGACGACGTGGCACCGGGAACGATCGTGTTGACCGAGACGAACGTGCCGCACGCGGAGAATTTCAGCTATTTCGGCAACGGAACCGATGAGGCCCACATGGTTTACCAATTCAGTTTGCCGCCGCTGCTGTTGGACGCGATTCACAGCGGTGACACGTCGATCCTGAAGGCCTGGTTGACCGACTTGTCACCGCCGACGGACGAAACGACTTTCTTTAATTTTACCGCCAGCCACGACGGTATCGGTGTGCGTCCGCTGGAAGGCCTGGTGCCGACCGAGCGTCTTGATCATTTGGTCCAGGTCGTGCGGCGACACGGCGGACGAGTCAACATGCGATCGAATTCCGACGGCAGCGAAAGTCCCTATGAGCTGAACATCACGTACGTCGACGCGGTGGCCGATCGATCGACGACAACGCCTGAGGATCACGCGCAGCGGTTCCTGGCGACTCAGATTCTGATGTTGTCCCTGCAAGGAGTTCCGGCGATTTATTTTCACAGTCTGGTCGGGACCCCGAATGATCGGGCGGCGGTGGAATCGTCCGGACAGAATCGGCGGATCAATCGTCGTAAATATCAACGGGACGAACTGAATGCCGCTTTGGAAAACCCGACGGACTTGCCACACCGGATCTTTTCTCGCTTTCGGCAAATCTTGAGCGTGCGCTGCCGACAGGTCGCGTTTCATCCCTCGGCGTCACAAGAGGTTCTGGACCTCGCCGGCGACGGTTTGATCGGCTGGTTGCGAAGCAAAGACGTCGACCACTCGATCGCCGTCATCGCCAACCTGACGGACCAACCGCAGTCGGTCTCGTGGACGGGAATCGACAAGGCATTGTGCCATGACCTGTTGGCGGAGTTTTCCGTCCCGGTGGATCAGCCGATCACCCTGGCACCCTTTCAAGTCCGCTGGCTGAGTCGCGTTTGACTCATTGACCGGTCGCTTGCCTGTCGATCTTAGGCGGAACTGATGCCTGTCTGAACATTGTCCGGATCCAGCAGGCGGTCCCCGCTTTGCTCCTCGGACGCCCAAACTTCCACGCCCGTGCTTTGGGCGTCACCGCGGATGGTGGCAAAGGCGACGTCGGCGGCATCGCGACCGGTTCCGATCCTGACCAAACCCCCGATCGGTGCCAATCGCGTCGCGTCGAACAGAAACCAACGGCCTTCGAGATAGGCTTCGAAGAACCCGTGGAAATCTGGCGGTTGGAGATTGACCGCGTATCCGGAAACGTAGCGAGCCGGAATTCCCAACGCACGGCACAGGCTGATCGCGACATGGGCATAGTCTCGACACACGCCGATCCGCTGCAAAATCACATCACAAGCGGTTGTCGTCGGCCCCGTGCTACCGGGCGTGTAAGTCAAATGTTCATAGGTCCAGTTGCAAACCGCGGTGACCCGCGAGTAACCGGTCAGCAAATCACCGAACTCCTCTGCTGCGAATCGAAACAGTTTGTCGGATTCGCAGTAGCGACTGGGATTCAAATACGCCAGCACGTCGGCGGGAAGGTTTTCGTAGACGACTTCGCCGACGTTCGCCGAGTCGATTTCATCGGCGTGCAGGGAGACGGTCGCCCGATAGCGAATCGTCAATTCGCACGGCGTCGCGTTGACACGGAGCAGTCGATTCCCGAGTGGGCCGACGGCACACTCCTCGATCGCATAATACGGCTCGATTTCGATGGACTCGTCGCGGGTCGATTGATGTTCGTTCTGAGCCACCGAAACGTTCAGCAGAAACGTGGACGGCGAACGGACAATGTAATGCAGACGGCTGCCGACGTGAATTTCGTTCATGCGTTGATTTGCGACGATCGATGGGAAGCTTGCGGAGCCACGTTGGCCGCCTTACTGTACCGCCTCGGTCCAGTAAGGCGAATGATCGGTCACAAGGGCGGCATGAAAGTCTAGTCCTTGGCGGGCTCGTCGCGATCGTTGAAGCGGGCCGGCGGGCTGGTCGCTTCGATGGCCACGATGGGCTTCACGATACGGTAGCGATGGGGCG
>CAYVRC010000010.1:38437-56321 GCA_964453205.1 uncultured Pirellulaceae bacterium | reverse complement strand
CTTCGTCGACGATCCGCATCGCTTTGAAACGTCCTTCCCAAAACCTGCCGGTGCACTCGTCCTGGCGGTTGGCCATTCGAGCGATCGGCTCGGACAAGGCCCGCATGAACCATGAGATGTCCGACAAACGCTCACGGATCACCTCCAACCGCTCGGGCTGATTGACCAGCCTGTTGACGTCATTCTCGGTGGGCTCGGCGAGATGTTCTTCGAGCCTGCGGCCCGGGAAAACACGCAGCCATCGGATGGCGACTTCTCGGTCCGACCACTCGCCCACGACGTCGGGCCGGTTGCGGAGGATCAAGTGCATATGGCTGCTCATGACAGCATAGGTCAGTACGTCTATAGCGAGAACAGAGGCGAGCGATTCCATCCGCCGTCGAATCCACTCTTTGCGGAAGGAGTAATCCTCTCCGGACTTCTCATCGACGCCGGCCAGGAAGGCGCGGCGGACACAGCGCTGGACGGTGTGAACGATGCAAATTTCCGACGCCTGAAACGATTCGGCACGCAAGGCTCTACCCATGGGATCCTCCCTCAACGAAAACAGGTGAACACCTGAATCCTAGCAGGCCCCGCCCCGGTGTCAACCGACTGATGGGCGGAAGCGATTGAGCCGAGCCGTTGCTGGATGGTATCGATTGAGAATTTGGTGGGTGGCACCGATTGGTTATTCGGTCAGCACTTCGTAGACGGCATCAAAGGCAGGCTTTGGTTGCCGATTTCGGTCAAACAGGAGCGGATGGTTGACTCGTTTCCACGGGAAATCGCTCAACCAACTTTGGCCGTCGTGTAGATTCCAAAACGAAACGCGAGCGATGATGTCGCTGTATTCGTCGAAAAGTCGAAACAGCTCCGCATACTGCTCCGCCATCTGTTTCTCGACTTCCGCGGGCAAGCCGTCTTGGAAGGGATCGAGCGACTGCAGTTCGTCGCGGTATTTGCCGTCGTCAGCCCACCACCGGCCACGCTTGACGACGTCGATGTCGAGTTCCGAAACGACCACCTTGATGCCCAGTTTGCGAAGTTCGTCAAATGTCTCGCGAAGCTCGGGCACCGAATTGTCACCGAGTTCGAAGTGGCCTTGCATTCCGTACGCGTCGACGGGAGCCCCGGCGGCTTGAAGTTTCGTGAGCAGTTCGATCAGCTTTTTGCGTTTGTCTGGTTTGTGGCCGTTGTAGTCGTTGTAGATCAAAATCGCATCAGGATCGGCCGCCCGCGCGGCTCGGAACGCCGTGACGATGAAATCCATGCCGGAGGTCCGTGAGTAAACGGAATCACGCAACAAACCTTCGCCGTCATCGCCGATCGCCTCGTTGACGACGTCCCACATCGTCACCACATCACCATAGCGTCGGGCGAGCGTGTTGATGTGTTTTTCGATCCGTCGAAGCAAAGTCCCACGAGACACTGTCTGATCGTTTTCCGACATCATCCATCCGGCTGTTCGATCGTCTTTCGCCCACACCAGACAATGGCCGACCATGTCCAATCGGTGGATCCGGACGAATTCCGCAAACGCATCGGTCCGCTCAAAGGTCCAGCGGTTCTCTTGCGGATGGATGGCCTGCGGCTTCATGCAGTTTTCCGGCGTCAGGATCTGAAAATGCTGACGAATCAACGCCGCGTCGTCGCGATCCTCGATCACCCGATCGCTGACGCCGACGCCGATCTTGAAACGTGGTCCGACAGCGTCCTTGAGGGATCTCTGCGCGACGGGGTCGTCTTCGTCCGGCGTGGGAAAACTTGACGTCCCCGTTGACCAGTCGTCGTACCAGACGGCGTGCTCGACGTCGTCGAAAGGATGCTTGGTGACCGAGGTGTCGGGGTCCGCCTTTCCGAGAAGAAACTTATCGACGAAGGCTTCGACTTCTGGTCGCTGGCTGTCGGGAAGCCGGCAATGCTGGTGACCGGCGACGATCGAGAAACCGAACCTGTCGGGAACACCAAAGGTCTTCCAAACTTCGTGAGCGGCTCGGCAGGAGACATAGCCGGATTCATCGGCCAGCCATTCGTAGTCCGGGTTCCCGAGTACCAGCAAGGCGCGGGGGGCGATCATCGCCATCAGCTCGTGATGGTCGTACGGCAGCTTTGCCACGGCGTCGGAAAACCGGAACATTTCTTCGCTGAACCAAGCCCGGCTCGTCTTGCCGAGCGTCTCGACATTCCCGAGCGTCTCGGAGACTCGCCAAGCCGCCGCGCCTCCACCGCCCGATTCCTGAGCGATGGTGAGAGCGATCCGTTCGTCGAAAGCTCCGGCAAACAGGGCCATCTTTCCGGCGAAGGAACAGCCTGTGACCGCGAGACGCCTGTGGTCGATCGGCAGGTCCCGTTCGACCAGCTCCAAGCCATCAATGACTCGACTGATTCCCCACGACCAGGCACTGTAAGCGCCGATGGACGTCTGGTCCGGGTAAAGCCGATTGATCGGTTCATGGCCCCGGTTTTGTTGGTGAGCCATGACTTGTTTGAAATCGAAAGCGATGGTCGCGATCTTGCGGTTGACGAAAATGTCTTGAGGAAGACTGCCACTGCCAGCCCCGAAGCCGATTCCGATCACCGCCGGGAACGGACCGTCACCGTCGGGAAGCACGATTTTGGCGGTCAACGTGAGCGTCTCGCCGTTTTCGATCGCCTTCACCGTGAGCGTGTCGACTTGGAAAGTCGCTCTGAGGTCTTGGGGGCGAGGCGGTTTCTTTCCGATTCCGTAGTGTTCGATTTCCGCTCGTATCTCCGCGCGTCGGCGACTCCAGTCCGCAAATTCGGTTGAGCGACCGTTTCCGTCGGACCACTCGAACGGATCCGGCAAGAAACGGACGATCGGAAGCTCATCGAACGTCGGCAAAACAGGTTCCCGAAATGCTTCTCCGGTGTCCTCGACGTCGTAGACGAGTGGAATTTCCTGTCCCGAGGAGGCGATGGCGACGGAAACCATGAATAGAAATACGAACAAACTTTGGCTTTTCATAGGACTGCTTGGAGGGTGTCCGTTGTTCGAAAGGGTTTTCGGATGTCGGCACTCAGGGTGCCTGTGCTGTCGAACCTGCGAGTGAATCAACCAGGTGATGGGTGGCACCATTTCACTTGATGGGTGGCACCATATGAATCTAACGAGAACCACGCGGTGTCGCTCTGGAATCAGCTCAAACTTTCCAGCGTCGACTCGGCGAGCGTTTCCAGCGACGGTTCGTCGACGAATCGGCTGATCGGCAATTCGATGTTCAGTTTGGATTCGATCGTGTTTTTCAGTTCGATCGCCATCAACGAATCCAAACCCAGCGAGCCGAGTGCCTGCGCCGGGTCGATCGACTCGGCGGACATCCCCATGATTTTTGCCAATCGGTCGGCCAGAAAACCGCGGAGCAGCGTGAGCTTGACGTCGTCGGACTCGGCGTCCTTCAAACGTGACAAGAAAGCTTCATCTGGACCGCCGCCGTCGGTCGTCGCCGCGTCAGTCGATGCTTCGCCCAGTTCCCGCAAACGCGATGGAGGCAAGACGCCGCCGGGCAACATCTTTCTCCAGTCGGCGTCGACCGCGACACACGCGGCCGGCCGGTCATCGTCGCCGGCGGAATCCAACAGCAAATCAACCGCGGCGTCAAAATCCAAAGGCCGAAGACCGCGTGCGAGGACGTTTTTCTGCGTCGCGTCGTCGCTCGCCATTCCGCCGCCGGAGTTGTCCCAGGGGCCCCAGTGGACGACCGTGGCGGGTTGTCCGTGGATGCGACGTTGTTCGGCCAAGCCTTCGAGAAAACCGTTCGCGGCGGCGTAGTTGGTTTGCCCCGGTGAACCGAAGACGTTGGCGACGCTGCCCAGCATCGTGAAGTACGACAAGTTCGACGTCTCGGTCGCCTGATGAAGCGCCATGGCTCCGTCGACTTTCGGCTGCAGCACGCGTCGCAACGAAGCTTCGTTTTGGTTCGGCAGCAAACCGTCTTCCAGCACGCCCGCCGCGTGGACGACGCCGACGATCTGTTCGCCGCGACGTCGGATGAGTTTGACGATTGCACGAAGCGATTCGCGGTCGGTCACGTCGGCTTGGTGATAACAAATGGATGCACCGGAGTATTCCAGTGCCCAGCGGATCAGTTCTTTGATTTGATCGTCGGTTCGACGACGTCCGATCAGGTCGACCGACGATGCGCCGCGCTGGATCAAACGGCGCGCGACCGCCATGCCGATGGCGCCGCTCCCGCCGGTGATCAGGTGCGTTCCCGCAGACATCGCGATGTCGTCGTCCAGCTTCGGGGGGGTGACGACGACCTTTCCGATGTTCCGGCGGGCGGCCATGTACCGCAGCGCCGCGGGCAGTTCGCCGAGCGAAAAACTTGTGATCGGTAGCGGCTGGTAGGTGCCGTTGGTGAAACACGCGGTCACTTCGTCGTACATCCGGCGAACGTCGTCCGGTCGTTGTCGCAGCCAACGGTCCAGATCGATCGCGCTGTAGGAGAGGTTGTCTTGGAAGGGCAACAGTCCGAGCGAATGATTGTTGTAAATGTCGACTTTACCGATTTCCAAAAACCGTCCGTGGGGGCGGAGCAGACCGAGCGACTGGTCGATCCACGGGCCGGGCAACGAGTTCAGCACCACATCGACGCCGCCGCTTTGGCGTCGAATTCGACCGATCGATTCCAGATCACGACTGTCGAAAATGTTTTCCTCGGGCACGCCCGATTGCCGGAGCAATCGTCGTTTCGCATCGCTGCCGGCGGTCGAATAAACGATCGCGTCGGTCGTCAAGGCGATCTGAATCGCTGCCAATCCGACGCCACCGGCACCGGCGTGAATCAGCACGCGTTCGCCCGCGGCCAATCGACCGACTTTCAATAACGCGTGATGCGCGGTCAAAAAGACGATCGGAATGCCGGCCGCCTCTTCGTCACGCAGGCCCGCCGGGATCGGCGTCAACAGATACTCGTTGGTCTTGTCCGAGGAAGCAAAGCCGTGGGGGACGACGCCCATGACCCGCATGCCGGGCGTCAGACGTTTCGTCTTCGGCCCGACCGCTTCGACGACCCCGCAGACTTCGATGCCCAACGGGACCACCTGATCGGTGATGCCGGGATACAAGCCCATCGACTTGAGGACGTCGCTGAAATTCAAACCCACCGCAGCGATTCGCACACGGACCTCATCCCCGATCGGGTGCAGCATCGGCATCCGCTGGGCCCACAGCCCTTCGGTGCGATGAGTGCCGTCCAAGCGGATGCGATATTCCCCGCGACGGGGCGTCGCAAGTCCGCCCCGATCGTCCGTCCGAGTCAGGCCTCCCGGCGCGACCCGCAAACGCGGCGCGAAAGCTTGTCCGTCACGCCAAGCCAGTTCGGTTTCGTCGGTACTCGACGGGCACAACCAGTCCGCGATCGCCAGGGCCGCATCCGCATCCCGACGATCGACGTCGAGGTGTCGGATGCGTAGTTGGGGGCATTCGTTGGCGGCGGATCTCGCCAGCCCGGCCAACGCGGCGGCGACCGGATCGACGCGGTCCCGGTCCCCGAGACCGGTCACGAAAGCGGCCCGGGTGATGATCGAAAATCGCGGCAGCGGACGTCGGTCCAGCGCGGACTGCAACGCCTTGGTCAAGTCCAGACACCGGCGATGAGTCGTCGCCGCGATGTCGTCCCCGTCGACCATCTCCGGCTGTACCCAAATCCAATGCGGGTCGTCGCCGCCGGTTTTCCTCAAACCGGAAAGTGCCGCATCGTCGTCGCGTTCGTTTCGGGGTGATTCGTTCTCCGCCGGCCAACAGAACGCCGCCGCCGTCGATGGCGAATCGATCCGGCTGATCGTCCAGTCGGTTCGATGAAGCCAGGGGGAAACATCGCCGTTGAAGGCCTTCGCCGGGCGACGCAAGCTTTTCAGCGTCACCTGATCGAGCACCGCGACGAGTCGTTCGAACCGGTCGCGAAGCACGACATCGGCACAAGCTTTGTCACCGGACCGTGTCAGACGTATCCGGACCGAGTGAATCGATTCACGAGACGATCCGAATCGAAGACGGGACACCGACGCGGGAAGCAACGCGACCGGCGTCTCGTCGGACCGTCCCGCGGATTGGTGGACGACCGCGCCGATCAACTGCAGGGCACCGTCCAGCATCGTCGGATGCAAGCGATACGGCTGAGCTTCGCCGGCAAGCGCGTCGTCGAGTTGTAGCGTCCCGGCGCCCGACGTCCCGGCGACCCGGATCGATTTCAAGGTTTGAAAGAACGGTTCGTAAGTCAAACCCGCCAGGCCGGCTTGTTCATAAAAATTCGCGGGGGAAATTTCCGCCGCAGAGCTTTCTGGCCCCGAGGACGGAGTGCATCGCGAAAGTTCATCTTCACCGTCGAAATCCGCAAGCCAGGCGTCCACATCGTCGCTGTCAATCGAAGCGGTTGCCGTCGCCGTGGCACAGATTTGCCATTCGGCTTGATCGCCTTCGGCGTCCTGGCGAGTGGCGATTCGAATTTGACAACGGCCGCCGACGACCGGGGACACGTGCGTCTGGACGCTGACGGATTTTCCCGCCGCCAAAAAGACGGGTTTGTGCAGCCGGATGTCTTGCAGACCCACGGGTTTCGCCGGCATCGCTCGTTCGGCGGCAACCGTGATCGCTTCGACCCAGGCGGCTCCCGGCACTGTGATGCTGCCGCCGACGACGTGATCTGCCAGATAGGGAGGCGACGTTTCGCGTAGCGTTGCGGAGTAGACCGTCCCGCCGACCGCCAGATTTTGGCCGCTGCCCAACAGCGGATGAACCTGAGGCCCGCGATGCCCGCCGCCGGAGAAAGCCGGCGGGTCGTACCAGTACCGGGATCGCTGAAACGGATAGCCGGGCAGATCCACGCGTCGAAAGGGTCGCGATCGATAGACGGCTCGCCAATCCACCGGCGCCCCCACGCACCAAGCGGCCGCTAAGGTCCGCAACCAGCCGGCGTGGTCACGCCCCTCGGCGTCAAGGATCGAAGCCGTCAGAGCCGGGTTCGCCTGTCGATCCGCCGGGGGACGATTCCGATTCACCCGCCCGATCATTCCCAGCAGTTGCGGCCGCGGTCCGATTTCGATCGTCAGGTCGGTGGTTTCCTCGGCCAATCGGTTCATGACTTCGGTGAAACGTACCGGTGACACCAAGTGTCGTAGCCAATAGTCGACGTCGACGGGTTGTTCGTGGATTTCGCCGTGAAGCGAGGAGATGAACCGCACCCGCTTGTTCAGCCCGGCGCGACCCAAGAGCGAATCCAGATCGTCTTGAAATGACGCGACGGCCGGTTGCATCCGAGGCGAATGGAACGCGTGCGAGACGTCCAGCCGACGCGTCGCGACGCCGGCCCGTGCGGCCAATGTCGTCACCGAATCCACGTCGTCGACGTCGCCGGCGACGACGGTCGCCTCGGGACCGTTCATGGCGGCGATCACCGCGGCGGAGCCCGATTGTTCGATGAAGTCTTGAACTTGCTCGGCCGCGCACAGCACCGCCGCCATGGTCCCGCCGACGGGCAGATCCCCCATCACGCGGCCGCGACGGGCGGCCAGGGTCAACGCTTGCTTCAAATCGAAGGCTTGGCCGGCATACAGTGCCGCGATCTCACCGATGCTGTGACCGGCCACGACGTCGGGACGGATGCCGACGGCTTTCAAGGCATCCACCAGCGCACACTGAATCGCGACGATCGCCGGTTGGGCCAGCGAGGTGTGATTCAAGTCGCCGGCTTCGCCCAGCAAGATTTGTTGCAGGGGAGCGCCCAACAGCGGATCCAAAACTTTGGCACACGACGCGATCGCGGTTCGAAAGTCGCCGCACGTTTGCAACAAGCGACGGCCCATCCCGGCGTACTGCGATCCTTGGCCGGTGAAGACCATCGCCACCCGCGTGCGACGACCCGAGGGTGGACGACCGTGAATCGTGTCGGCGGTCGTCTCGATCGTTTCCTGGCGGGCGATCGAGCGGAATCGTCGGGCGAGGTTTTCGCCCGGGCGTTCCGCAAAGGCTTGATCGTCGATCAGGGCCAAGCGATGTGACAACGCGGACCGGTGAATCGCGGTCGATCCGGCCAAGTCATGAAGCGTCGCCGCGTCGGCGTCGGCGACACGATCGGCGTAACGACCGGCCAACGCTTGGAGCGCCTGCGGGTCACGGGCGGACAGCAACAGGACCTCCGGCCGAGCGGGCGGATGGGCGGAACTGTTTTCAGCCGAACCGTTGCCGGTGCGTTCGCCTTTGGCCGTTGCCGCGGTGATCGATCGGCCGTTCGGGGGCCAGTGACGCGTGGTCCCGGCGACGACGCTCGGCGGTTGTTGGACGATCAAATGCGCGTTGGTGCCGCCGAACCCGAAGGAACTGACTCCGGCGATTCGTGGCGTCGCGGCCTCGTCGCGCCAAGGTTCGTCGTGCTCGAGCACCCGGATGCTTTTTTCGTCGAGCCTGATGTTTTCGTTCAGCTTTTTGAAATTCGGCTGGGCGGGGAACTGTCGATGTCGAAACATCTGCAAGACTTTCAACAGTCCCGCGATGCCCGACACGGTTTCGGTGTGACCGATGTTCCCTTTGACACTGCCGACGCGAACGGGCCCGACCGTCGGGCTTCGACCGGCAAACACTTGATCCAAGGCGGCCAATTCGATCGGATCGCCCAGTGGTGTACCCGTTCCGTGGGCTTCGACGTAAGAAATCTGGTCCGGGGTCAGCCGGGCCGCCGCCAGGGCGTCGCGGATCACGGCGACCTGAGCTTGGCCGCTCGGCGCGGTGATGCCGCTGGTCCGTCCGTCTTGATTGACGGCGGTGCCCCGGATGATCCCCAGCAAGCGATCCCCGTCGCGAGTCGCGTCGCTCATCCGTTTCAGCAACACCAGTCCGCAACCTTCGCCGCGAACGTATCCGTTGGCGGCATGGTCGAAGGGCCGACAGTCGCCGTCGGGGCTGAGCATTCGCGCTTTGGAAAAAGCGATCGTCGTCTCCGGTGTAAGGATCAGGTTGACGCCGCCGGCGATCGCCGCGTCACTTTCGCCGTTGCGAAGTGATGCGGCGGCATTGTGAATCGCGACCAAGGCGGACGAACACGCGGTGTCGACGATGAACGACGGTCCGCGAAGGTCGAACAGATACGAAATTCGGCCGGCAGCGATGCTCAATGCGTTGCCCGTCCCGATGTGCGCGTCGATCTGTTCAAAGTAATCGGGGTACTGGCTGGGGACTTTGCTGTAGTCGGTGCCGCCGATGCCGATGAAGACACCGGTCCGAGAACCGGCCAATGATTCGGCGGGAATGCCCGCGTTTTCGAACGTCTCCCAGACGACTTCCAACAGCAAACGTTGCTGAGGATCCATGCGGGCGGCCTCCCGAGGCGCGATGCCGAAAAAGGCGGGATCGAAACGGTCGACCTGATCGATCGGGGCGATCTTGTTGACCGACATCTTTCCCGGTGACCGCCCGGTGGCGTCATAAAAGCGGTTCTGGTCCCAGCGTTCCGGGGGGACGTCCGCGATCGCTTGCCGATGCCGGCGGATCAGATCCCAATACCGGTCGGGGTCCGCCGCGCCGGGTAGCCGACACCCCATGCCCACGATCACGATGGTGTCATCGGCAACGCGGTGGTCCGACGGAGAATTTTCCGAAGGCTGCTCCGTCGCTTCGGAGCCGCGCTTGGCAAGCCGCCGGGTCAGCAATTTTCGCTGAGCGGGCGACAGTTGGGAGAGACGTGCGGAAAGATCGTCCGATGAAGGCTTGCCGGAATCAGGAACTTCGTTTGTCTGCAAGGGCATGGTTGATTTGGTCTTCGGTAAGGCCTTCGATCTCGTCGAGCAATCCCTCTAGTTCGGCGGCTTCCAGTTCGTCAATGAATTCGTCGCTCGGTTGCGTTTGTTCGTCGTCGTGATCGTCGGATCCGACTCCGGCCGAATCGGCCTGGGGGGCGACGGCTTGTCCGATCCACTGATCGGTGATGTAGCGACTCAATCGCGACACGGTCGGATAGTTCAGGGCGACGGTCGGCGTGACTTCGATGCCCGACCAGTCTTCGATCTCGCCGCTCAGTTCGACCGCCGTCATGGAATCCAGACCGTAGTCGGCAAAGGGTTTGTCCAGTTCGATGTCCCCCGGCGTGACGCCGGCGCGGAGCGTCAACCACTGGACCAGCCAAGCTTCGATCGATTCGATCACCATTTGATGGTCGCTGGCCTCCGGCGAATCCGGCAGATCCGGCAGCGAGATGGCGTGTTCACCGGCGAAGACACGGCGATAGTGATGTTTGGCTTTGAGTTCGTCGGCCAAAAACAACTCGCGACATCGGCCGCGTTGCACTTTGCCGCTGCTGGTCAGCGGGACGGTGGCCTGTCGCACGAGCACGACTTCGCTGGGATCAATTTCGTGGGCTTCGATGACCGCCCGGCGGATCGCGCGGACGAAGTTCGGATAGTCGTGCCGATCGCTGCGACGGGGCAATTCGACGGCCAAGACCAAGGCTTCCCCGCGGGGGGCTTCGATCGCAAAGGCGGCGATTTGACCGCCGTCACCGGGGACGGCTTGGCGAACCGTCGCTTCGATGTCTTGGGGATAATGATTGCGGCCCCGCAGCACGATCACGTCTTTTCGCCGGCCGGTGATGTACAGCGACCCGTCGTGCCGGAAGCCCAAATCACCGGTGCGACAAAAGCCCGCTCCTCGATCGCCGACCGAGGCGTCCAGCCGGGCTTGAAACTGCGATCGATTCTCGTCTTCGCGATTCCAGTATCCGTCGGTCACTCCTTCGCCGCGGATCCAAATCTCGCCGACGGTATCGGATTCGACGGGCCGACAGGTTTCCGGATCGACGATCAACAATTCGGTGTCGTGAGCCGCTTGACCGCAGGAAACCAGTTTGACGAATTCACTGCCGCGGCCTTCGGTTCGGATTTCCGCGACGCCTTCGCCCAGCGCGGACCGACTGACCTTGATGACGTCGGGCACCGCGGGGCCGTCGCCGCCGGCGGCCAGCAACGTGGCTTCGGCCAGCCCGTAACACGGGTAAAACGCATCGCGGGCAAATCCGCAGGAACTGAACCGATTGGCAAAGTCCGACAGGGTCCGGGGCACGATCGGTTCGGCACCGCAGAAAGCGTTTTTCCAGTTCGATAAGTCCAGGTCATCGGTTTGATCGGGCGTGACGCGATCGACGGCCAGCTGGTAGGCGAAATTCGGAGCGCCGCTGATCGTCGCCCTTTCTTGGCTGATCAGCTCCAGCCAACGGATCGGCCGCTGCAAAAACGCGCGGGGACTCATCAACACCGTCGTTCCGCCGACGTAAAGCGGTTCCAGGATCCCGCCGATCAGTCCCATGTCGTGAAAGAACGGAAGCCAAAACACGCCGCGATCCGGCGACGGGTCGTCGTCATCGACGAACTTGATGTGAAAACCGCGACGAATCGATTCCAGGTTCGCCATCAGATTTCGATGCCGGACCAGGACGCCTTTCGGGTCGCTGGTGCTGCCGCTGGTGTATTGCAAAAAGGCGATCGTGTCGGCACCCAGACGCTCGTCCATGCTGAAACACAAACTGGACCCGACAGCCGTCGCGTCGTCTTGATCGTCCGGATGCCCGGCGGCGGCCGCGTCGGTGGCCAACCGTGGAATCGATCCCGCCGCATCGCTCATCTTGTCGTCGGCCAAACCGCTGAGCGTCGCGACGTCGCTGATCAGGACCGCCGGCCGGCAATCCTCCGCGGCCGAATCCAGGCGAGGCATCCGGCGATTGGGCTTGGGGTAGGCCGTCGGCACCGGAATGTAGCCGGCAATCTGTGCCCCCAAGAAACCGGCCATGAATTCCAGACCGGGCGGGAACAACAGCAACGCGCGGGGAGCGTCTTGCGGCGAACTATCCGATCGTGCGGCGGGCAAGCGACCGGCCACGCTCAGCGACCGATCCCACAATTCCCCATAAGTCCATTCGATCCGCTCCCCCTCGTCGGTGACGAAGACCAACGCGATCCGTTTCCCCGTTCGTTCGGCTTGCCGACCGATCCAGTGGGGCAGCGTCGGGCAACAGGTCGTATCGAAAGACGGCATCCGAGGGGGTTCCCTGGGGTAAACGAAAAAGAGGAGCAAACGAGATTCTAACTGGCAAAGCGCGAGATTTTTAGCGGCGCAACAAGGATTCCCCGACAGTTCTTCCGGACCGATACCGATTAAGGGGGCTCATCGGCGATCGCCGCTGCCCCATCACCGATCGCCGCGACCGGCCGGGGTTTCGATCGACCCGAGTCCTTCAACCCCCCGCGGCTTCATCGGGACCGTCGAACGCTCGCGGGGCTAACGACGACGAACTTCTCCCATTAAGATGAACAAGCGTCGGCTAAGTAAGTCTTGAAGTGTCCTTTTCCCCGCAACGTCCGCCGGTCATGAATTCGCATCCGTCCCCACAAAAACGCCGCGGAAAAAAATCAGCCGCCGGAATCGCGGTGGCGATATTGGCAGCCGCCTACACGTTCTTGGCACCGGCGGCGAACGAGCGTTTCGGCTGGAATTTGCCCGAACTGAACGATCGCCAACAGGGGCCGGCGGTCGCCCAGGCCGACACCGCCGTCTCTGCCGACGCATCCGTCTCTGCCGACACCGCCCGGCGACGGTCCCCGACGGCCACCCCCGAAGCGGGCGTTGACGGCGACCCGAATCTGAAATTCGGCCTGCTCCGCGATCTGGGCGGCGAGCGATACCTGTCGCCCGCCGGACTGCAGTACACCCGCGGAAGCGCCGAAGGCCACCGCCTGAAGCACGTCGAGCGACACACCGCCGACCAGCCGTCGCGGCCGGGCAAGCACGGTGTCTTCGACGGCGGCATGCCCGGCGCGCTCGAGACGATCGATCGAGCCTACGAGCGGGCCAAGAACAAGCAGCGAACGACCGTCAAGCAAGACCGCGATCGGACCATTTATACCGTCGACATGGGCAGCCGCGTCGGATTCGTCGGCGGACAAAGCGGACGGCGACAACGCAACCCGATGGCCCGACGTGTGCAGTTGGTCTTAGAAGACAACCGGGTCATCACGGCCTACCCGACGAATTGAAACAACGACCGATCTTTCCTTCCCTTTCACCCCGTGGATCCGCTTTGAGTCCCCTGCATTCCATCAGCTCTTGTCCGATCTGTGGCGGCGGCTTGTGCGGCGTCCGTATTTGTGGCCTCCCCTCGGCCCGAACGCGGCAACTGATCGCCCCGACCGATCCTCCGTTCGGGGGCGAAGCCGCACCGTCGGACATCGATCGTGGTGTCGCGCCGCACGGTTTGGTCATCTGCGACGAATGCGAAGCGATCTGGCTGGACCCCGACACGTCAACCGAACATCAATACACCGACCCCGAAGACCCGCGTTGTCCGATTTGCCGCGACCGTTTGTGGAACGGCAACAATCACTGGGCCAACGTCGCGGAGATCGCTTTTTTGGGCTGGGAAAACAAGACCGATCCCGAACTCGATTTTGTGCCCGGCGGTCTGGACGGTCCCGGCAGCGGTCATCTCAACATGGGCGGCGAAATCGTTTAGCGGCCGATCGAAATAAGTCGTCGACCCCCCGCTCCGGTCCTTCGCCACGTTTCGCACCGGCGGTCGAGTCGCGGTCGAAGCGCGATAGCGGGGCGGTCCGTTGACGCTGGCGGACTTGCCGCCGTGATGTCACAATTCGTGCCATGCAGGCTCCGCAACCGACCACCGAAAAACCCGAGTTGCTGGCCCCCGCCGGCGACTGGGATTGCGTCCACGCGGCCATCGAAAACGGCGCCGACGCGATCTATTTCGGTTTGGATTGCGGATTCAACGCCCGTTTCCGGGCAAAGAATTTCGGGCTGGACGATTTGCCCGAATTGACCAAGACGCTCCGCACGCGTGGCGTCCGCGGCTACGTCACGATGAACACGCTGACGTTTCCCTCGGAGATGCCCAGGCTTGCCGAGGTGATCGAGCAAATCGCCCGGGCCGGCGTCGATGCGGTCTTGGTGCAAGATTTCGGCGTCGCGCGACTGACGCGTGCGATCTGTCCGGAGCTGGAAATTCACGCGTCGACCCAAATGAGTTTGACCAGCGGGGAGACGATCGAGGTCGCCCGTGAACTCGGCTTGGCCCGCGTCGTGCTCGCTCGCGAATTGTCGGTCGGCGAGATCCGCAAGATCCGCGCGGCCACCGACGTCCCGCTGGAAGCCTTCATTCACGGCGCGCTGTGCGTGGCGTATTCCGGCCAATGTTTGACCAGCGAATCCCTGGGCGGTCGCAGCGCGAACCGAGGACACTGCGCCCAGGCGTGCCGGCTGCCTTACGAACTGATCTGTGACGGCGAAGACCGTGACCTGGGTGATGTGAAGTATCTGCTAAGCCCCCAAGACTTGGCAGGCTACGCCGCGATCCCCGACATGATCGAAGCGGGCGTCTCCTCGCTGAAAATCGAGGGCCGTCTGAAAACGGCCGAGTACGTCGCCAACATCACCGGTCATTATCGACGTGCGATCGATCAAGCCGTGCGAGACGGACGCGTCGACATGGGAACCACGGAGCGGCAGGAAATGGAGCTGTCGTTTTCCCGCGGCTTCTCACCGGGATGGCTCGAGGGGAACGACCACAAGCGGCTCGTTCCCGGGTTGCAATCGGCCAAACAGGGCATCGTCGCGGGCGAGGTCATCGAGACGAAACGGAACCGCTTGCGGATTCGGCTCCGCTGCGACGTCGCGCTCGGTGACGGCGTGGCGATCGAAGTCGACGGCGATGCCGACGAGACGTTCGCCGACCCCCGGTTCGAAGGCGGCCGTGTTTATGACTTGGAGGTCGCCGGAACGCCGGCCGAGCGGGCCGCGAGCGACCAGGAGGTCTGGATCGGATTCGGCCGCGGCGAGATCGACTGGACACGCATTCAAGTCGGCGCGACGGTTTTCAAGAACGACGATCCGAAACTCAACCGTCGACTCCGCAAGACTTTCAAGCGGACATCGGCGGAACACCAACGCACGGTCGATTTCGATGTGGATGCCCAGGCCGGAAAGCCGCTTCGTTTGACCGGCACGGTCGCGGGGACGGCCATCCGCGTGACCCTGGAATCCTCCGAATCACTGGCCGTCGCCCGTACGCATCCCGCCCAGGCGGACATGCTCCGCGAGAAGCTGCAGCGGCTCGGAAAGACCGAGTTCACGCTCGGCCGCGTCGATTGTCGTATTCAAGACGAACCGATGGTGCCCGCCAGCGTCCTGAACCGGCTTCGCCGCGATGTGATGCAGCGATTGACCGAACGGGTGCAGTCGGTTCCCGATCGCTCGATCGATCGAAAGGCCGGGGCCGCTCTGCTTCGCCCGATCGATCGTTCCGCCGAACCGACGGGCGACGACTCCGGTGCATCCCCTTGTCTGATCGTCTTGTGCCGCACGATGGAGCAATTGACCGCGGCGATCGACTCGGGCGTGACGCGGCTGTACGCGGACTTCCACGACATCCGCCGGTACCGCGATGCCGTCGCACTCGGCCGCCGGGCCGGTGTGACGTTGGGCTTGGCGACGATCCGAATGCAGAAACCCGGCGAGAGGGGACTTCTTAAAGCGATCGTCAAACACCGGCCGGATTTGATCCTGGCGCGGAACTTGGCGGCGTTGCGATTCGCGCGAGAGGCTTCCGTTCCCGCGGTGGCAGATTTCTCGTTGAACGTCACCAATCATCGCTCGGCCCAGTGGTTGATCGAGCAATCGGCCCAGCGGATCACCGCGTCTTACGACTTGAATCGTGACCAGTTGATGGATCTGGTCGACACGGTGCCCGCGTCTTGGCTTGAGATCGTCGTTCATCAGCACGTGCCGATGTTCCACATGGAGCACTGTGTGTTTTGCAGCGTGTTGTCGCCGGGAACCGACAAAACGAATTGCGGCCGCCCCTGCGATCGACACGTCGTTCAGCTTCGTGATCGTGTTGGCGCCGAGCACACGTTGCAGGCGGACATCGCGTGCCGAAACACGCTGTACAACGCGACCGCGCAAAGCGGTGCCGAGATCGTCGCTGCGTTGCTCGCCCGGGGGCTGTCGGGTTTTCGCGTCGAATTGTTGGAAGAGGACGCACGGCAGACGGCGGAAATCATCACGCCTTATCGACAACTTTTGCGTGGCGAAATCAGCGGCACTCAAGTTTGGCAAAAACTCAACGCGAACAACCAAGTCGGCGTGACCCGAGGCACGCTGGAGCCGAAACGCAATCCGCTGGCGATTCTTTAGCCCAGTGTCGTCCGATCGCTCCGCCGATCGGAACGGCCCCCGACCGAATCGCGAAACGTTTCGGGAATTCTACATCCCAGGAAAAATGGACGTAACTGATCCCGCCAGGGTTCAGACCGGACTGAACCCTGGCGGGATCAGCTACGGTAAGTGCGTCACCGAATGCCCCCGCAATCCCGTGCGGGGCGGACGCTCCCCCGCGATGCCCATTGGCGAAGAACGGAATTCAATCCGTTTTCCCTTCTCACACCCCTGGTACCACCATGACCGTTTCTTCATCGACCTTGTCCGCCATCGTCGCCTCTTGCTGCTTGGCCTTTCCCGCAGTCGCCCAAGAAACGGCGACGGCCGGCGGCCAACCGTCGGTCGGCAGCGAAGCGGCGGACTTTGAATTGACGGCCGTTGCGGGTGAAATGTCGGGACCGGTCAAGCTCAGCGAAGTGACCGCAAAAGGTCCCGTCGTGTTGGTGGTTCTGCGTGGCTATCCCGGATACCAATGCGGGATCTGTGCCCGGCAAGTCACCGGCCTGATCGCCAAAGCCGACGAGTTCGCCGCGGCCGGTGCGCGGGTCTTGATGGTCTATCCCGGTCCGTTAAGGGGCCTAGAAAAACGGGCTGTCGAATTCTTGAAAGGCAGCCAGTTGCCGACGCCCTTCACGATGCTGGTCGACCCAGGATACAAGTTCACCAACGCCTACGATCTTCGCTGGGACGCACCCCGAGAAACCGCCTACCCCTCGACGTTCGTGATCGGCAAGGACGGCAAAGTCAGCTTCGCGAAGATCAGCAAAGAACACGGCGGCCGCACGAAGGCGTCCGATATCTTGGCAAAGCTGTGAGTGCGACTTTTACTCGCAGATCGCGAGAACATCGCATGCCGTTTTCATTCTGAAGCTGCGTGCGTGACGATTCGCACAGCGGAAAACAAGGCCAGAGGTTTTCTGCATTATCTTGCTTTTTACGCTGTTGATTCTCGCCTTGTCGCGCATAGCCTTAGGCGGGTGCGGCAAGCGGTCGCATCGGCTTCGTTTTCGGTGAAGGCTGGCGAAGCGTTCGTTCATGCGTTGCGGGGGCACCGCCATGTTGACGACACAACTGACGACTTTGACGCTGGCTGCCGGTTGGCTCAGCAGCGCGGCGGTCTGGAAAGGTCTCGCCGAATCACCTGGCACTGATGGGGGGGGGTGATTGGCTCGGCTTCACTGCCTGCGGCCGATTCGGTATTGATCGCGCTAGAGCTGTTAGCCGCCTTGGCCTGCCTAGTGGTTGTCTGTCGTTCGCTGCGGATGAAATTAAGTTCGCCAACCCTAATCAGCAGCCCCCATCGTCTGATTGGGCTGCTCGGCTCCCGCGAAAGTCGATCGAGTTGTCTGCTGCGGCTGGCGACCCTGTTCGGAATCTTTGCCGCCCATTCGGCGTGGCGGGTGACCGACGATCAATCGACCTGCGGGTGCTATGGTGATGTGACGGTTCCGCCTTTGGTCAGTTTCGCCGCCACGGCTGCCTTCAGCGTTTGGTGCTTCGCGATCGCTGGGTCAACCAACAACCTTGCCCTCACTGGTGCGGAGACTGCGGAATCCGTTAGCCGTTTTGGCGCTAGCCACGGTTTCGTCACCAAGGAGGGGAGTCTACTGCTTCGGGCTGCCAGCGCCCTAGCGTTTTTTCTAATCGGCCTATCCGTTCCGACAGCGTTGTCGT
>CAYVRC010000010.1:0-38337 GCA_964453205.1 uncultured Pirellulaceae bacterium | reverse complement strand
GCCAGCGCCCTAGCGTTTTTTCTAATCGGCCTATCCGTTCCGACAGCGTTGTCGTTCTCAGCCGGCGCGGTTGAGCCGCTGATCCGCATCGCAAACGTGCCCCCCGCGCAGCGCGCGCAATGGGTTGCGGATCTTCCTGAGTTAAACGCGGTCCTGCGTGGCGATGACGCTGAAGTCTTGATCGTTCGGGGCAGTTGTGGCCGCTGTGCGAGAGAAATTCGGCAGTTGGTCAAGGCCGAGCGAAACGGCCAGTCCTGGTCGGATCTTGTCATCGTCAGTGTCGGTGCCGAAGGCAAGCATTCCACCAAGCTGATGCAAATTCGTCAGCTCAGGTCATTGAGAAAGCACATTCAGATCAACGAATCGCCGGTGGCGAATCGCTGATCACGCCCCAGCGTTTCTGCGTGGTGGCGGGGCAAATCCAACCTTGTCGGCTCGTCGCCGGGGAGGATGGCTAGGAGGCACGTTGCCTCAAGATGTTCTGACTTCAGATACGAGGGGAACGAAGACGTTTCGAAAGATGGTTGGAATCGCATCGGCGCTGTTGCTGGTGTTTGGTGGCACGCTTCAACTGCGGGCATTTCAGGATCCGCTTCCCAAGATGACTGCGGCCGAGATGGAGGCGGTCGTCGGCGCGGATGGCTACTTTGAAAAGTGCATCAGGTTCGAGACGGGGTGCATTGAAGACCCAGTAACTCCAGCAGGTGATCCATGCGGCGCTGGTTGCGGTGCTTACTGCCCCGGCGGCCAAACCGACGGATTCTGCGACGATTCCTGGTTGCCCACGAGTTGCCACTGGACCGCTCAAGTCGGATGCGACGGCATTCCCTACAAATGCGATCCCAATGGGCGATGTATAGATGCCAACCTTGGCGCTGGGCCTAATCCAGTCTCGTGCGGCACGTTCAACGACTGCAACTGATCATATTCGTTCTGCACTTCTGCGATTAACCAATCAGTAGTGCAGCCCTCGTAGATGGCAGTGGCAAATGTAGTCCACCGCGCGAAGCGCGGTGGACGCGAAAAAAGTTTAGCATTCAAACGACTGGAAAAAAGTTATGCTCAAACAAGCAACCTGGACAAATCTTTTGCTGCTGTTTGCCTTGTCAACGACCAACGCTCTTGCACAGTCCGGTCAGAAATACACGGAAACCCCTGAGGTGATGCGCATCGTTGAAAAGTTCAATGACCGATTGCGGCACTATCACGGTTTCGAATTCGAGTATGAGGTTTCGTTTTTCGCGGAGGGGACTGTCGAAGGAGAATACGAAACCAATAGCGGGCAATCAATCAACCGAGTACGGTTCGCCGATCCGATCGACGAAGGATCGCTTCAGCCGCGAGTTTTTTGGGAAAAGACCATCGAAAATCCCGGCGAACCGCTTCATCAAGGCGACCGAATTACAAGCCAATGGATCGCCTTCGACGGCCGGCAGACACGGAAATTCGACCAAGCCATGTTCACAGCACCGAAATCGGACATCGATAACTTCGGGTTGATTCGACCGGGACCGAGCCTCGGGTTGATCCGAGAATCAGAGGATTGCTTTCTCGCATTCATTTCGAATGACATCTATCATTCGATGACCTACATGCGAAACTTTGACCCCAACGACTTACTGGGTCGATTTCGAGTTTCATTCGATGGAACCAGGGACCAGGCTGGACAAGAATGTCGAGTAGTCAACTTTGAGCCCCTTCCCGATTTGGGTTACGGTTCTCCGCATGCAAGCTTGCTCGCGGTCGATGACGTTCCCATGGTGCTTCGTTCAGAAAACGGCACCTATGGGACGGTGTCGGACTGGGGGAGTTTTGAAGAAGTGACTAAGGTCGGCGAGTTTGATGGAATCCGATATCCAGCAGAGGGAAAGTGCGTGACGTCTCTCGGCAATTCCATTCTCAAAGGCCAATTCAAGGTTCTTAACGTTCGACGCCTTTCCCAGAGCGAGATCGAGAACTGGTTCCCCGAATGGCCGCCCGGCACATCCGTGGTGGACAAGGGAACCGGTACCGTGACGCGAATTCCTTACACGGCCGAGCAGCAAGACATCATCCGACGCTTCATGCTAAAGCGAAACACGCTTTCGGCGATCGGTTGGGGAAGCGTGACGATGATGACATTCAATCTGATCGCCGTCAGTATCATCGGATATTTCGTATACCGAAAGGTGCGAACGGCTTTTTCGTAGCTGAGACCAAATGCACCCGACAATTCACTCCCTGTCCTTCCGGAGCCTTCCATTGTGTCTGGTTTTTTTCAACCTTGCGTGACTTTGACTCAACGTCGTTTGACTGTTGGCTTCGCATTCTTGATCGGCTTGCTGCTTGCTGCTTGCGGCCTGTCCTGATGCGCTGATCGCCGACAAGCCAAGTGACTTGCAAAACAAGTGTGGTCGTGATGCGGTCTATCAGGTCGCCTTGTCGTTCGGACAAGACCTCAGTTTGCAGCAGATCGACGAGGCGATGGAATTCAAGGAAGAGGTCTCGATTGCCGAAGTGGTTGCCGTCCTGGAACGCCTTGGCTATCAGGCCGAAGCGATGTGGATGGATCCGTCATCAGCGAAGTCGATGGATGTGAGAAAGTGGAACCCGGCACGATTTACCTACATCGTCGCTCTGCCACCGAGCAAGTCCCAGTGGTGGCACTATGTTTTTGTTCACAGCATGTCTGACGAAGACCTAACTTTCGTCCAGCCCCAAAACGGTGAACTGAAACGCATCCCATTTGACAGCCTTCGATCGGGAAGCCGATTGGGACTGATACGAGTCGAGCAAAAACAGGTGTCGATGCTTGCTTGGTCGGCCACGGCCATCGGTTTCCTCTCCTCGCCCCTGTTTCTCGCGTTGGTCGCCGGACTGGTCGGGATGGTTTGGGTATCGCTGGGACGCAATCGTGATTCTGGGCACCGCGCGGCCCCACGATCGTGGCAGCCCCGTTGGTTCTTGGCGGATGGTGTTGGTTTATCAGCTTTGGCGTTTGTTATTTTTCAAGCGACGGATTCGCGGCAAACAAGCGCCAGTTCAACCGCCTTGGCGTTCAGCGAATCGGAATATCGCGCGGGCAGTCTGCTAGCGGCGAATGAGCACCCGGTGACGGTCGCGGTCAAAAACAACGCCAAGTCAGCCATCCAGGTGGTTGAGGCCAAGACATCGTGTGGCTGCGTTCGTGTTCATCCGGCAAGTTTTGTGATCCAGCCGAGCGAAACGAAGACCTTGACGGTCGATGTCAAGCCGCCCGGCGAGGGCGAGAGCACTCAAATGATTCAACTGATCGCCGAGGACGAAAGCGTCGCCGCCGAGGCGAAGATCACCTACGTCGGTCGCTTGCCGGCTCGCTTGACACCCAAGAAATGGCACCTGGGAACGCTTCAATCGGGCGACGGAGAGCAGGAGTTCTTCCAAACGTTGAAGGTGACCGATTACATCGGCGAACCGCTGGAAGGAATCCAAGTGCGATCGCTGGGGGAAAATCCTCTGATTGATGTCCAAGTGATCGGCGATACCGTGTTTCGCAAAGACGGCGAATTGAAACTTCGTTTGACTCCGACCAAGCACTGGCATCGCGGGTTGTTCACGCAGCGGATGCTGGTCACCTTCGAGGACGTCCCCGAAGAAGACATGTCGCTGGAATTGCAAGTCAGCGCGGAGATGCTCGGTGGATAGAACGAGGCGGCGGGGTCGCCAGTCAGACCCGGTGGCCGAGGCCACCGGCAGAGGGCTGTCGTCCCTATCGGGACTTGGGACTTAGGAAATGGTTGCTAGCCCCTTCACCCTGTCACGCCGCACGTACGTTTCGCTTTGTTTGCTGATCGCGGTGGTCCATCTCGGATTGCTGTGGCATGCGGCGGAGCGATATAGCGCGGCGCACGACGAAGGGCCTCATCTGGCCGCCGGATTGAAGTTTTGGCGAACCGGCAAGTCGGACTGGTATGTCGTCAATCCGCCGCTGGTCCGTAATCTCGCTTCGCTGGCCGCCGTGCGGCATGATTTGATTCTGGATTGGCCGGACTACGACACCGTGCCTCGCTTGCGACCGGAATATCTTTACGGACACAACCTGTTGGACCTGAATCGTGACAGGGCCTGGGCGGCGCTGATCGATGCCCGGCGAGTCAGCGTGGTATGGAGTGTGACGGGATTGCTGCTGTGCGGCGTGGTGGCGCTACGAGCCGCCGGTCCGATCGCGGGCGTCGTCGCTCAGGTGCTGTGGTGTTTTTGTCCGATGATGATCGGACATGGCGCGTTGATCGTTCCCGATGTCGCGGCGGCAACGGGGTTGTTGATCGGCTGTCTGGGTTTTGCGCGCTGGCTGCGCCGACGAAATTTTGATGCCGCCATGGTGATGGGCGCGACGACGGCGACGGCGTTGTTGATCAAGAACACGCTGTTTGTGTTGCCGATCGTGTTTTTGGTGTTGTGGTTGACGTGGCGGTGGTCAGCCAATTTGAAGTCACCGAAGTTCCTGTTGCGAGAAGCCGGCCAAGTCGGCGTGGCGATTTTCCTTTGCGTGTTCTTGATCAACCTCGTGTTCGGCTTCCACGGCAGCTTCGTACCGCTGGGCGATTATGAATTCGTCAGCGACTTGCTGGGCACCGCGGATCGTCCCAGTCGTGGCGACACCGGCAATGTGTTTTTGGGGACGCCGCTGGCAAACGTGCCGGTGCCTTTGCCGATGGACTACGTGCTGGGATTCGATGTTCAACGGATCGACTTTGTTGATCGTCGATTGATGTTCTATCTGTTGGGCGAATGGTCACGCGAGGGTTGGTGGCACTACTACTTGGTCGGCTGGCTGAGCAAGACGCCCGTGGCGATGTTGGTTTTGGCGACAATCGGCGGGGTGATGACTTTGGTTCGCCGCGGGCCGCTGCGGTCCGTTGAGTTTGTCAGCGTGGCGACGGCTTGTTTGACGATCTTTCTGCTGGTCAGCAGCCAAACCGGTTTGAATCAGCACACGCGTTATGTCATCCCGACGTTTCCGTTGATGTTCATTCTTGGCGGGATCGCGGTGGCGAGCTGTCGGACGGCTTGGGCACGTTGGATCGCCGGTGGTTTGGTGGCGATGGTCGTGGGCGTGTCGATCGCGGCGTATCCGTACTGCATTTCGTTCTTCAATCTGGCCGTCGGCGGCAGCGCGGCGGCGGATCGCATCCTGCTGCAAACGAATTTGGATTACGGTCAAGACATGGCCTTCATCGCGGATTGGGCCGAGGATCATCCGCAGGCTCGGCCGCTGCACCTGTCCCTTTACGGCCGACGGATTCCGCCCAGCATGTACGGCGTTGACTTCTCGAGTCTGGAAGTGTCGTTGGAACCGCGAAACGGCAAGGTGCTGGCTTTCGAGTCTTTTCAAGCAGGAACGTACGTGGTCAGTGTGATGAATTTGCGCTGGCCGGGGTCGATCTACGACCGCGTGTTGCGGGACCCGCCGCCCGATGATTTCATCGGCGGCGCGTATCGGGTTTATCATGTGAGTGTCGCCGAAACGGCCGAACTGAACGAGCGATTGAGGCAAATGCGATGAGAGTTATCCGGATCGAATCCTCGCTGACGCGTCGGGTTGTGATTTTTCGTGGTCAGCCTGGCGAATGCTTTCGTCGCCGAGCGTTCACCTTGCTGGAGCTGGCGGTGGTGCTAGCGATCATCACGTTGTTGGTGTCGGCGGTGTTGCCGGCGGTGCAATCGGCTCGGGAAAGCGCTCGCGCGACGGCTTGCGAGAACAAGCTGCGACAGTTGGCGTTGGGCGTGACGCTGTACGAAAACTCGCACCGAGAGTATCCCAGCGACGGTTGGGGATTCGCTTGGGTCGGCGAGAAGGATTGCAGGTACGGTGATCGCAAACCGGGTGGCTGGATTCACGCGGTGTTGCCCTTCATCGAACAGCAGCGAATTTACGATTTGACGACCAGCCGACTTTCGCGACGCGAAGCGATGGAGACTCCGGTGCCATTGTTGGCGTGCCCCTCGCGTCGAAGCGGGGAAGCACTGCCTTACACGCTGCAGCGACATGAACTGCGGAACGCCGCCCAACCTTCCAAGGCCGCCAAGACGGACTACGCCGCCTGTGCGGGCGATCAGATGATCGGGATCGGTCCGGGGCCAGAAACGGGTGCGGACTATTCGGCGTACGAGTGGCCGGAGCCGAAAGCGTTCACGGGGATCATCTACTTGAGATCGACAACGCGGACGAAAGATATTCGCGACGGGTTGTCAAACACGTTGTTGGTCGCGGAGAAAGCGATGTCGATTTTGAACTACACGAGCGGAGATTCCGACGGCGATGACCAATCGGTGTTGATCGGCGACGACGCGGACATCCGCCGCTGGACTCAGTTTCGCCCCCGACGCGACAGCCACATCGACGACATTGAAAGCTTCGGCAGCCCCCACGCGGGTGGCTTGTCGGCGGCGATGGCTGACGGCTCGGTGCGGCGAATCAACTACGAAATCGATCTGGACATCTATCAAGCGATGGGCACGCGACGCGATGGTGGATAGAGAATGATCGGAGAACGGCTATTCGTTTGGGAAGCGTCCCGATGGGCGGAGCGATCCGACGACACGGGTTGATTCGCGTCGCTAAAATGAGTCTCGATAGCTTTCCAGAGATTCAACCTGACTGCCCCCACGGACCACCAAAATGCCCGCACGGCCGATACTGACGCTACACGATGCCCGACGCCTCGTCTCTCGTGTAGCGATTCTGATTTGCCTGCTGTTGGGAACCGTGGTTCCCGCCGCGGCTCAGACCGGGGAAGCGACTGCGCCGACCGAAAAACCGCTAAACGTCGTTTTCATACTTTGCGACGATCATCGTTTCGACTGTTTGGGCGTCGCCGGGCATCCGTTTTTGAAAACGCCGCATTTGGATGCTTTGGCCGCGTCGGGCACTCGATTGACTTCGGCCTACGTGACCACATCGTTGTGCTCGCCCAGCCGTGCTTCGATCTTGACCGGACAGTACGCGCACAACCACCGCGTGATCGACAACTACCACCCGGTCGATCCGACCTTGCAGTTCTTCCCCGAACAGTTGCAACGGGCCGGATACGAAACCGCCTTCATCGGCAAGTGGCACATGGGCGGTGACATCGATGATCCCCAGCGAGGCTTTGACCATTGGATTGCGTTTCGGGGACAAGGCACTTATTGGCCGGACGGACATGGTACGACGCGGGAGGTGCCGCAGACCACCTATGACGGGTTCAACGTCAACGGCGAAAAGCGGGTCGATCAGCAGGGTTACATCACCGACGAGCTGACCGATTTTGCCGAGCAATGGCTGGACGGTCGCACGGGGGACAAGCCGTTCTTTCTGTACGTCAGCCACAAAGCCGTGCATGCCGACTTCGTTCCCGCCGATCGTCATCGTGGTCGTTACGACGACCGGGCGATGCCGATTCAGATTCCCGCCGACGAGTTGTTGGAAAAAGGCGGGCTGCCGATGTGGGTCCGGAATCAACGCAACAGTCGTCACGGCGTCGATTTTGGTTACAACATCGAGGGATTCGATCCGACCGTTTATTATCGCCGCTACTGCGAAGCCTTGTTGGCCGTCGACGACAGCGTGGGACGGTTGATGGCGAAGCTGGAAGCGATGAAGGTTCGCGAGAACACGTTGGTCCTTTACATGGGCGACAACGGCTTTCAGTTCGGTGATCACGGCTTGATCGACAAGCGAACCGCGTACGAAGCGTCGGCCAAGGTTCCGCTGCTGGTTTCCGCGCCCGGTCGTGTGCCCGCCGGGGAGACCTTCGGCGGCGTCGTCGCCAACATCGATGTCGGGCCGACGATCCTGCGAGCCGTGGGCGCACCGCCGCTCGACCGAGCCGACGGTCGCAGCGTGTGGTCCGAGCTGTGCCAGGACGACGCGGGTGACGGTGGATTGACCGGACGCGAAGTGCTTTACGAGTATTACTGGGAGCGCAATTACCCGCACACGCCGACGCTGCACGCGATCATCGGGGGGCGTTACAAGTACATCCGTTGTCACGGCTTGTGGGATCAGGACGAGTTGTACGATTTGCAGAATGATCCCGATGAATTGACCAATCTGATCGATCGGCCCGAACACGCCGAGCGTGTCGAGTCGATGAACCGGAGGCTGTGGGAGATGATGGCGGCCAGCGACGGCATGGAGGTGCCCTTGTTGGAAGACCGCGGGCCTCGGTTCCCGTGGCGGCATCCCGACGAAACGCCGCAGGCGGGTTTCCCCGAGTCTTACTTTCGGACCTCGGAACCCTGATCGGGAAAACGCTCCGAAGCGGTTTTTCTGGGGAAAGGGACGCAGGAATCTGAAATTTTTTTGGGGAAACAAAGCCCCGTAGCGGGCATTTCTCGGATCGCCAAGTCTCGTTTTTTGGCGGCTCGCACGTTTTTCATCTCACCCGAACGGGTGGTCGCTCGGTTTCCGCCGCGATTGACAACTCGCCGGGTCGCTCGGCAGTCTGGCGGGTCGCTTTCCGGCCCGGTCAGGATCCGTCCCACCCTCGGCCGTGAAGAATGACCGATGGACGCCTCCGCCGTGGGATCCGCGTCTGCGATTACCGAACTCCCGAGAGACACTGCATGGTCGCCCCGCATCGTCCCGACCGCGCCGCCGCTTTGAAGGCGATTCGTTCCGCCGCTCCGGCGGTGTTGCCGAGTTTGCTGCAATGCGACTTTGGCGACTTGGCCTCGGAGGTTTCCCGTCTTTCGGACGCCGGAATCGACGTTTTGCATCTGGACGTGATGGACGGCCACTTCGTGCCGAATCTGACTTACGGGATGCCGATCGTCGAAGGGCTCCGGCGGCACACGGACATGCCGCTGGACGTGCACTTGATGATCAGTGATCCGCTGAAGTATGCCGAGCCGATGGTGACCGCCGGGGCGGACCTGCTGACGTTTCACGCCGAAGCCGTCGACGATTGTGCGGGCACGGCGTCTCGGATCGCGGACCTCGGTGCCGGCGTCGGCGTGGCGATCGATCCGGAAACACCGATCGACCGAATCGCCGACTGCTTGGACGTCGTCGACATGGTGTTGGTGATGAGCGTCAAAGCGGGCTTCGGCGGTCAGTCCTTTGACCCCGTAGCGTTGGAGAAAATTCGTCAACTGCGTTCGCAAAAGCCGGATCTGTTGCTGGAAATCGACGGCGGGATCAAGTCATCCAACATCGCACAGGCTCGTGCGGCGGGCTGCGATCTTTTCGTGGTCGGTTCCGCCATTTTTGGGCAAGACGACTACGCCGCGGCGATCGAAGGGTTGCGTGCCCAGATCGCGTCGGCGGCATCGACTCAGGAGGCAAGCCGATGATGTTGCTATCGAGACAACCGGGGATCGCACGCGTTTTGTTGGTCCGACCGGGATCGACGGAATTCGACGAACAGGGCCGCATCAAAGGATGCCTGGACATTCCGCTGTCGCAGTCCGGCAAGCAGCAAGCCGCGATGATGGCCCGGGAACTCGCCGACATGAACGTGACGACGATTTACACGTCGCCCTGTCGATCGGCGAAGCAAACCGCCGAACGAATCGCCGAAGGACGCGGGACGCGGGTCAAAGTCGTCGAATGCTTTCAGAACATCGACCACGGATTGTGGGACGGAAAGCTGATCGAGGAAGTCAAGCGGAATCAGCCGCGCGTTTATCGTCGTGGTCAAGATTCGCCCGATGATTTTTGCGCGCCACAGGGCGAATCCGTTTCGGCGGCCAAAGAACGGGTCGCCAAGGGTCTGCGCAAGCTGATTCGGCGTCCCGGAAACGGGGTGATCGCGATGGTGATTCCGGACCCGTTGGCGACGTTGGTCGAGACGTTTCTGCGTGGGCAGCAGCTCGGCAATCTTTGGCAGGCCGAAACCGGCGTCGCGGAATGGACGCTGATCGAAACCGCGACGACTTAACAATCCGTTCGGGCCTGATGCGGTCGAAACCGACAAGCCGAACTCACCGAAAAAGAACATCCTCCGTATAGTTTGCTGTTCAACACCATCAAGTCCAAACTCGTGCGGTCCCCCGCCGGTACCGGATCGCCATCGATCGGTCCTCCCGGGGTGGTCGGCGCCCTTGGAGAAAGCCATGGCCGGGCACTCGAATTCACGAAACGGGGTGATCTATTTTCTGATCGATAACTCACTGTTGCTGATCATCGGCGCCTCGATCGCCCTGATTTGGGCGAACCTGGATCACAGCAACGGCACCCATTCTTATCATTCGTTGTTGGATTTCGATGTCACGACGTTGTGGAGTGACGGACAGGACGCCGCGGGGGATCACGGCGTCGAGCCCACCGCGGGCCGGACCGAGGAAGCGGCAACGGCACCGCACGGGTTGACGCTGCATTTCATCATCAATGACATTTTGATGGCTTTGTTCTTTGCGATCGCGGCCAAAGAAGTTTGGGAATCGCTGTTGCCCGGCGGCGCGCTTTCGAATCCACGCAAGGCCGCGACTCCGCTATTCGCCACCCTGGGCGGCTTTCTCGGACCGGTGATCGTGTACCTGGGCGGGGCGGCGATTGCCGGCGGAGATTCCTTTGCGGCGTTGAAGGACGGCTGGGCGGTGCCCTGCGCGACGGATATCGCCTTCAGTTATTTGGTCGCTCGTCTCATTTTCGGCGGCTCGCATCCCGCGATCGCCTTTCTGCTTTTGTTGGCGATCGCCGACGATGCGGCGGGCCTGTTGATCTTGGCGGTCTTTTTTCCGACCCAGGCCATCGAGCCCGTCTGGTTGTTGTTGACCGTCGCGGCGATGGGGGCGGCGTATCTCATGCAAAAAAGGAACGTTCACTCCCACTGGGCGTATTTGTTGGGCCCGGGCGTGATGAGCTGGATGTCGTTTTATCTGGCCCACATTCACCCCGCGCTCGGCTTGGTGCCGATCATTCCGATGCTGCCTCATGCCCAAACCGACCTCGGTTTGTTCGCTCGAGAAGAACTCAATCGCGATGACACGCTGAACGAATTCGAGCACTTTTGGAAAGGGCCCGTTGAGTATATTTTGGGCCTTTTCGGACTTGCCAACGCCGGTGTGGTGTTGACCAGTGTGGGGACGGGAACTTGGCTGGTCCTGGCGGGGCTGCTGATCGGCAAGCCGGTCGGCATCACGACGATGACCTTGATCGCCGAAAAATGTTTCGGATTACAAAAACCCGTCGGCATGGATTACCGTCACGTGGTGACGTTGGGCATGGTGGCGGGGATCGGTTTCACGGTCGCCTTGTTCGTGTCGGTGGCGGCCTTCCGGCAACCCGGTGCGATTCAAGATTCCATCAAGATGGGTGCGTTGCTCAGCTTCTTGGCCGCTCCGATCGCCATCTTGATGGGACGAGCTTTGAAAATCCGCCCGGACGCCGATCACATCGATCCTCCCGAGAGCAGCGCCGTCGAAAGCGACGCGGCGGCCGCCTGACGATCCGATACTCCTCCTATTCACCTCACGGCCTCACTTGATGCAGCGTAAAGACTTGCCAGCCGAAGCGATCGGCGAAGACGAACTTCAACGTCCTCAACCGGCATTCGATCCGATCACGACGAACCAATCGCAAGACCTGTTGCGGGTCATGCGTCACACGGTCGATCGCTTGGAAAAAGACAATTCGGCGCGAGGCGACTTAAAAATCCTGTCACGAACTCTGCGTGAACTCCGCTACGCGTTCAAGGTCTTTCGGCCTTATCGCCGTCGCCGCAAAGTCACGATCTTCGGCTCCGCCCGCACGCTGCCCGATCACCCGGATTACCAAAGCACCGTCGAATTCGCGGAGAAAATGGCCGATCACGGGTGGATGATCGTGACCGGGGCGGGCGGTGGGATCATGGAAGCCGGACACCGGGGCGCCGGTCGCGAAGCCTCGATGGGTTTGAACATCATGCTGCCCTTCGAACAAAGCGCCAACGACTACATCGAAGGCGACCCGAAGCTGGTGACGCTGAAATATTTCTTCACCCGCAAGCTGATGTTCTTGAAGGAAAGCAGCGCGGTCGTCTGTGCGCCCGGAGGTTTCGGCACGCTGGACGAGGCTCTGGAAACACTGACGCTGATTCAGACCGGTAAACAGACGATGATGCCGCTGGTGTTGTTGGATCACCCCGAGGGCACGTACTGGCAAGACTTGGAGAAATTTTTCGACAAGCAAATGCTCGGTGGCGGGACGATCAGCCCCGAGGACGTCAACTTGTATCGGGTGACCAACTCCGTCGACGAAGCCGTCGCCGAGGTTTTGGGCTTTTACAGCGTGTACCACTCGATGCGCTACGTCCGCGACTTGCTGGTGTTCCGGCTGAAGAAATCGTTGGCCGACGAAAAACTCGATCTGATCAACACGCAGTTCGCCGACATCGTGGTCGAAGGCGAATTCGAGCAGGGTGAAGCCTTGCCCGAGGAAGCCAGCGAATCCGATCTCCAAGGGATGCCGAGACTGATGTTCCATTTCAATCGTCGGAACTTGGGACGTTTGCGAATGTTGATCGACTGCATCAACGATCGTCCCAGCAGTTCCACGTTGAAAGTCACGGCGTCGTCGACGTCCGAAGTTTCCTGACATGACGACCGGCTTCGAACGTTTGGCGGACGTGCTGCGGGAGCGCGCGGCGAAATCACGTCGACGACGCCTCACGCCGTATCAGATCGACGGCGTCGATTTGGTCGACGCCGCCGGCCGTCGCCTGTTGAATTTCGGCAGCAACGACTACCTGGGCTTCGCCTGGGAACGCGCATCGACGGTCCGCCCGGCCGGCGGGTCCGGCAGCGCCGCCAGTGCCCTGGTTTGCGGCTGGAGCCCGCTGCACCAAACCTTGGCCGATCGCCTCGCCCGCTTCGAGGGCACCGAGTCCGCGGTGATCTTTCCCAGCGGGTACGCCGCCTGCAGCGGGACCGTGGCGGCCTTGGCGGGACCCGATGATTTGATCCTCAGCGACGCCCTGAACCATGCCTCGCTGATCGACGGGTGTCGATTGTCACGGGCACAAACCATTGTGTATCCCCACCGGGACACCGATTTCGTCGGCCGGAAGCTGGCGTCGATGCGTGTCGATTTCGAACAGGTTTGGATCGTCACGGATTCGATCTTCAGCATGGACGGCGACCTGGCTCCGTTGCAAGCTTTGGTCGACGTCGCCGAGCGGTTCGAATCGCATCTGTTGGTCGACGAAGCCCATGCGACGGGCGTGTTCGGCGATCAAGGTTCAGGGCTTTGCGAGGAACTGGGCGTCAAGTCGAAGATTCCGATTCGCATCGGTACGCTCAGCAAAGCGATGGGTTCCCAAGGCGGTTTTGTCGCCGCCCCGCAAGTCGTCACGGACTACCTGATCAACCACGCCCGAGGATTGATCTACAGCACGGCGCTGACCTCGGGTGCCGTCGGCGACGCACTGGATTCGCTCGATCGGATCGAGGCCTCCGACGACCGGCGGAGACGGGTGCGACGGTACGCCAGACAGGTTCGTGAAGAGCTTTCGATTCCCGCCGAGGATCCTGTGTCCGCGGAGGTTCCCATCGTGCCGTTGATCTTGCACGACGACGAACGGGTGGCACGTCGATCGGCGGAGTTGGGGGGACAGGGGTTCTTTGCGCCCGCGATTCGCCCGCCGACGGTCCCCGAGGGAACGGCGCGGCTGCGTCTGAGCCTGTCGGCCGCCCACACGGACTCCCAAATCCGATCGCTGATCGACGCCCTGCGGATGCCCGGCGGCGTTGGATTCCGGCCTGAAATCGCCTGACGCGACGAAAAATCCGTCTTGCGCTGATCCGTCCAAAAGTGGTACCTTCGCCGCAAAGCCTTTTCTTCGACGATTCTCGAGCCGCAAGGATGCGCGTCGTGCCCAAATCCATCGGACTTTCCGATCCAATCGATCGATCGGAGCGGCACAAGACGGAACGCCGCCGCGAGAATCGCGCCCGCAGGCGTCACCTTTTCCTGCTGGCTTCGTTTGCCTGTCTGGCGGGCTTCGTCGTCAGCTTGCCCAGTCTGATCAGCCAAACCGGTTACGGACGAACCTTGGTCACCCGGTACGCCGTCGACTACGGGTTCGATGTGACGGCGGGTTCGGTCCGCATCGGCTGGATCACGCCGCTGCGGATGACCGACATCCGCGCGACCGGTTCGGCCGCCGGCAGCCGAATCGAAGTCGATCAAGTCGACACCGACATCACGGTTCTGGACGTCCTGGCGTCGTCGACGTCCCATCTCGGGCAAATCGACGTTCGCGGGCTCCGGCTTTCCTGCGAACTCCGCCAAGGCGGCTGTGGTTTGGAGGACGACTTGCAAACCTTTCTGGCCATGCCGGCCGCCGACGGACCGCCGACGACCGCGGCGATTCGCCTGCAAGACGTTCGCGCCGTCGTCGTCGATCGAGTCACCGGGCAAAGCTGGACGCTCGATCAAGCCAACGCGGACATCGATCGAACTGCCACGTCGATCGAAACCGAACTTGCCGGTGTGCTGCGTCAACCCGATGGAAACGAAGGCGGAATCCAAGGCACGGTTTCGGTGGCCGTCGCGTCGGCGGACGGCGAATCCACGTCGGCACCCGATTCGAAACAACCGTTTTGGGCCGCCGACATCCAGTGCGAATCGCTGCCTTTGTCTTGGGTCGCCATCGTCCAGCGTCGATTTCCCGAACAAGCCGATTCGTTGCCCGCCGACGTGCGGGGCGACGTGTCGGGAAAAATCGGCTCGACCGGTTTCGCCGACGGCGTCATCGATGTGTCCCTGCGTGACGTGCAAATCCGCAACTTCGTCGCCACGAAACCGAAGAACCGAAACGTCGACTCCGGCGAAAAGGTGTCGCCACAGGCCGACGTCGGGGACAGACCCGCCGATCGCCTTTGGCGGAACGAGCTGGCCACCTTGAGTGGTGACTTGTTGCTGTTGAAAGACCGCATCGTCGGACGACAACTACAGTTGACCAGCGACTTTGCTTCCTTGGATTTCGACGGGGCGTTCGCCAATTCGATGACCTTGGCCGGCGAAACCGACAATCCCCTGCGATGGTTCAGCCGCATCGACGGTTTGGCGGAAGCGGAGATCGACCTGGCGCGTCTTCACGCCGCCTTGCCCGGACTGCTGCCCACCCGCGAAGACGCCGAAATTACCGACGGACGCGTTCGCGCCAAACTCGAATCGCTGGCCCCCGATCGTGTCGCGCGAAGTCGGGTGATGATCCAAACCGATCCGATCCGAGCGATGGCGAACCGTCGCGAGGTCACCATTGCTCCGGTGCGATTCGGTGTCACGGTCGTCGACGACCGGGGCGAATTGAGGGCCGAACAATTCCAATGCCAAAGCTCCTTTGCCAACGCCACCGGCAGCGGAGACCTGCGTGGGGGACAAGCCGATGTCGACGTCGACTTTGGCAAGCTGGCCGACACCCTGCGGCCGATCCTGGACCTTTCCCAAACGAAACTGCAAGGCACCGTCGTCGGACGCATCGATTGGAACGTCGATCGCAACAATCGTTGGGCTTTGCGTGGTGAGGGTCAAGGCAATCAGTTGCTCGTGACGCTGCCCGACGGAACCACCCTGTCACGAAACACCTTGAACGCCGACATCGAAGCCGTCGGAACTTGGCAAGACCAAGCCTTGGCGGAACTGTCCACGGCCAGAATCGGTTTGAAAAGCGACGGACTGAATCTGTCGGCGGAGCTGTCGCAAGCGGTTCGCGGGCCCGGCGGTAAAACGCCGTTCCCGATTCTGGTCAAGGGCAGCGGCCCGATCGAGACTTTGTTCAGTTTGATCGGCCCTTGGATGCCCGAAGCGATCGACGACGCCGGTGGCTCGTTCAAACTCCACGCCGAAGGCCGAGTGGCATCGACGTCGTCACAGATTCGGCGGTTGAATCTGGATCTGATCCGGCCGCGTCTGGTCGCCGGCGACCGGTCGTTTCATCAAGACCTGCTGAAGCTGGATTTCGATGGCGATTGCCGCTTGCCCGATCTGGAAATGGACATCCAAGATTTCAAACTGCAAGGCGATTCCTTGTCGGCCGCGGCGGCGGGGCGTTGGTCGGTCGAGGACACGGATCTGGAATTTCATTGGCGGGCCGATTTGCAGCAATTGCAAGGCAGCGTTCGGCCGCGAATCGCGCGTCGCGACGGCATCCGGCAGGTCAGCTTTCGTGCTTCCCATCCCGGCGAAGCGGATCAGCTTGCCGAGCAGCAATGGTTGGTGTCCGGCAAATGCGAAGGGCGTGTCAAGCTGACACAAACGCGGGGCGGATCGTACCTGATCGATACCAACGCGATCGGCAAGAACATCGGCGTGCATCAACCGCCCGCGGTCATTCGAAGCTACCAAGCCGGACCGCCGCTTCCGGTCAACAACAACGCCGACCGATCGCCGGACCCGAGACGACGATCCGGCGACGCACGCACCGTCTGGCACGAACCGAACATGAACCTCAGCGGCCGCTTGGCCTACGATCCGCAGACCGGTCGTTTGGAAGCCGAGCAAGCGAAACTCGTGTCGGACTGGTTCGCCACCGATCTGACCGGCCACGCGATCTGGAACGATTCGGCTCACGACGTCCGGCTGCGTGGCCCCGCGTCGCTCAAGATGGTCCAGGTCGCCGAACTGCTTTCCGAATTGACCGACACCAAGATCAACGCCATCGGCGTTCACGAAACTCCGGTGCAAGTGCGTGTGGGCATGGCCAAGACCGGTAACGTCGCGTTTGACATATTCGGCGACCTGGGTTGGGAACAGGCAGACATCGCCGGCGTCGCTCTCGGTGAAGCAAGAATCCCTTTCCGGATGACCGAAACTTCGGTCTCGATCGATCGGTCGGCCGTGCCGGTCGGTGGCGGTCAAGTCTTTCTGCACGGACAAGTTCACTATCGTCCCGGCCCGCTTTGGATGCGATTAGAACCCGGAAGGATCGCCGAGTCCGTCCGAGTGACGCCGGAGATGGTCGATCGATGGTTAAAGTACCTCGCGCCCGTCGTCGCCGACGCGGCACGAATCGACGGGACTTTCGGTTGCCACATCGATCAGGGCACGGTCGTGATCGACGATCCGACGAAAAGCCAAGTCTTGGGGCGCCTGGACATCGCCGAAGTGCAAATGCTTTCCGGTCCGATGACGACGCCGATCATCGCGGGGCTGGATCAGCTGCGTGGCTTGGCGGGCTTGGCCGGCGGTCAAACGCCCCGTGACCGTTCCAAAACCAAACTCGTTTCGCTTCCCCCGCAACAGGTCGAATTCCGACTCGATCAAGGTGTCGTCACGCATCAACGTTTGGTGATGCAGATCGATCGCGTCCAGGTCTTTACCGGCGGCCAGGTTCACACCGACGGACGTTTGAACATGGTCGCCCAGGTGCCCTTGGACGAGAGCTGGTTGGGACAAGACCTGCGCATCATGGCCGGCCAAACGCTGCGGTTTCCCATGACCGGAACGATCTGGAAACCGCAACTGGACAGTCGCGAGATGCAGCGGGCGTTGGCGGGACTGGGCGGACAAGCCATCAATGCCGCCGCGGAAAGCTATTTGGACCGTGGCCGCCAAAAGATCAACAACGAACTGAACCGCGGTTTCGAGAAGCTGAACGAATCGCTGAACCTCGGCCCGATTTTCGGCAGGTAGCCCGAGCCGCGGAATCGTTCCGATCGGCAGGGTCGCGAGAACCGGACGGCTCAAAAAGGACAACCACGACGCGAATCGCGACCTAGGTTTCGACAGAGATTCCGTTCACGCTCGTTGGTTTGACTGTCATGGCCGCTGCCCCCATTCCTTGGAAACACGTCCGCAATGTTTTGGTTCTGTTCGCCCCGTTGTGGGGCGGAGCGGCGTTGGTCTTTGGATTGTTGGGCGCCGGATACTCGCTATTCAGCACGGATCTTTGGTCGGCGCGTCAACCGTTGGTGATTCGCGACGAAGCGACCGGATCGGTCGACCGTTTGGGACGATTCGCCAGCCAGACGGAACTGAAAGCGGCACAGGAAACCATTCTGGAAATGACGCAGAATCCGGAAGTCGTCGCGTCGGCGTTGCGTCAGATCGGGCCTCCCGACGGCGGAGACGATCCGAACTGGCCTACCGTCAAGGTCGTCGACGCCGTCGCCGATCAGTGCGTCAACTTGGTCGCTCCGCAGGGCAGTGAGTTCGGAAACACCGAAGTCGTCTATCTGTCCGTCAAGTCAAACGATCCCGATCGCGCGGTGCGGTTTTGCCGTGCCATGTTCGACAACTTGACCGAACAGCTTCGCAAAGTCCGCCGCGTCCGCGCCGACAGCATCATCATCGAACTGACCCAGGCGCGTGACTTGGCCCGACAAAACTTAGACGAATCGCTGGCACAGATTCGCGAGATCGAAATCAAGTTCGGCAGCGACCTGGGTGAACTGCGAAACTTGAACGAAACCATCTCCGGGGACGGAGCCAATCGCCGCACCTTGGAGACCACGACCGGCGAACTGCAGGCCGCCGAGTTGGAACTGTCCCAGCTCGAATCGTTCTACGATCTGTTGTTGGCCGGAGCGGAGGACCCGCAAATGCTGTTGATCAGTGGCGACGATTTGCTCGCCAGTCAACCGTCGTTGCAACGGTTGAAGGACGGGTTGATCGACGCCCAATTGGAAACCAGCCGGCTTTCGGGCAACTACACCATTCACAACCCGAAACGCCGCATCGCGATGGGCATCGAAGCGGAAATCAAACAGCGAATGCAGCAGGAAACCGCCGCGGTCATCCGGGCGATGAGGCCCGAGCTGAAATTGGCACACGAACGCGTCGCCAAGTTGCGGCGAAAGCGCGACGAACTGATCGAACGACTGGATCATTTGGCCCAGATTCGCACGACTTACGCCCGCTTGGATTCGCAGGTTCGCGGTCGTACCGAGCAAGTGTCGGCAGCGGAATCGGCGTTGACCGAGGCGCAAGCCAGCCGATCGGCGGCCCTGTCGACCAATCTGATCGCCGAACTCGGCCCGCCCCAAGTCGGTGATTCGCCCGTCGGCATGTCGGCAAGCGTGATGACGCTGGGATCATCGATGGCCGGTCTGATTTTCGGATTGGGCGTCGTGTTCTTGGTCGCCCCTGGGCCCAACGGCATGGGCTACGGCCGACGCTGGAGCGACTATCTTGGCGGACGTCGCCAAAGTGACAAAACCAGGCGGGTCGTGGGAACACCGGAGACGGCGGCCTCGGGTTCACCCGCGGCGGTCCCTCCCTTTGAGCGTCGACAGACCGGCACGTCGGCGGATCGGACCTAGCGTCCGCGATCGGTCGACCCAACCCGAGAAAACGTTTGCCATGGCAGAAAACCTGAAAACCGTGACCGAGGATCCGGCCGGGTCGGCGGCCGTGGTCGCGGATGATTCGTCCATCGTCGTCGATCCCAATGATTATCAAATCCTTCGTGACGATCGAATCATCGACACGGTCGAAAAATTGCAACGTCGGATCGACGAGCGTTTCCCCGAGTCGGGTTTATGGCGGGTATGCGGCCGGCTGCTCGCCGTGTCGCAACAAGCTTCGCAAAAGTCGGACTGGATCGGTCGTCCCATCCCATCGATCCGCTGGACCGGGTACGGGCTAGCGATCCTGCTGTTCCTGATGGTCATCGGGATGATCGTCGAAACGATTCTACTGGTCGGCGTCAACACCGACGGTCTCGGCGTGACGGACATCATTCAAACGCTGGACGCCGGAATCAGCGCGATGATCTTTGTCTCCGCGGCGATCTATTTCTTGATCAACTTGGAAGCGCGGATCAAACGTCAGCGAGCACTCGAGGCGATCCACGAACTCCGCTCACTCGCCCACGTCGTCGACATGCACCAATTGACCAAGGATCCCGAACGTGTCTTGCCGACTTGGCAAGCGACCGACAATTCACCTCGCAGCACGATGACGCCGCTGCAATTGAATCGCTACCTGGACTACTGCACCGAGATGTTGTCGCTGATCGGCAAGATCGCCGCGCTCTACATCACCCGCTTCGATGATCCCGTCGCGGTCGCCGCGGCCAGCGATGTCGAGCAACTGACGACGGGCCTGAGTCGGAAGATCTGGCAAAAGATCATCACCATCGCGGGGACACGGACTCTCTAAACAACACGCGATAAGTGTCGGATTTACCGTAGGGGATGTCGCCAGACTTCCGACTCCGAAAGGCTGGATCGGAATTCTGGCGAATCTCGCTACGTCAGTGGGGATCCGTGTGTTGCTCAAGGCGGGATTCTTGCCGGATCCGATGAAGCGTCTCGGGCGATGCTTGCTCGTGACGAGGTCGTCGTCGACGCGGGTGGTCGGGTCGTGCGACAAATCGACCTGTCGCCGCGAGGCGTGCTCATCGACCGGATCGTCACGGTTACAATCCGGTGATGTGACCGAACCGAAGCCAAACGCTTGCATCGAGTCGCCTCTCTCGCTTGGCAAGCGGTTGCGTGATCGTCCCCCGGGCGATCGCTTTCCTCCAGCCCCCCAGGAGCACCTGCCATGAACCCTTCCGACAAGACCCGATCAACGAATCGTCGCTCTTTCATCAAGCAAACCGGTGCGATCGCCGCCGCGACGACGCTTGCCGCAAAGACGATCCCCAACGTGCATGCGGGCGAAGACAACTTGATTCGCTTGGCCTTGATCGGCTGCGGCGGTCGCGGCAACGGGGCCGTCGCGAACGCGCTGAACACGAGCGACCAAGGGCCGATCGAACTTTACGCGATGGCCGATCTGCACATGAACCAGATCGATCTGTCGCGAAAGTCATTGCAGCGAAAATACGGCGATCAGATCGCCGTGGTCGACGACAATCGCTTCATCGGATTCGACGCTTACAAACGGGCGATTGATGCCCTGCGGCCCGGCGACGTGGCGCTGTGTACGACGCGAGCCTACGTGCGACCGTTGCACGTCGAATACGCCGTGCGTCAAGGAGTCAACGTGTTCATGGAAAAACCTTTCGCCTGCGACCCGTCGGGATTGCATCGAATGCGGGCCGCCGGCAAGGAGGCGGACAAGAACGGCGTGCGAATCGCCGCGGGACTTCAGTGCCGGCATTCTCCCGCCCGAGCCGCCTTGATCGACAAGATCCGGGACGGCGAACTGGGCGACATCTCCTACGTCCGTGCCAATCGCTTGGGCGGCCGTCGATGGCTCGGCGACCAGCGAGAAAAAGCCAACCTCATCACCGAACAGTTGAAGTTCGGCCGGCAAAATCTGTTGTGGGTCGGTTCCGGACAAATGATCGACAACCTGATTCACCAAATCGACGAATGCTGTTGGCTGATGGACGATTGGCCGACGCACTGTCACGCCATGGGAGGCCGCGAAGTGGGTAGCACCGATCGTGGTCAATGCTTGGACACCTATTCGATGGAATACACGTTCGGCGACGGGCGTAAAGCTTTCTGTGGGTTCCGTCGTGCCGAAAAAGGCGACCTCGACTTCGCCACGTTCGTTCACGGAACGAAACGGGCCGCCCAGTTCTCGGGCAACATCCACCGGGCGATCGTTCACATGTACAAGGACCTCCGTGTCGACGATGACCAAATCATTTGGTCGCCCACGCCGGACGCCGAGAACCCGTGGGACTACGAATGGATCGACTTCATTCGCGCCATCCGCAGCGGTGAATCTTACAACGAGTGCGAACGTGCGGTGATGGCCGACTACGTTTCGTTGATGGGGCGTGCGGCGTCCCACTACAACCGCACCGTGACGCTGGATGAAGTGATGCAATCCGATTTCGCGTTCTGCGACGACGTGGAAGCGTTGGATTACGACAGTCCCCCGCCGGTGCTCGCCGACGCGGAGGGTTACTTCCCCGCACCCGAGGCCGGCAAGTGGGTCGAATTGTGATCCGTCGAGTCCCTTTCAGCGGATGAGCCGATCCATGGAGCAGTGGCGATGGGTGTTCGCGAACGATCAAAAAGTCCTGCGGCGTCTTCGGATCGGTCGGCAAAGTGCTTGTGTGATACCGATTGCCACTTGATGGCCGATCGTCCGCGGCGGCGGCCACGCAACCCGTCGCCCCGTCACCGGCGTTATGATGAAGATCCCAAGGCGACGGGGGACTCGCGGGACGGTCCCGAATCCGGTTCGAAAAACGCAAGCCAAAGATTTGCATCGTGCGCACGGCAAGTTACCTGTTTTTGTTTCTGATGGTTCCGTCCCTTTGCTGTGGCGACGACAGGATGCCTGCGGGAAGATATGACCGGCCGTCGGGAGATCCGCACCAAAGCCGTTCGACCGTCATCGCGACGCACGGCATGGTGGCGACCAGTCATCCGCTTGCGGCTGCCGCGGGGCTGGACATTCTGAAGAATGGTGGCAACGCGGTCGACGCGGCCATCGCAACGAACGCGATGTTGGGTTTGGTCGAACCGATGAGTTGCGGGATCGGCGGTGACCTGTTCGTCATTTACTGGGACGCGAAAACGGAGAAACTTTACGGACTCAACGCGAGCGGCCGCAGCCCCTACGGCATCAACCGCCAAGTCTTCGGCGATCGTGAACTGACAGAAATTCCGCTGGAAGGGCCGCTCGGATGGAGCGTCCCCGGCTGCGTGGACGGTTGGTTCGAGCTTCATGAAAAATTCGGATCCAAGAACATGACGGAGATCTTGCAGGATTCGATCGAGTACGGCCGAGGCGGATTTCCGGTGACCGAAATCATTGCCGGGTATTGGAAGGATGCGGAGAAACAACTCTCGCGCTTCCCCGACTCGGCTTTGACTTACCTCACCGACGGCCTGGCGCCGCGTGAAGGAGACGTGTTTCGAAATCCGAACTTGGCAAGAACGTACGAGCGGATCGCGGAGAACGGACGTGACGAATTTTACCGTGGCTCGATTGCCCGGCGGATCGTTTCGTTCAGCGAGAAAAACGGCGGCTACTTTTCGGCCAAAGATTTTTCCGACCACGCGTCGACTTGGGTCGAACCGGTTTCAACAAGTTATCGAGGGTACGACGTGTGGGAGCTTCCGCCCAACGGTCAGGGCATCGCCGCACTGCAGATGTTGAACCTGTTGGAGACTTACGATCTCCGGTCGATGGGGCGTTTCAGCAGTGACTACCTGCACGCGTTCGTCGAAGCCAAGAAACTCGCGTTTGCCGATCGCGCGAAGTTCTATGCGGACCCCGAATTCAACAAGCTGCCCGTCGCCGAGTTGATCTCCGAAGAGTACGCGAAAAGGCGGCGGACCCGAATCGATCCGGACCGAGCCGCCACCGACGTTTTGGCCGGCGATCCGGTTTTGCAGCACGGTGACACGATCTATCTGACCGTCGTCGACAACGACCGTAATTGTTGCTCTTTCATCCAGAGCAATTACTACGGGTTTGGATCCAAGATGACGCCGGGTGATCTCGGATTTGTGTTGCAGAATCGTGGTGCTTTGTTCGCGCTCGACGATGACCATTTCAACCGCTTGGAACCCCACAAGCGACCGTTTCACACGATCATCCCAGCCATGGTCACCAAGGACGGCAAACCTTGGCTGAGCTTTGGCGTGATGGGCGGCGACATGCAGCCGCAAGGGCACGTCCAAGTCTTGGTGAACCTGATCGACTTCGGATTGAACGTCCAGGCGGCCGGCGACGCGCCGCGGGTCCGTCATGCCGGATCAGCTCAACCGACCGGATCCGCGATGGAGGCCGGCGGCGGAACGGTCAACGTGGAAAGCGGAATACCGGATTCGGCCATCCGAGGCTTGTTGAAACGAGGGCACAAGGTTTCCCGAGCGATGGGCGGATACGGCGGTTATCAAGCTATCCGAATCGACTGGGAAAACGGAACCCTTCACGGCGGCACCGAGCCGCGGAAGGATGGTGTCGCGATCGGCTACTGATCGGTTCGTCGTGACGATCGTTCAATCGAAGATCGGGTAGAACGTATTGAACGCGGTTTCGCCGAATTCCGCCGGATCGTTGAAGCGACGATGGCGATCCAAATGATCGATCGCTGCCATTTCCTCGTCGCTCAATTCGAAATCGAACAGCTCTAAGTTCTCTTTCAAATGTTCCTTTTGCTGACTTTTCGGAATGACCGCGGTGTTTCGCTGCACGCCCCACCGCAACACGATTTGTGCCGGTGACCGGGAATGTTTCCCGGCGATCGTCATGATCGTTTCTTCGTCCAGGACCGATTCGTTGCCGGCCGCCATGCCGAGTGGCTGATAGCTTTTGGCTCCCAAGGGCGAAAAAGCGGTCACGACAATCCCTTCGGATTGGGCGTAGCGGACCAGATTCCGCTGTGTCAGGTAAGGATGCAATTCGACTTGCAAAACGGTGGGACGGATTCGGCAATCCGACAACAAATCTCGTAGCAATGAGGTCCCGAAATTGCAAACACCGATGCGTCGGACCAAACCTGAGTCGACCAAATCTTCCATCGCGGCCCATGTTTCTCGGATCGGAACGGGAACCGGATTCATCGCCGGCGAAGCGGCGTCCGGATCGTAGAACCAACCCGGCGGGTAGCGCCGGTCGAAAGGCACAAACGCCAACGAGATGGGAAAATGGACATGATAAAGATCCAGGTAGTCCAGCTTGAGGTCCGCCAACGTTTTCTCTAAAGCCGGTCGCACGTGTTCGGCTTTGTGATAGGTGTTCCAAAGCTTGCTAGTCACCCAGACGTCTTCGCGGGTGACCACTCCATCGGCGATGGCCGCTGCCAGCCCGTCACCGACTTCCGCTTCGTTGCCATAATCGCAAGCGCAATCGAGGTGTCGATAGCCCGTCTTGATCGCATCATGGACGACCGTGGCGCACTGTTCGTTGGGAATCTTCCACATGCCCAGCCCGACGCTCGGGAGCTTTCCCCCGTCGGGCAGTTCAAGATGATCGACGCTCGGCATCGTGTTCCTTTTTCAAAGTTCTTATTCGGTGAATCGCTCAGGGATCCAAGACCAGCAATTCGACTTTTCGGAAGTCGATGGGGTGACTTTCGGACTGTAGTGAAATCGATCCGCCGAATAGCATCAACCCGCCCTGCTTGTCGATCAGCTCGGCGGCATGTTGGTCGCGAGGGTCCAGTTGCGGTTGGCTGTATTCCAGGACGACTTCGCCGTCCAAAATGTGTTTGATGACTTGATTGCCGCGAACTTCGATTTCCGCGGTGACCCACCTGTCGCCGTGATAGGTTCTTGACGACGACTTGGTGCAGTGGGGTAAAAAGAGTTTGTCTTGGTAGAAAACGTTGGTGCCCGGCGTGCAAAGATTCGACGTCGTGCGTTCGGCTTCGCCGTCCCCGCCCAAAAGTTGCACTTCGATGGAAACGGGAAAGTCTTGGTCCTTGGCCATGGTTGCGGGGTTTTCTCCGTGGATCATGACGCCGCTGTTGCGGATCGCCCAGCCGGGTCCGCCGTCACATTGCTCGCCGACGAATCGATACTCGACGCGAAATCGATAGTGGGAAAAACTGTCTTTGTAAAACAGATGCCCGAACGTTTCGTCGAACTTGTCGTAGCCGTCGTAGCGGACCTTCAACAAGCCGTCTTCGACCCGAAACGTATTCGCCGGATCGTCACCGAGATCTTGATAGCGAACCTTGGGCGTCCAACCCGACAGATCTTTTCCGTTGAACAAGGCGATCCAGTTTTCTGACGTCGGATCCTGTGCATGCGAAAACGAAAAAGTCATTAACGAGACAACGACGGGCAGCCATGAACGCGACATCTTTTGGAATCCTAGGGAGCAAGAAACTCGGGGTGACCTTTCGGGCGGGGCGCACATTCTACGTCAGTCGCCGGTGGGCTTGGCGGAGCGTGATCGCTTTTTGTGATCGTGGCCGAGACGGTTGTCTAGGACGCGACGTCGGTTCGGTCCGCGCTTGCCGCCGCGGCGAAGCACATCGCCAAGCCGCGCAAATTGTCGCGGGCGTTGTTCAGGGGTTGTCGATCTTGTTCGATCGCGCACAGCAATTCCGCCATCGTGCCGATAAAACCTTCGCTGAACCAGTCGCCGATCAGTGTCGGCCGAAACCATCCGTCGCGAGTGTGAACGGTCAAGGTTTGCTCGGTCAGACTGGGGCCGACGCTGCACAGCGTGCCCGCGGTCCCGCGGATGAAGGTGCGATCTTCCGCACCCCGCTGGCAATCGCCGTCGAACGTCAGCACGGCTTGCGTTTGGGGATACGACAGGACGGTCGATGCCACCAAAGGCGGCTTGGCGAGCTGGCCGGGTGACCGGACGACTCGGGCGACGACACTTTCGGCGACACCGGGGATGACGCTGGCGAGGAAATCGAACCAGTGAATCGCGAAGTCTTGCAAGATCACGTGACGCATTTCGTCGAAGGGTGTTCCCGCGATCCAGTTGTGATCCCAGCCGATGTCGACCCGAACGCTGACCACGTCGCCGAGCAGGCCGTCTTTCACCGCTTGACGCATCGATGCCAGGTGCGGCGCCCAGCGACCGTTCTGATTGACCGCCAGACGGCAACCACACCGGTCAGCCAGATCGACGAGCCGGCGTCCGACCGTCAGGTCCGTCACGAAAGGTTTTTGACTGAGCACGTGGCGGCCGCTGTGTAGCGCGGCTTCGATGATCGGCGGTCGTGGATCGGCGGGCGTGGCGACGTCAACGACGTCCACGTCGGCTTGGTCGAGCAAGCTTTGATAGTCGTCGTACACGATCGCGTCGGGATAAAACTGGTCGCGTCGGGCGGACGCTTTGTCGCGATCAAGATCCGAAAAAGCGACCACCGCAAAACCGGCTTTCCGGTAGGCTTGAAGATGGCTTTCGCTGATCCCGCCGCACCCGATCAATCCGATGCGATGACCGATTCCGGGGACGGGCGGCTGATGCGACAGTTCGACCGACCGGATCGGCGGCGACGCGGTCGGCTTCAAGGAATAATTACGATGATCATCAGTCATGGAAGGTGCCCTCCGGACCGATTCATGAGGATGAACCGGTTCTTCGTCACGGCAGCAAGGCGACGGTTCGCTTCTCCGCCGCACTGAGCATCGCCGAGTCGACGATTTGTTGGCCGATGCGGCTGATGTGGGTCGACAGGGGGCCTTCGATTTGGCCGTCGCGATCGATCACGTCGATCATGTATTGGATCGGGTTCTGCAGCGGTGCGGCCGAGTCATCCGCGGGGAACCATTGGCCTTCCGGACACGCGTCGGTTTGGACGCGAAGCCGTGATTCGTAATCGTAGCTGGTGATCGTGCCCGCTCTGCCGACCAGCGTGAATCCGCATCGGGGTTGCGGCGGATGATTCCAAGGGTCGGTAAAGGTTCCCCAACGCGTTTCGAACTTGGACAGCCCCGTTTCGTAACGGGCGATCGTGATGCTGTGTTCGTCGACCTCCAGTTCGTCGGGCTGATCGACCATCGCGGTCACTTCGATCGGCTTTCGGCCGTTCATGTACCAAGTCCCCAGTGTCGTACCGTAACCCAAGTAGTCCAGCAGGGATCCGCCGCCTTGATCCCTCTTGTAGAACCAACTGTGGGGTTTCTCGGCTTGGACTTGTTCGGCGGTGCGCTCGACTTTGTCCGCGACGTGCCACAGCGGCCCGCGATTGCCACCGTAGTAGTGGACTTCGATCAGTTCACCGATCAAACCGTCATCGATCAACCGCTTGGCCGTGCGATGGGTGGGGACCCAAGTCAGCGGCCAATTGATCGCCAGCCGATTGCCGTACCGCGCGGTCGTTTGGATCATCTGATCGGCTTCGGCCAGCGAGCCGGCGAACGGTTTTTCCATCAAGATGTCGCAACCGTACGGCGCGACCAAGTCGACCCAGTGTCCGTGCCGCGAAGCCGCCGGACACAGGATTGCCAAGTCCGGAGTGGTTTGCTCCAGCAAGGCGTCGACGCCGGTGTAAACCTGCGTCGGCTGCAATCCGAAGGCGGCGATCGCGTCGTTCATCCGTTCCGGTTTCGGATCGCACACACCGACGATGTCGACGGCGGGATGATCAAAGGCCATCCGTAACAGATCGCCCATGTGAAAGTGATCGAAATTGATACCGACGACTTTGAATCTCTTCGTCACAGGATACCGACTCGGTTGTGGGTCACGAAAAAAACGCAAACGAAAAAGCGGCTGCGGCGTTGGTGACATAAACGTCATGGACCTTGTCTTCGCTCAAGCCGACCGCGATCAACATCGGCTTCATTCGATTCATCAGCCAAGCCAGGCCCGGTTCGCCATGATACCCCACGCGGTAACTGCGTCGCGCCGCGTCCATGCCGACCATGATTTGTCCGGGAAATTCCGGAACCAACTCCGCCATCAGTCGGACCGTCGGATTGTCGACTTCGTTTTTCCAGCGAAATCCGCCGTCGTATTCCAAATTCACACCCGACTGAAGCAGTCGTCGATGAGGACCGGCGTCACGAGTGCGATCCACGTGGCTTAGGGTGACGTGTCGCAAATCCACACCCGAATCTTGGAACAGTTTCACCTGTTCGTCCGCGCCTCGTCCGCCTTCGGTGTGCGTGATGATCGGGCACCCGGTCTGCCGATGAGCCTGGGCGGCGGCACGAAAGGCGACTTTTTCGAAATCCGTCAGGACTTCCGAACCGGCGACTTTGATCACGCCGGCGCGGTGGGTGGTGCGTCGCGTCGGTGCGACGCTCTCGTCGGCACAGATCCCTGTTCGGATGTCCTGGATGAACCACTCGGTCAACCGATCGACGTCGGCATCGCGTGTCCAGTGATCGTGCGGATAATAGATTGCCAGATGCAATCCGGTCGGGCACACCAGATGGCACCCGGTCCGCCTCGACACCGCGACCATCTTTTCGATGTTACGGCCGCAGCCCATCGGCATCGTGTCGATCATCGCACGGCCACCGGCGGCCACGAACGCCGCGACGTCGACGCAGGCCAGGTCGACGTCGTCCAACACAAAATCGGGAAACGTCTCGGCGACGAAAGGGTCATCGATGATGACGTGTTCGTGCGCGTCGCAGTTTCCCAGGGAGTCCGCGGAGATGTCGCCCAGCACGGTGCGAACGAATCGCTTGGACAAGTCCACTTGCCGACGGCCCGGACGGCTGCTGTCGCCACGGCTGCTGACGTCACCGATCACAACGCCACCTGCTTTCGATTTTTTTGCCAAGCATCGGCCGCCGTCTGGGCGATGGTTTTCGGTTCCTCCAGGACGGCTCCCAGGTCACGAAGCCGATCTTGCAGTTTCGAAACCGGCAGATCCGTGGCGCCGCATTTCAGTTGCAGCGACAGCATCGCCGCCAAGCCCGCCGCCTGGCCCATGCTCATCGTTTGGCCCATCGATCGGCACGACGCGTGCGCGTCATGCGTCGCGCTGAAACATCGACCGGCGACCCACACGTCTTCGCGTCCTTTGGGGACCAACGTCCGATACGGCACGTCATAGGCGCGACCGTCGGGCACGTACGCCCAAGCGGTTTCGGCGTTGCCTTCGGCGTCATGACGATGGTCTTCGATCGGCGCGCCGCACATCAACACGCTGTCGTCGAAGCGTCGGACTTGCAGGCAATCGTCGCGTGTCAGGCGGTACTCGCCGTACACGCGACGTGTTTCGCGAACGCCGATCTGGTGCGAAAGGTTGATGATGCGGGCGTCGCCGAATCCCGCCACGTCGTCGCGCAGGAAGGCTTCGTAAACAAACGCTTGCCGGCGGCCTTCGATTTCCGCCCGTGTCAGATCGGCCGTGCAAAGCGCGTCCAGGTCGGCGACCCGTACGGCGACGGTGGCGACGCAATCCTTCACGGCCATGCGATGGACGCTGCCACTGCGACGGGGAAGCGGGTGTCGGCCGCTATCGATCGCTTGGGCCATTCGTTCGTTCAAGTGTTTTTTGCCGCCTGCGTTCCGGTAGGCGTCCAAGTCGACGCCGGCCAGTTGAAACGTCGTCGTCATCGTCTGGGCGGGGTCGATGTCACCGGCTGTTTCGAAATCGATGCCCGCGAGCTGACAAAAGTCGGCGTCTCCCCCGGCGTCGATGTAACGCGAGGCGCGGATCCGCGAAAAGCCTTCCTTGCCGAACACGACGGCCGATCGAATCTGTCCCCGGGCATTCGTTTCCACATCGACCAACATCGTGTGCAATCGCAGTTGAACGCCCGCCCCCCGCAGCATCTGGTCCCACACGAGTTTCAGCCGTTGTGGGTTGTAAGTCACGCCGGTCCCCGCCCCGTAGGTGTTCGGGCGAAGAAACATCGCGCCGTCGACTGCCAAAGCGTCGACGACCGCGTCGGGAATTCCGCCGACGACTTTGCGTGGCTGATCGCCGGGCGTAAAGAAACCGTAAAACGTGTCCAGCACGCCGGTCGATGACCCGCCCAAAAAACCATAGCGTTCGATCAGCATCACCGATCGATCGCCGTCACGACCCGCTGTGATCGCGGCACAACAACCGGCCGAACCGGCGCCCACGACGAGCAAGTCGACATCGGCGATGATCGGGATCGCGTCGTGATTCAACAGGGAGATCATGAAACCAACGTCCGTTTGCCGGAGACTCAGCCGGCGGAAACATTTTCGTACAGTTTGGCCAAACGATGGGCGTGTTCATCGTAGGCGGATTCGAACAGCTCGGTGGCTCGGTCGGCGCCGACCACGCAGCCGGCCGAGAGCACTTTGGGTGGTCGTCCGGCCGCCGTCAGCCGCGCCGCGACCTCCGCCTTGATCGAATTGATGATCAAGCACCCGCCGACCGTCGATCCCGGTGCGACCGGCGTGTCCAAACCGGGGACGCGGACCATCGCGTCGCCGGCCGGGGCCCCGGTGTCCAGAACCAAGTCGGCCACGTCGGTCAGTTTGACGCCGTCGGGGTGCTTGGACGTGCTGGCCCGGGCGTGATCCAGGCTGACCAACGCGACGACGCGGACGCCCCGGACGCGGAATTGCTGGGCCATTTCGATCGGCACGATGTTGCAGCCGCTGCTGCTACACACCAGGGCCGAATCGCCGGTCGACAGATCAAAGTTCCGCAGAATCCGCTCGGCCAAGCCGCTGACGTTTTCCAAGAACATCGCTTGACGTTGCCCGTTGGCGCCGACGACCAAATTGTGAAACGTCAGCGACAATTCGACGATCGGATTGAATCCGGGGAACGATCCGTAACGCGGCCACATTTCTTCGACCATGATGCGACTGTGGCCGCTGCCGAAGACATGCACCATTCGTCCGGCCGAGATGGATCTTGAGAACCAGTCGGCGGCTTTTTCGATCTCGGGGATTTGCGTTTTCGCCCTGTCGAGCAGTCCGGCGCTGGCGGCGAAGTAATCTCGGCTGGGTGAACTCATGTCATTCGTTTCCTTCGCTGACGTTCCAGCCGCCGTCGACGGCCAAGACTTGTCCGGTAATGAAGTCGGCTTGATCAGACAGCAGAAACACGGCCGCCCCGTCGCTATCTTCGGGTCGTCCGATGCGTCCGCCGCCGAGCGGTTGTTTGCGGCTCGCGAAATCAACGATCGCCTGGTCCTGGACCGCGCGGCGGGCCATCGGCGTATCGACCAAGCCCGGCGCGATCACGTTGAAGCGGATGTCGTCCCGCGCGTAAGCGGCGGCGGCCGAACGTGTCGCACCGATGACACCGGCTTTCGCGGCCGCGTAAGTGATCGTCGCAAAGTACTTGGGCGACGGGTGCCGGGCCAGCACGCTGGCCAAATTCACGACGCTTCCGCCGGAACCTTGCCGCAAGAAACACCGCACCGCGGCGCGATTGGAAAGCAGCACGCTGGTCAGATTATGCTCCAGCGTTGTCGTGATGCCCTCGTCGGTCAATTCGTGCAGCGGGCCGTCACCGAATCGCCGCCCGCTGCCGCCGGCGACGTGAAACAATCCGTCCAAACGGCCGAAGCGACGGACCGCTTCGTCGATCGCATGTCGCGAAGTGTCCGGGTCGACGGCATCACCGCGGATCCAAGACGGCCGGATCATTCCGCCGGCCGATGATGCCTGCGTCAAGGCGATTTCCGCTCGACGAAACGTCCCGTCGGTGTCGTCGTCGTCACGCCCCACGATGATCAACGCCGCGCCTTGGCGTTGGCACGCCTTCGCGGCGGACAGACCGATGCCGCTGGTCCCGCCGACGATCACGATTGTTTTTTCCAACAGTAACTTCAACGGACCCAACCGTCGGGCAATGATTCGGCGTCCGCCTGCAGTCGCCCCTTTAGAATCGGAGAGGGCGACAGCTGCGACACGTCGGGACGTAACGCGCGTCGCAGGCGTGCGCGATCGAACAGCTCCTCGGGCGACTTCAGCTGTTGCGTTTTCACGGCCGCTTCGATCGCCACGTTCTGTTTCTCTTTGGATTCTTGGACGTCTTGGGCGGCCTTCTCGGCGTTCGCGGCGATTTCATCCAGCAAGCGGCTGACGTCTCTGTTGCGCGGATCAATCGGGCGCGCGCCCGTCGCGTTCTGGTCGGGCTCGATCGCACGCTGGGCGACCAGAAGTTGCTCCCGAATCTGGTTCAACTCGTTCTGGGCGGCCTCCAACGCGAGCTGCGAATCGGCCATGTCGTCCAAGTCGAACTCGATACCGGCAACGGCGCGGATGCCGGCACGCTCCAAAATGCCCCGAACCAGCGTCGGTGCAACCAAAAGTAACAGGACGGCGGCGACGACCATCAACTCGCGAACGGCTGCGAACAGATCACGCCAAGAAGCCCACCGGGAGACTGGTTCAGACGACACGATTCAGGCCTGTTGTCGGGGACGGATTTCGGATTCGTGGCGGATAGCCGAATCGCGGCGGCGACGTCAAGACAAACCGTCGGGTCGCCCCCCTTTCGTTCGATCAGGGGGTACAAATACCCCATTCCTTGTCAACGGCCCGGCATTCCGGGCCTTTCCGCAATCAAGGTTGATTCGTGACGATTTTGGGGCCGAAACAGTCACTGAGCGCGTGGCCTTTTGAAAAACGCACGGTCTTTTAGGAACGAAAGACGCAAATGAGTTCGATTCAACTGCCGTGTCCGAGTTGTGGACAAACGCTCCAGTTGCCCGCCGAAGCGGACGGCAAAACGGCTCGCTGTCCGGCCTGCGAAACGATTTTTCAAGTCGATGCCCGATCCGCCGGGGTCGTTGAGTCGCCCCCGTCGTCGAATCCGGATTCGCCCGCGCTCGGTGCCGGCGGTTCCCCTTATTCCGCTCCGCCCGTCTCGGGCGGATACGACGGCGCGGGTGCCAATCCGATCAACCCGTACCAGCCCAGCGTCGGGCCGGACGAACCACGTCTCTCGGGGCCGATCAAGATCGGGCAGGTGTCCGTCGACGCGGTCTGGAATTTGGGTTTCGAGATTCTGAAGGTCCGGTGGGGCGTCTTGTTGCTGGCCGGCGTGATCACGACGGCGTTGTCGTTCGGGCTGCAGTTTTTCGGAAACGTGTTGCCCGCCGTGATGCAAGCGGCCATGGGCGAGGTCGGTGCGATCATCGGCACCGTGGTGTCGTTCGTCGTTTCGTTCGGTGCCTCGTTGTTGATCAATTTGGGGATGATCAATTTTTCGTTCGCCGTCGCTCGAAACAAACCGACGCCGCTGGGAGACTTGGTTCCGCCGATGGGCGCGCTTGGCAAACTGCTGGTCGGCATGCTGGCCATTTTTCTGGCGGTCGTTGTCGTCGGAGGCGTCATCGGCGGGGTCGTCTTTGGCATCTCGCAGATCAATGAAGCCGCCGCCGCCGTGCTGGGAATCGTGGCCGTGGTGATCGCCGTGGTGATCTACCTGATCGGGATTTGGTTGTTGTGGTCTTGGCCGGCTGTGTGCATCGACGGGCGGACCGATGCGATCGGTGCGATGCGAACGGCGATGATGATCACCAGTGAAAATCGATTGACGTCGTTTGTGCTGTTGCTGATTGCGATGGGGTTGGGCGTTCTGGGTGTACTGATGTGCTGTATCGGAACCCTGGTCACGACGCCGTTTACCGCGTTGCTGTTCGGTGTGGCCTATTTGATGATCACGGGCCAAGCGGTTTCGGATCCCCGGGACGCCGTCGCGTACCCGACGTTTTCGCCGGACGGCCGGCAAACGTGCGGAAACCCGTGATGCCGCCCGCAGTCGTCTCGCCTTGCTTGATGTGGAAATTTGTACACTAATGAATCGCCGGGTTCAACTTGCCAGCGGTGACGTGAGCGGTGACAATGTCAGGTGATCGACCGGTTTCGGTTCCCGCCTGCGATTTTCCCACCTGCACCCCGTTCTCATGCTGTGCTTCATGCAATGCATCGCTGCTTGCCCGCTGCTTCGCGGGTCTCTTCCGTTTCGTGTCCCAATGAACGCGGGGCTGATTTTTTGGCTGTCCGTCGCGTCGGCAGTGGCCGCGGATTCGGCGAAGATTGAAACGGACGCGCACGCGGGCGTGGTGACGTCGTTTTTGGAATCGAACTGTCTGGATTGCCACCAAGGCGATGCCGCCGAGGCCGGGTTCGATGTGGAGACGCTTTCCAAGGATTTGGCCGATCCGGAACAGCTTGTCCGATGGGTCCGCGTGTTCGATCGTGTCGACCAGGGTGAGATGCCTCCGTCCGATTACGGCGAAGCCGATCCGGAGGAGAAGAGTTCCTTTTTGCGGCGGACCGGACAATGGATTCGCGGCTACCAAACCGAACAGGACCGAGAAGTCGGGCGTGTCATCGCTCGCCGCTTGACCAAGGTGCAACTGGAACGTTCGCTGCAGGATCTTCTAGCGATTCGCGTTCCGTTGGCGAATTTGATGCCCGAGGAACCCAAGCGTCACGGGTTCAACGGGATCGCCGACGCCCAATCGATGTCGCATTACCAATTGGCGGCCCATCTGGAGGCGGTCGATGCGGCGTTGGACGCCGCCTTCGCCAAAGTGTCGCGAGCACAACCGCTGTTTCGCCGCGAATACACGGCCAAGGAATTGACCCGAAAAAATCCCGAGCGGAGATGCCGCGATCCCGAATGGCTGCACGGGGCGTCGGTCGTGTGGTCGTCCAACATGCCTTATTACGGACGCATCGAAGCGACGCGTGCGAAGAAGAGTGCATGGTATCGCATCACGTTTTCCGCGTCGGCACTGAACCAACCTGACGGCGACGGGGCCGAGGATCGCGGCGTGTGGTGCACGGTGCGTCGCGGTGACTGTATTTCCCATTCACCGCTGATGACTTGGATCGGCGCTTTCGAAGCCGGCGACGAACCGAAAGAGATGACGTTCGAGACTTGGATTCCCGAAGGCGAGATGCTGGAGATCCGGCCCGGCGATGCGACGCTGGCCAAGGGTCGTTTCCGCGGCGGCCAAGTCGGTGCGGGCGAGGGCGAACCCCAAGGCATCCCTGGACTGGCCGTTCACGGCATGACCATTCAGGAGATCCAGCCGGCCGGTGACGCCGAGGTGACCAGGCGGATGTTGTTCGGCGACTTGCCGCTTTCGGCCGACGGAATCGTCGACGGCGAACGGGTCACCGCGGAACAACTCGCCGACCAGTTGCATCGTTTCGCCCGTCGCGCGTTCCGCCGCCCGGTCGAGGAATCGGCGACTGCCCCCTACCGTGAAATGTTGCAGCGGTACTTGGACGACGGCCAGCCGCCGGCGACGGCCCTGCGGATGACGTATCGGGCATTGCTGTGTTCGCCTCGCTTTCTGTATTTCACCGAGCCGAGCGGCTCGGCGGACGAACGTTTGCTGGACGATTTCGCGATTGCTTCGCGGCTGAGCTATTTTTTGTGCCAAGCACCACCCGACGCCGAACTTCGTCGGCTGGCCCGGGAATCGCGACTGCGTGATCACGGTACCCTGATCGCTCAAGCCGATCGATTGCTGAAGACCGAGCGGGGCCGCGGGTTTGTAAAAGATTTTGCCGCCCAGTGGTTGGAACTGGATCAGATCAACTTCACCGAACCGGACACCAAGCTGTACCGAGAATTCGACCCGATTGTGCAGGACACGATGTTGCGGGAGACTCATGCGTTCCTTGACAAACTGCTCCGCGAAAACGCTCCGGTGCAAGAGCTTGTCGGTGCGGACTACACGTACTTGAACAGCCGGCTGGCACGGTATTATGACATCGACGGCGTCGTGGGTGACGATTTACAACTGGTGACTTTGTCCGCCGATTCGCGGCGTGGCGGACTGCTGTCGCACGGTTCGATTTTGAAAGTCACGGCCAACGGGACCGATACGTCGCCGGTGCTACGTGGCGTTTGGTTGTGCGATAAGGTTCTCGGCATCCCGATCCCGCCGCCGCCCCAAAATGTCCCGGCGATCGAACCCGACATTCGCGGCGCGACGACGATCCGCGAGATGCTGATCAAACACGAAGACGACCCGAACTGTGCCAGTTGCCATCGCTTGATCGACCCCGCCGGTTTTGCTTTGGAGCGATTCGACGCGGCCGGCCAGTGGCGCGACCGATACGGCCGGCCCGACAAACAAGGACGCCCCGGCGGATTGCCGGTCGACGCGGCGGGTCATTTGGCCGACGGACGGACGTTCGACGACTATTCGGATTTCCGTGACCTGGTCGCGGCGGATGCCGTTCCCTTGGCACGCAACGTGGTGGAAAAGATGGTCGTCTTTTCGACCGGGCAAGTGATCCGCTTTGCCGATCGGGAGCGGGTCGATGATATCGTTCGGGCGGCGGCAAAGTCCGATTATGGTTTTGGCGACCTGTTGACGGGCGTGATCACCAGCGACTTATTCTTGAAGAAATAAACTCAACTGCGAGAAATCATGAAACGAATCGCGATCAGCTTGAAGAGAGCACTTCATCGCCGCACGGTCCTGCGTGGAACCGGGGTGGCGATGAGTCTGCCGTGGTTGTCCGCCATGCAGCAAGCCTTTGCCGAGGCGTCGATCGACACGGCGCCCCGACGCCACGTCAGCACGACGCTGGGTCTGGGTTTGGTGCCGGACCATTTGAACCCCGCCGGGGAGGGTGTCGAATACCGACCGTCGCCTTACTTGGAACCGCTGCAAGACATTCGTGAGAAATTCACAGTCATCACCGGGACATCGCATCCGGGGGTCAAGGGCGGGCACCGCGCGGAGGCCAGCATCTTGTCGGGCAAGCCGATGGGGACGTCCGGTCAGGCACGCAATTCGGTTTCGCTGGACCAATGGATGGCGAAGCACTTGGACGGTCAGACTCGGTTCGCGTCGTTGGTGCTGTCGACCGGCGGAACCAGCAGCCCGTGCTACACCGAACAGGGGGCGATGATCCCGCCGGAATCGTCGCCTTCGAAGCTGTTCCGCAAACTGTTCGTTAATGAATCGAAGCAAGACAACGTCAAGAAAGCTCGCCAAGTGATGCAGAGCCGCAGCATCATGGACTTGGTCGGCGACGACGCCAAGGCTTTGCAGCGTGAACTGGGCGCCGGCGACCGAGATCGCCTGGACGCGTACTTCACCAGCGTGCGGGAATTGGAAAAACGCCTGCAGACCAGTCAAGCATGGGCGAAACGTCCCAAACCCGACGTCGACGTTCCGGTGCCTCGTGACGTCAGCAATCCGAACGACTTGGTGGCGCGGTTCGCGACCATGTGTGGCGTGATCCGACTGGCTTTAGAAACCGATTCGACCCGTGTCGTTTCGTTGCACATTCCGGCCGCCGGCGGCGTGTTGCCGATCGAGGGCGTCGACCAGGGCTATCACTCGCTTTCGCACCACGGACGCGACGAAGAAAAGCTGGCTCAACTGCGTCTGGTCGAATCCGCGATCGTCCAGCAGTGGGGGCAATTTTTGCGGGAACTGGAGGGCTGCGAAGACTCTGGCGCGACCCTGCTGGATCAAACCTCGCTCTTGTTGACCAGTAATTTGGGCAACGCGTCGACGCACGACAATCGCAACATGCCGGTGTTGGTCGGCGGCGGGCGATTCCGGCACGCCGGGCATTTGGCGTTCGATCAAAAGAACAACTACCCGCTGCCGAACCTGTTCGTCTCCACGCTCCAGCACATGGGGATCCCGACGGACCGTTTCGCCACCAGCACCGGGACGATGACCGGATTGGAGTGGCGCGCCTGACCTTGCCCGGCGGTAGCTTGTGCGATATCAAAGCATGCTTCGTTTTTGCGTTCGGACTTCCGGCAAAGATCTCCCGGGCGGACGCTTTTCACGACGCATCTTCATCGTGCCGTCGAGCTTTATCGTGTCACCAAGCCGTCACCGCGGGCAAGGAATTACAGTAGCGTGAGCAAGTTTATCGGCGTCGACGTGGGGGGCACGACCTCGACGATTTGTTTGGGTGATGACGGCGGGCAATTGATCGAGGTTTCGGATCAATTCGCGACGCGATCGAGTGACGGGCCTCAGGCGACCGTGGATGATTTGTCCGCGGAGATTCTGGGGGCGACCGAGCGTTTGAGCTTGGACCTGAATGATTTTCCCGTCGTCACGCTGGCCACACCCGGACCGGCGACCATCGACGGAATTTTGCACGGTTCGCCAAATTTGAAGCACCCGGATTGGAACCGCTGTCCGATCCGCCAGATGTTGCAGGAAAAA
>CAYVRC010000009.1:0-58692 GCA_964453205.1 uncultured Pirellulaceae bacterium | reverse complement strand
CGTGGCGACTTCGTATTCGCTGATGAAGCGGTCGCAGCAGTTGAAGGTCTGCCCGGCGACCCGCTCCGGTGAAGTCGCCAGCAACATAGCCACTGCGGCGGCCACGTCGGCGGCGTGGACGCACTTCGCACCGCCGGTTGCCTGGACCGATTTTCCGGCGGCCACCTCGGTGACCGAGTCGAACCACTTGCTCTCCTGGACCGGTTCGGCCACGCCATAAATCGAGGTCGGACGCAGGGCGGAAGTCGTCAATCGGCCCGACAGTCCGTAGGCGTGCATCAAGGTCTCGACGGACGCTTTGGCCGATCCGTAGAGCGAACCGGGCCGCAACGGATGCGTTTCGTCCAGCGGTCGGTCGGACAAGACTTGTTCGTGAACCGCGCCGGACGAGATGAACACGAAACGCGGCACGCCGGCGGCAATCGCGGCTTCGATCAGCCGCAAGCTGCCCAGCACGTTGGTATCGAAATAATCGACCGGGTCATCCGGATGACGCATGAAGCCTGCGTCACCGCGATCGAGCGCCGCGTGAACGACCGCGTCGCAGTCGGCGACGAAACGACCGAGTGAATCGGCGTCCCGCAGATCGCCTCGGCACCACGTGACGGCGTGGCCGCCGCGACCGGTCGCGGGTGACGGGCGTCGGGTCAGCGCGACGAGGTCATGACTTTCGATCCGCGTGAAACGGTCGATCAGGTATCGACCCAAGAATCCGCTGCCGCCGGTGAGTGCAATCTTCATGCTTTTCAGCATGAGGATCACCCGAAAGGTCGTCAAGTTACGTCTTCGCGGAGATTTCGTCGGCCGAGGCACCGACGGCGGCGAGTTTCTTCTTGAGTTCCGCGTTTTCGGCGCGCAGTTTCAGCAGATCGGCGCGAACCGCATTGAACGGGCGTTGCAGATCACTCCAGAAATCATCTTCGCGAAACAAGATCGGTGAAACGCTTTCGTCTTTCTCTAGGCGAGTCAGCTCGCGGCGTAATCGAAAGATCGGCCCGGCGAAACGATTGCTCAGCTTCAACAGGTCGTAGGCGAAAAGCGGGGCGAGCAAGATCAACGCCGGGACCCAATAAATGGCCTCGTCGATGAACCGCAGGACCATTTCCAGAAAACCGACCTCGGGCGTCAGCATCGACTGGGCAAAGAATTGGATGACCGTAAAGTAGGTTGCTAGGGCACCACCGTGCAGCGCTGCTCGCCAAAGCAGGGCGGATTGAACATCGCTCTCGATCAAAAGCTGTTCACGCAGCGGGGGCAATTTGGGGTCTTTGCTGGGCATGTTTCTTGGGGACACGACGGTCCGGGGGCAGATCCCGACGTGTCGCGCTGAGTGGGGAAAGAGTCTGGGGAAATCAACCGTTCAGTTGCCCATGGCTCCATTGATGGCTGCGCCTGACGTATCAAAGCTTTCCTTGGTTTTTTCTGTCAGGAAGCTCACCGAGCCGATACAGACGCCAAGGATCAATGCCAACATGACCGCATATTCGACGGCGGTCGTGCCTTCCTCTTCGTGGAGGAAAGTCAGAACCGCCTTGGGGATGGTTTGGATTTTCATCGGATTCTCATGGAAGTCGCCCGTGGAAACGTCGCTCGGACAATGGAATCGTAGTACCCGTCCGGTGCGGAGGCTCGTCGGGGGCGTCGCATCACCATCGAAATCATGCCTGCCCGTGCTCCGCCGATCTTGCCGTGACGATTATGCTGGATGGACCGTCGCTGACGAACCGACCGACGCGGAGCCGTCGGCACCCCGTCGTGTTCGCCGGGGACGATGTTTTTCGCCTGTCCTGTTCACCGATTCCTTCTTTTGAAGTCCGAAATGTTTGGACCTGTGTTTTATCGCGAAGCCGCCGTGTCGCCGAAGCGTTCCCGCACTTATTTGGCTCGCGGGATTTACGTCGCGGCTTTGTTCCTGTTGCTGTGTACCGGTTACCTGGTCTTGGACGGGTCGCGAACGTTGGCGACGACGTCGGATGCGGCCAAGTTCGGCGGTTTCATGTTTTCCCTGCTCGCACCGCTGCAGCTGTTGGTGCTGTCCAGCCTGGCCGCCGTCGGTGCGGCCAGCAGCGTGGCTCAGGAAAAAGATCGACGGACCCTGATCCTGCTGCTGTTGACTCGCTTGACCGGGTTCGAAGTCGTCGGCGGCAAGTTGTCCTCGACCCTGTTGTCCCCGCTGTCGATGTTGGTCTGCGGGTTGCCCTTGTTCTTGACGTTGCCGCTGCTGGGCGGTGTTTCGCCGCAGCAGATTTTTGGCGTCTTTGCGGTCACCGCCGCGACGATCGTGTTGGCCGGAACCGTCGGAACGGTGATGGGTCTGTGGCGTGAAAAGACGTTTCAAGCGATCGCGTTGACCGTGTTGTCGCTGCTGATGATTCTGGGGATCGGCGAAGCCTTGGCGCGGGTGCTTCCCGTCAGTGCGCCGGTGCGTCTGGCGGTCAGCCCGACCCGGGCGCTCGTCGCCGCCGCTTCACCGCTGTCCAGTCTGTCGGCCGACACCGCCCTGGGAGTCGTCTTGTTCGTCGCGTTCACCTTGTTATCCAGCGCCGCCTTGTTGATCTTTGGCGTCTGGAAGGTCCGCATTTGGAACCCCTCGCGGGAAGTGCGTTTCAAAGCACCGGAGCCGGAGAGCAGCGAGGACGTCGTCACCGGCACCGCCGATCCGTCCAGTTGGAAAGTCCGCCAGCCACGTTCGGTATGGAGCAACCCGATTCTGTGGCGTGAGGTGCGGACGTGGGCCTACGGACGCAAGGTGATCATCATTCGCGTCACCTTCGTCGCGTTGTTCGCGATCGTGGCGGCGGGCATTTCCTGGCAGGTTCGCACCGGTGTCGCCATGGAACCGGGCGGGCGAATCGATCGGGCGTTGCCGGCCGCGACGATTCCGCTCGCCGCGTTGGGCGTGGTCAGTCTGGTTCTGGTCAACGCTTTGGCAGTCAATTCGGTCACCGGAGAACGTGACGGTTTGGCACTCGATCTGTTGTTGGTCACCGACCTGAGTCCCCGAGAGTTCGTGTTCGGAAAAATGCTGGGCGTTTTGTACGTCGGTAAAGAAATGATCGTGTTGCCGATCCTTTTGTTGATCTACTTGGCGGTGGCGAATGTCGTCACGGTGGAAAACACGGTGTACGCGGTTTTGGGGGCGATCTCGCTTTACATTTTCGTCACGATGTTAGGCATTCATTCGGGCTTGAATTACGTCGCCGGTCGCGCCGCGACGCTGGCCAGTCTGGGGACCGTCTTTTTCTTGTGCGTCGGCATCGCCATCTGCATGACGATCATGGTCAGTTTTCGGGGGGCGTTCCAGCTTCAGTTGGCTCCGTTTTTGGTCATGATTCTGGGCGGCGGGGCGGCTTTGTTCGCGTCCCTGGGTTGGCGAAACCCGTCTTCGGCGATCTTTGCCGCGTCTTTCTTTTTGCCGTTGATCACGTTTTACGCGATCACGCAGTTCTTGTTGCAGATCGATCACCTGTACGTCATGGCGGCGGTCGTGACCGGTTATGGGTTCGCCGTCGCGGCGATGATGGTTCCCGCGCTCAGCGAATTTGATGTCTGTTTGGAACAGGAACGCAGCGGCGGTGGGGAAAGCGGTTGATGCGAGCGGTCGTGGGGCTAGCGATTACCGATCTGACGGCGTCGGCGCGTGGCCTTGGCGGCGGCGGATTGACGCTTTTGCAGGATCAATGGGCCTGGTTGACCGCGATGGTCATTCTGATCTTGTTGAGTGCGTTTTTCAGCGGCAGCGAGGCGGCGTTGTTCTCGCTGCGAGAAAAGGAGCGGCGCCGAGTCCGATTGGCGGGATCGTCGGGACGTCGCGCCGATGCGATGTTGGAAAACCCCGATCGATTGTTATCGGCGATTCTGTTCTGGAATCTGCTGATCAACATGACCTATTTCGCGATCGCAGCGATCCTGGGCGAACGCCTGGAAGCCAGCCGCAGTAGCGGATCGGCGATGGCGATCCTGTTCACGATCGGCAGCCTGATGGCGATCATTTTCTTTAGCGAAATGCTGCCCAAAAGCGTTGCGGTGCTGTCTCCGGCCAGGGTTTCGTTGTTGGTTTCGTTGCCACTGAGTTTGTCCGTTCGCCTCGTGTCACCTTTGTTGCCCGTCGTACGCGGCGCCAATTTTGTGGCGCGAAGATTGATCTGGCCGACCTTTCAGCCGGAACCGGAATTGGATTTGGCAGACATCGAACGCGCGATCGAGCTTTCCACCGATGACGCCGCGTTGTTGCAACGCGAACAACAAGTCATGCGTCGCTTGGTCGGCATGTCGGATACCCGCGCCGACGAATTGATGCGTCCGCGGGGACGCCTGACGATGGTCACGCGATCCGATGGCGAGTTGGCCGTTCCGGAGGGTTCGCTGCCCGGCGGTTATTTGTACGTTGCCGACGACAGCGATGATTCGATCATCGCCGCGGTCCACGTGCGGATGTTGCGGCCCAGCCAGTGGGAAGACCTGAAAGCCGTGGCCGATCCGGTGATTTACGTTCCCTGGACGGCCAAGGTCGCCCAAGTCTTTGACCAACTGTTGGCGGAAGATCGACGCGTCGCCGTGGTGGTCAACGAGTTCGGCGAATCGATCGGCGCGATGACCGTAGAAGACATCCTGCGAAGCATTCTGGCTCCCGCCGAGGGCAACGACGAGGGCGAGGCGTCGATCGTTCCACTCGACGACGGCCGTTTGCGATTGTCCGGTTCGGTCAGTCTGCGTGTTTTGACCAAGCACTTGCAGATCGATGAACCCGAGGAGCGGACGGCGACCGTCGCCGGCTTCATCCAACGCAACAACGAACGCTTGCCGCGTCCGGGTGACACAGCCGTTTTGGACGAGTACTTGTTGACGGTCGTCGCCGAAGACGACGATCAAATCACCATCGAAGTTTCGCCCATGATCGAGGTTCCGCCAGGCGGCGAGGCGGCACCATGATCTTGGCGCTGACGATTTTCATGATCGGCTTGCTGCTGAGCGCGTTTTTTAGCGGCAGCGAAACGGGGCTTTATCGCGTTTCACGGACGCGGTTGGTTTTGGACGGGCTGAGCGGTTCGCGTGTCGCCAAAGGAATGGTTTGGCTGTTGAACCATCCCGCCATTTTTGTGGCAACGACGTTGGTCGGAAACAATGTTGCCAATTACATGACCAGCTTGGCGATCGTGATCGGGGTCCAGCAGTGGTTCACCGGGAATGCGGTGGCGGAGTTGTTGGGGCCGATGATGTTGACGCCCGTCGTGTTCGTGTTCGGGGAACTGTTGCCGAAGTACCTGTTTTTTCACGCCCCGTACAAGCTGCTCAAAGCGACACGCCCCTTGTTGATCGTCGCGACGTTCTTGTTCGCCCCGATTTCTTTGCTGTTGGGTTTGTTGGGAAATTTGTTGCAATCGATCACCGGCCAGACGCCCTTTCAACTTCGTTTGACGATGGCCCGCCGGGAACTGGATCAAGTCTTGCGGGCCGGGCACGAAGCCGGACTGTTGGGTAGCAGCCAACGTGAATTAGCGACACGGTTGTTCGAAATCGGCAATCGGCCGGCGATTCAGTTCGGCGTTCCCACCGATCGACTGGCCGTGGTCGACGATCCGGTCGATCGGGCGGAGGCCAAGCAATCGGCGCGACGTGTCAATCATCCGATCATTTTGGTGTCTCGTGGCGGGGCGTTGAGCGGCTTCGTCCGTTACGCCGACGTGATGGTCGGCAGCGGGGCTTTGACGGTCGAGTCGGTGGTCCGTGGTCGGACGACCGAGAGTCACTTGAAAATTCTGTTGCGTCTGTACGACGCGATCAGTGACGTGGCCGTGCTTTACGACGCTGAGAATCAGGCCAAATGTGTCGTAACACGCCGACAGCTACTGAGTCGATTGACCAAATGAATCGGCGTTACCCATCGTCTTACAGGTATCGCGAATCAAGACATGCCGCTGGACGTCGCGCCGCGTGAATACCCCAGGTCGCGGATGACCGACAGCATCTCGTCGCACGTGATGTAACGGCGGTGATTTCGCAGCTTGTATTGATCGATGGCGATCGCCAGTTCTCGGCCGTCCTCGGTCAATCCGGCGTGCGAGCTGCCGAACTGACGTCGCTCGTCATTCTTTGACGCCGGACGACGTCGATTGCTTTGCGCTGCGCCGCGACGATCGACGAACGCGTCACCGAGTGACTCGTCGGTGGTTCGATTGCCGGCGACGACAAAGTTCGTCTCGTCAGACGTCAGACTATTGGCTGCGGAAAGGATGGGTTGCGACATGAAAACGTATCGATCGATGGTGGATAAGAGTTTGCCCTAATCGAAAGGTAGGTCGTACATCCCGATCAAGTCGGCTGCGAAACCACAATTCATCAAACGCTCGTCGTGTCGGTTTCGGGTTCTTTCGGAGATGACGATTCGGCGTGCCGGATGATCGCGCCAGCCCCTACAGGTGGAAAACGACGCCCCCTTTGACGCTGACGACTAACGTCGATCGGCCGCAGGCGGTAGCGCCGCGAACAACTGCGGATCACCAAACTCGGCGGCGAATTCGGGGTCGCCGCTGATCGTCGGATTCAGACGCAAGGCCTCGCCCAGCGACGTCCGGGCGGCCGAGACGTCGCCGGATTCCAACGCCAGCGAGGCGAGTTGGAGGTGCGGCGTTTCGTCGGCCGGGTTCTTTTGGGCGGCCAGCACGAAGCAGCGGCGGGCTTCATCGGAGCGGCCGAGTTCCCGCATCGCGATGCCCCGCAGCACGTCGGATCGCGACGGCGTTTGATCGCTTCCCAGGTGGTCTCGCATGCGATCCATCGACGCCAGCAGGCGGTCGTAGCGACCCTGTTCCCGATAGATCTCCGCGGCGTGCAATTGGGCGACCGAAAGGTCCGGCTGAATGGCCAAAGCGCGATGATACGCCGACAAGGCTTCTTCCCACTGTCGGCCGGCCGCCAGGCAGTCGCCGCGGAGTGTCCAAATCTCGGCCGAATTTCGATCCGCCGCCAATGCCATGTGGCTTTGCCGGTGGGCCGATTCGTCCCGCCCGACGTCGGCATACATCCGGCCCAACCGACTGAGCAGCACCGGATCGTCGGCGCTCAACCGCACCGCTTGTTCCATGTGTTTGATCGCTTCGTCGTGGTCGCCTCGCTGCCACAGCGATTCGGCCAGTCCCCAGTGGGCACGGTCGTCACTTTCCGAAACGTCCAGGGCTTCGGTGAACAAAGCCTCCGCCGTCGTCCAGTCGCCGCTGTGCATGGCTTTCTGGCCTTGACGTGACAGCTTTCGCGCCGCGATGGATTGTCGGCTTTGCCCGAAACGGCTGATCGCGCGGCAACCGCCGACGCTGACGATCAGCCAAGTGATCGTCAGAAGAAGCAGGCTGAGATGGCGGGCGCGGTTCATGGCATCCTGAAAAACTCGGAACCGCCGTGGTATCACGAATTCCGTAGCTGATGCAATCGGGAATCGTTTGTTAAAGTGCGTCGACCGCCGACGAGGATGCGGCATTTTCCATCACCAACCCCCCGACGTCGACACCATCATGCCGGCCCAATTCGAAGCTTTCGGACGCACCGTCCTGTATCCGGAAAACTGGACCCGAGCTGAAAGCGGTGACGAGGAAACCGCCGCGGAGGATGTGACCTTGGAGATGCCCAGCGGAGGTTTCTTGACGATCCAGCGTGCCGGCCAACATCTGTCCGACGACGAGGTGGTCCGGCAGGTCCGCACGGCCATCGCCGACGACTACAACGAAGTGGATGCGGTCGAGGTCGACACCGAGGACGAACACATCACCCGGATCGTCGATTTTCAGTTCTACTACTTGGACCTGTTGATCGTTTCACGCCTGATCCTGATCCGCAACGACTCGGATCGTTTGGTCGTTCAGGTGCAGAGCGAGGACCGAGATTTCGAACGAAACGAACCGGTTTATCGAGCGATCCTGAAACAGTTGGCCGGCTGACGATCAAACCAGGTCTTGTTTTCGTTTCTTGCGGCGATTCTTTCCGCAATCACGACACACGCCATGAATGATCAAGCGGTGTCCGGTCACGCGGAAACCTTGCTCGGCCGCCATGCGGTCGCGAAGCTGTAGCAATTCATCGCTGGTGAACTCGAACAACTCCTGGCATCGCGTGCAGTACAAGTGGTCGTGCTGCGGATAGCCGTAGTCGTGCTCGTAGACCGTGCGGCCTTCGAGCTGAAAGCTTTTCAACAAGCCCGCGTCGACGAATTCCCGCAGGGTTCGATACACCGTGGCCGAACTGACGTAGTTCGTCTGACCGCGTGAGGGCAGACGATCGATCAATTCTTCGGCGTCAAAATGCTCGTGCTGATCGAACACCTCGTCGATCAAAAATTTTCGCTGCTCGGTTTGCCGCAGTCCCTTGGCGTGCAGGTATTCCTGGAACCTTTCCTGCGGCGAAAGCGACGTGCGAAGGGGTTCGAGCGAAGTGGACATGAAAAACGCAGGCAATCGAAAAGGGCGGCGGTCGGCGAACAATCGTCCAGTGTACCAAATCAGACGAATTTGAAACCGTCGAAAGTGCGGCTTCGCGTCGCGGAGCGCCGATTAGGCGTACTGATCCAGGAACTTGTCGAGCGCCGAATCCAGCTTTTCCGGGGTGTCGTAACTGCCGCTGGCGATTTGCCGCCGAAGGTCGGCGACGCGGTCGACGCGGATTTCTCCGGACTGTTGTGTCGCCGCCAACGTGCCGAGTCGATTCACACCGGAGGCGGCGCCGGACAAATCCAGCTGATCGACCGGCGAGGAACCCCCGCCGGCGGCGGGCTTTTGCGGCTGAGCGGGACGGGCCTGTTGTGGGGGGCCGGCGGCTTGGGTCGTCGAGACGCGGAATGGGCCGTAAATCTGCATTGGATGGATTGCTCCCAATCGGGATTTGAACGTCTAAAACGAACCAGCGATTCACCTTCGCAAAAAGGCAACCGTCAAGCGATTCGAGTCAGACAGGGACGAGCAACAGAGGACCGTGCGTCAACGGCAACCGACTATCCGAAGTCGGCTGGTTGACGCAGTTTTCGTATCGGTCCACGCCGCATTCCTTGTCCCAGGATGCAATCCATCAGCCTTCGAGAGAGACTTTGACAGCGTAGAGTGCCGAAAACATGGTAGTTATCGACTTTTCGGCTCCGACACTTCAACCGAATCTGCTTTGCGGAATCGATTCCATCTGGGACAACTGCCGGAAGGTAATCGAAACGCGGCTTCGGCGGCAAGATCGGCCGACTTGAATCGAAACAAAAAGTTTTTCGGCAGGTTTCCGCTGCCGGGCCCTCACCAGATTTTCAGCACGCTGGCCAAGTTGTGGTGCTGGTCGGTCCACAGGGGGCCGCTGCGACGATCGGTCTCCGCGGGCTCCGCCGCATCGACGAACATCGGATCCCGCCAGATCTCCGCGGCATCCGGTGCCAGCACGACCCAGCGTGCCTGTTTCACGGCGACCGCGGCGTCGCCGACACTGTCAAACACGCGGCTGTGCAGTCCCGCGCTTTCGGCCAAGCGGTGCACCAGCGGAACCAAGTCCAAGTGGTTGTTCGAAACATGCACCGCGATCACGCCGTCGCGATTCAGGCGTGACTTGTAAAGCTGAAACGCCTCCCGCGTCAACAAATGAGCCGGGATGGCGTCGCTGCTGAACGCGTCCAACACCAGCAGATCGAACTCGGCCGCTTGCATCCTTTCGAGAACCAGTCGGCCGTCGCCCATGTGGATCCGTTGCAACGCCGCGCTGTCGGCCAAGAAGGAAAAGTACTTCGTCGCGATCGTCACGACATCCGGGTTGATTTCGATCAGGTCCAAAACATCGGCGGAGCGGCCGTAAGTGGACAACACGCCACAGCCGAGGCCGACGACGCCGATGTGAAGCTTGTCGTGGCTCCGCTGCATCGACCGGATCGTTCGGCCCACACCGCTTTCTCGTCCGTAATAGCTCGTCGGTTCGCTCGCGGCCTGACCGTGTCGCTGAATCCCGTGGATCGTGCGGCCGTGAATCAGCTTGGTGGTGTCGGCATCTCGGGTGACTTTCAAGACGCCAAAGAAATTGCGGCTCGACGCGACCAATTCGTCTTGTTGCGAGATCGAGCAGGTGACGATCGGGGCCGACACCAGTGCCAGCACGCCGAAACGCAGCCTATAAGCCGCATTCCAGTCGTAGCCCGATTCGGCCGCCGGATCGATCGGTCCCCAGCTTTTGCGAGAGACGAACACCGCCAGCCCGCCCGCCGTGGCGATGGCGAGCGAAATCGGCAGTTCCATGTGAGTATCGAAAACGATCGGGCAAACGATCGCGACGATCAATCCGCCGATCGCACCGCCGGCCGACAGGCACATGTAAAACAGCGTCAGCCGATGAGCGGCCGGTTTCAGTCGCGCCGCTTCGCCGTGGCACAACAAACAGACGCCGAACAACAGCCCGAAACTCCCGCCGGTCTGGGCGATCAACCGCAGTGACGTCGGCAACAAGGCGTCGGCCTGGGTGGCGGCCAGGCAAAGTAACGTCATCGCCGCGATGGGTTTGGGACGGTACCACGCGGGGGAATCGAAACAGATGATGAAACTGAGCAAATACAAGCTCAGCGGCAGCACCCAAAGGAACGGAATCACCGCGACGTCCTGACAGACATGATTGGTAACGACCAACAGCATCAGCGACGCGAACGCGGGCAACGCGATCCACACGGTCAGGTGGAGCTTCGCGTCGGCGGATCTCTTGTCACGGTTCGGATTTCTTCCCCGGGAAAGTTTCGGGACCGCTTTGTTCCGGATCGTGTCGGCGGTGTCGGTCGTTGCGGGTCGCCTGGCCAGTTTCAACAGCTCGGCGGCCAGCCAACCTTCGGCCAACACGAATCCGCAAAACATCATCGACCACACGACCGATTGACCCGTGACGGAGATGAACGGTTCGATCAAAAACGGGTAGCTCAACAAGGCCGACAACGAACCGACGTTTGATAAGGCGTACAGCCGATAGACTCGGTCGCTGTCATCACGATAGCTCATCCAAGCCTGGATCAGCGGGCCGGTACTGGACAGCACGAAGTACGGTACGCCGACGTGGGCAGCCAACAGCCACAGCAAGTACGTCGTGGGCGCCTCGTCGCCGATCGGTTTCCAAGCATCGCTCGGATGGATCGGCAAGCAAAACGCCGCGACGACCAGCAAGATCAAGTGCAAGGTGCCCTGCCCCGCCGGTGCCAGAAACGTCCGCGACAGATGCGCGTAAGCGTAGCCGGCGAACAACAAGACTTGAAAGAACAGCATGCAAGTCGTCCAAACCGCCGGCGTGCCGCCGAACCAGGGCAACACGCATTTGCTGATGACCGGCTGAACTTGGAATACCAAAAAAGCTGACAGCAAAGTCGTCAGTGCGAACCAAACCAGCGAACTCTTGCGGTGGGCCAGCGAACTCTTGCGGTGGGCCAGCGAACTCTTGCGGTGGGTTTGTACGGTTGGTGCGGATTTTGAGGGCGAAAGCGTCATGAAAGACCCCGGGTGCGGCGAACGGTTCGCTGAAACCTAGGTCACTGCGTGCACTTGTCAGTCGTTCGCTCGGCGATCGGCCGGTTCGGCGGCACCGCCGTCGAACGACAAGAGGCGTCCCGAGCCCCGTCGGCCTATGCTCGTTCCGCCAACGCAAACGCCGACTTCATCGCCTCGGCCGTCGCGGCGCAGGCGGCTTCGTTGTCCATCGCGGCGAGCGGTTGGTTGAACGGTTCGGCTCTGACCGGGCCGTCGTAACCGATCTCGATCAACCCGCCCAGGAAACCCGCCAAGTCGATCACGCCGGTCGCCATCGGCAATTCGCGTTGGTTGTCGATCTGCTGTTCCCGTGTTCGTCCCAGCGGTGCGTCATTCAAGTCGCACGCGACGACGTCTCGGTTCGTCAGCGTCAACAGGTCGTCGACCGTTTCGCCGGCCGTGTACCAGTGCCAGCTGTCCAGGATGAAGCCGACGCCGTCGACACCGATCGCGGCGATCAAGTCTTTGGTTTCAGCCATCGTGTGGACGAAGGGATAACGCCGCGAGATCAGACTGGTTTGCGGGCCGACGTATTCCAAGCCGAAACGTTGTCCGTGATCGGCCAAGACGCGTGCACACCGACTCAGTCGCGCCGCGTGCTGTTTCATGTTTTGCGTGTAAGTCAGATCGTCGCTCGCCGGCGTGACCCAGGTGCCCACGCGGGTCACGCCGGCGGCTCGCATCGCGGCGGCTTTCTCGGGCAAGCCGGCCAAGCCTTCGCGAAAGGTCGCTTCGTCTTTGCGGTACTCGACCGGTAACCCGGCGGCCCCCCAAACCAAGTCCAGCGAGTTCAGTCGGTCGGTCAATTCGCTGATCTGGGTGTCGGACAGCTTGGTCAGAAACCCGGGGTCCGGCGTGACGGCTTCGAATCCGTGTCGGGCGGCCAGCCGCATCGCTTCCCGTTGGTCCGCCTTGACGCCGATCGAGGAGGCTCGCAGGGAGAGTGTGAATTGCCGCTTGCCCGACGAATCGGCGGCTCGGCCGGTGCGAACGCTCAGGAGACTGCCCGCGGTCACAGCGGCGGTGGTCAAAAATTTTCGGCGAGGGATCATGGCAAACGCTTCGAACAGGAAATGGTGAATCACGATGGACCGGAAATCGGCGTAACTGATAGCATAACGTCGACGCGACCGATTCGCGGTCGAGGTCCCTGACGTGTTTTTCGCTACTTTTCATTGTGCCGGATCGTTTTGGTGTTGGAACAGATCTCACAGCTTTCGACCCAGGCGATTTTGGTCGTCGCGTTGCTGCACGTCTTGGCGTTCGTGTGGCTGGCGTTTTGGGCCAGGAAAGATCGACACGGGATCGCGCAAACGCTGACGCGGTTCACCGGTGTCCTGCCCCACCGCAGCCAACTGGACTGGGGTTCGCATCCCTCGGATCGCATCGAGGCTTTCTTAGCCGACATCGACGACGTGCTGGCGGAGCCCGAGGGATCCGAGAATCGGCGAGTCCTTCATCAGCGAATGAAGATCTTGGACGAGCGTCGGGATTACCTGCACTCGTTACGTTTCGACACCGTTTGGAACGTCACCAGGACGATGATCGAAGCCTATCCGTTGGCCGGAGTGCTGGGGACGATCTGCGCGATCGGTGCGGCACTGGCGGGCGGCGATCAAACCAGCGTGGCGACGATCGTCAGCCGGTTCGGTGACGCGATCTGGAGCACCTTCGCCGGGTTGGCGTCGGCGATCGTGCTGATGTTCATTCACAGTTTCTTGGAACCGGGTTTTTCCAGGCTGTCGGAAAACCGGGCGCACGTCCGCGAAACGGTCGCCAAGGCGAAACGCGAATTGGCCGTGCGGAGTGATGCGTCGCCGGACGACGTCGGGAACGAGGTTCCCTTGACGGACAACACGGCATGACGGCGAAGTCGAAATTGACCGTCTCCGGTGCATCGCGGCGTTTCGGTTTTCAGTTGGCGCCGCTGGTCGACTTGTTGCTGATCGTCGTGTTCGCCCAGTTTTTGGAAGTCCGCGAAGTGGTGACACGGGATGAAATGAACGCCGCGCAGGAGATGGCGCGGACCCGCGAGGAACTCGAGCGGCTTCAAACGCAGTTGGAACAGACTCGTGACGATTTGCAACAGTCCCAGACTCAAGCCGAACAGCGGATCGCCCGATCGACGAAAGCCATCGGCGCGATTGCGGCCGCGTTCGGTGTTCCCCTGGAACGGGTGGCGGAATTGGATGAATGGGTCGGTGACGAAGCCGACGAGTTGACGCCCGAGGTCTTGCGAACGGCCGAGCGGGTCGCCGACGCTTCGCCGGAAGAGGTCATTCGTTTTCTGATCGGGCACGCCGAATTGCTCAAGCGGGCGGAGATTTGGCATTTACACGCCGACGAAAATCGACGCCTGTTGTTGGACGCCGGCGATTCATCGCTCGCGATCCGTTTGGAACGCCGTGGGCAGGACGAACGGACGGCCGAAGCGGAAAACCAACTTTTTGCCGCCTACAAACAGTTGCCTCAGCCGAAAGGGCTGGTCGTCATTCTGGTTTCGTACTCTCCGGCAGCCGTCGCCGGCGTTTATCAGCCGATGATCGACGCTTTGCCCAAAGCGGTCGAACGGATGCGAACGGATTTACCCGCCACGCGATTCGAATACACCGTCCTGGGCACCACCCCCTTGCCGGATGTCTTAAAACAACGGGCCGGCGAAGTCACGCCTGTCGCTCCGATCGATTCTCTCCTGCCGAAGTCAGACCTATGAAAAAACGACGCGTCATTCCCGTGGTCGCCGCCGGCGGCCTGATCGCCTTCATCGTCGGCCAGTTCTTTTCGTTCAATCTGGGGGTCACCCGGTCCGATTCGAACGTGGCGGATCCGGACGCCGAGGCGGTCGAGGAAGTCCAGCCCGACGGTCCGGCGATCGTGCAAACGCCCGGCGACGCCTCGTTGTTGACCGATGCCAAGCTGTGGCTGATCGACGTGTTGATCGACGGCCAGGATTACAGCGTCCGTCGTGTGACCAGTGACCCATCGTCGGCCGATGAAGTCGCGCGTGAACCGATGAATGTCGACCAAATCATCACCGCCGCGGCGGAAGCCGAAGGCGATGCCAGCGGCACAAGGGTCCGCATCAGCCGCACCCCCGAAGCCGTCGCATCGGCCGAAAAAAGCCTGGCGACGGCGCTCCAAGAAGCCGGCATCGCCGACGACGCGATCGAGACACGCCAACGATTGGTCGAAACGACCGCCGCGCCTTAGCGTTTCCTCCCAACCGCCGCGGCGAGAATCCGTCAGGCCGCGGCGCCGCGTTGATCGTCAGCCGTCGATCTTCTCTTGCAACGTCGGCACCACGTCGTCCAGCTTGACGCGGATTTGTTCCAGGCTGTCGCGGTCGCGGATGGTCACGGTCTTGTCGCTCAGCGTGTCGCCGTCGATCGTGATGCAGTACGGCGTGCCGGCTTCGTCTTGGCGTCGATAGCGCCTGCCCACGGCACCTTTGTCGTCGTAGAACGTGTTGAAGTGTTTTTTCAGCTCGCCGTACAATTCTTTGGCGGCTTCGGGCATGCCGTCTTTCTTGACCAGCGGAAAAACAGCCGCTTTCACCGGAGCCAGCCGCGGGTGCAACTTCATCACCGTGCGAGTTTGCATCTTGCCGTTCTCGTCGGGCTGTTCATCCTCGGTGTAGGCTTCGCACAGGAACGCGAGCGCCCCGCGATCGGCACCGGCCGAAGGTTCGATGACGTGCGGGGTGAATTTCTCGCCCGTCGCTTCATCGCGATACGTCAGGTCTTTGCCGCTGCCGCGGTGTTTCGGCTTGCCGTGTTCGTTCAATTCGACCGTCATCGGATTGGTGGCGGGGTCCAGCTTGCCTTCCATGTGGCTGCGGAGGTCGAAATCGCCGCGATGGGCGATGCCTTCCAGTTCGCCGTATTCACCCGGCGGCAAGAACGGGAACGCGTACTCGATGTCCGCCGTGCCGACGCTGTAGTGGGCCAGTTCTTCGGTGTGATGTTCACGCATGATCAGCGCGGCCGGGTCCATGCCCAGCGACAGGTACCAATTCATGCGGCGATCGCGCCAGTATCGGTACCAGTCTTGCGACTGATCCGGGTGACAGAAGAATTCGATTTCCATCTGCTCGAATTCGCGGGATCGAAACGTAAAGTTGCGCGGCGTGATTTCGTTGCGGAACGATTTGCCGACTTGGCCGATTCCGAAGGGAACTTTGACGCGGCTGCTGTCCAGCACGTTCTTGAAATTGACGAAGATGCCTTGGGCGGTTTCGGGGCGCAAGAACGTCACGTCGTCCTGGCCGCCGAGTGCACCGAGCGTCGTCTTGAACATCAGGTTGAATTCACGCGGTTCGGTCAGCGTGCCGAGGGACTTGGCGTCGGGAGCCAGAACATTTTCGGTGCTATCCAGCTTGTCGATCGTGATCGATTCGTCTCCGACGGTCAGTTTGTCGGCGTCCTTGTTTCGCAGTTTGAAGAACTTCATGCCGCGGCGACGGATGTCTTCTTCCTCTTGTTCGGCTTCGGCCAGCGTGGCGACGTAGATCGATCGGTCTTGGTGGGTGACTTCGCGGCAGCGGACCTGATCGAACCGATAACGCTTTTTCGATTCTTTGCAGTCGACCATGAAGTCGTGGAACAAGTCGTAGTGGCCGCTGTTTTTCCAGACTTGCGGGTGCATGATGATCGTGCAATCCAGGCCGACCATTTCGTAGGTGCCCGGGGCGCCGGCAGACGGGATCAGTTCGTTGTGCCCGCTGATCATGTCGTGCCACCACGCGTCCTTGAGGTTGCGCTTCAGCTCGACACCCAGGGGGCCGTAGTCCCAGAAACCCTGGACGCCGCCGTAGATTTCGCTGGACTGAAACAGGAATCCACGTCGTTTACAAAGCGAAACGATCTTGTCCATGGATTTGGCGGGCGCGGTCGGCGTGGTCATCAGAGAAGCGGGGGTGAGCGAACGAATGGAAAACGACTGGCCATGATGACGTGTCCGCCCGGTTTTGGGAAAGCCGGGTCAGACTTTGGCAAAGACGTCGTCGACCTGGACGTGAAAACCGGCAAGCAGTTCGCTGTGAGCGGTCTGGCCGGCTTCGAAGCGACCGACTTCGGCGTATTGTCCGCCGCGCAGCGAGAGCACGGTGATGCGACGTTCGAAAGGATCGACGATCCAGTATTCTGGAACGCCGGCCTTGGCATCGTCATGACGTTTGGAAACGTAGTCGCGTTTCCGAGCGTCGGAGCCTTCGCTGACGACTTCGATCGCCAGATCGACGTGGCTCGGGTACTCTTCGCCCGCGGGCGGTTCGCTGCCCGGGGCGAAATACATCACGTCGGGTTCACGGATGGTGCCTTCGAATAACCGGACCGGTAGTACCGCGGTGAAGACGTGTCCGCCCAGCGAGTGATCCTGAAGGTGTCGCTTGAAGCGGGTAACGAAAAAATCAACGATCCAAGCGTGAACCCAAGTCGGCGTCGGCAAAATCTCCAGGTGCCCGTCGACCAGTTCCGCCATCCGATTCGTATGGATCCGCAAAAAATCGGATTCGTCCCAGTGACCTTGCGGCGGAAACAGATGAGCGACCTCCCAGGCCGGCTGAAGGTCGTCGGGCGGCAGGTCAGAACCGGCGGTGGATTCGGTGGTCGACATGATGGCCAGTATAACGTCACAAAATCTTGGGACGAAACCGCCGCGGCGACGTCCTTGGTTTGAAAGATGATCTGAACCTTTCGGTGAAATGACACTTGGACCCGCACCACCTGACCCGTATCTGGGATGACCATCACGCCAAATTGGTGTTGATCGCCCGGTCGATGGGCGGCACGTTGACCGACCAGTCCGCCGAGGACGCGGTGCAAGAAGCTTTCATCGAGCTGGCGAAACAGCCGCAGCCGCCCGAGGACATCGTCGGTTGGATGGTCAAAGTCATCCGCAATCGAATGTTGGACTGGGCACGCAGCAAGCAGCGACGAAGAAAACGTGAGCGGGATCACGCCGAAGTGCGATGGTTCGTGGCGACCGATGCGATCGATCAGGACGTCGATGATTTGCAACGGGCGCTTGATCGGTTGCCCCAGGATCAGCGACAAGTCGTCGTGATGCACCTGTGGGGACAGATGACTTTTACACAAATCGCCGCCGCGACCGATTCGACCCGAAGCTCGGCGCACCGAAGCTACCAAACCGCGATCAAGCGACTGCGCGAACGCTTGATCGAACCAAACCAACGTGTCCAGTCAGAAACAGCGAACTAGCCAATCCGAAACATCAAGAACGAACGGACAATCATGCAAGACGAAGTCATCAATCAATGGAAAGACCTGGCGGCACCAGCCAGCGGACGGGGGGATCCACGGATCGCCTTTTATGAAATGGGATATGCGGCAGCGGTACACGCAAGTTCCGCGAAAAGGCCGACCGCTCTATTGAAGGTCATCGCGGCCGGCCTGCTGTTGGCGGTCGTCGGTTCGGCCTCCTTCTTTGCCGGGCAAAGCACACGAAGCGTTGTCGATCCAAACATCGCGGTGGCATCCGTCGAGGAAGCCGAGCAAGAAGTCCAAGCCGACGATCTCTCCGAATCGATGGCCGCTGTGATCACTGAGAGGAAGGGGGCCACGCCGCGTGAGTCCATCGACCGCCCTGCCCTGCCCCGCGCCGGGCAAGCTCCGCGTGCTGACTTGCTGTCTCGTTTGGACCTGCTGGACGTGGCCGGCTATGCGTTGGTCGGCGGTGAAGTCCGCCGGATTTCGCAACCAACGCCGCGTCGCGTGACCGATGTTGCCCCAAGGACCCGGTCGCTGCGTGTTTCCGATTTTCTTCAGCCCGAACAGATTTTTGGTGATGGGTGAAACAATGAACAAGCCAATCAATCAAACGCTGATGGTGATCACGTTGGCGGTCGTCGCCGCAACGGCGGGCGAGAGCCGAGCGGATGCGGCGGAAGCCAAGCCGACACAAAGATTATCCGCCGCCGCGGAGCCGGATCCGGCGATGCGTTATCGGTTTTGGCCCGCTCCGCACGAGCGGAAACAAAGCAATGCGGCACCGTTCTTTTTGCGTGCCGTGTTGATTTTGACCGAAAACCAGCAGGGCCAAAACGTCTTCAATCCGACTCAGTACGACCAGTGGCTGGACGGCCCGTGGGCGGCTGAAGACGCGGACGAGATCGCTTCGTTTCTGGACAACTATCAGATTGTTTTCAACGAATTGGAGCGGGCGAGAACGCGAATGGAGGTCGATTACCCGATCGATTTGAACGAGCTTCCGCTGATTGAATCGATCGAACTTCGGCTGCCCGAAGTTCAAGAATCGCGAACGTTGGTCCGTTTGCTCTATCTCCGTTCGAGATTGGAAATGCACTCGGGGCGGTGGGACGACTACGCCGAAACGGTGCAAACGATGTTTCGATTGGCCGACATCGTTGCCCGCGCCGGTGACACGCTGGTTCATCAACTCGTCTCGATCGCGATCGCCGAACAGGCCTTCCGATCGGTGGAGGAAGCTTCGGGAGTTGCCGGCGCGCCGAATTTCTATTGGGCCTTGGCGACGTTGCCCGAGACGCTGGGTGACCTCCGACGATCGCTGGAGTACGAATCGGGATTGGCGATCAAGGCCGCGGGCGACGCGATGGATTTGCCCGATGAACCGATCGGTGCGGATGCCTCACGGGCGCACCTGCATGAACTGTTGGACGTCGTCCGTCATTTGTTTGCGTACGATCGTGGGCTCCGCGAGGAAAACATGGGTCTGAAGTTGGGGATGCTCGCCATTCTTGGTGGCGAGGAAGCCGCTCGCGAAACGCTGCGGACGACCGAGCGCTGGCAAGACCGGGTGGACGAGTTGTCCAGCGCCGAGGCGATCCTGCGGGCGACGGCCGTGCGGTTGCGACGGCAGACCGACGACATTTTCAAGTGGCATCATTTGCCCAAGGCGATGCGCGAGCCGTATCTGCGTCACGCCACCGGCATCATCGCGGATGATGACGAGCCGCTGGCCGAGCAATGGGAACTGGCCAACGTGTTGCTTTCCAAGCTGATGCCGGCGCTTCACGCCGCCGAGGGCGCTTCGCGGCGACTTCGCCAGACGCAGGCTCGTCTCGTGACGCTGCAGGCGATTCGCATGGCGGCCCATCACGACGGTCGGTTGCCGGAAAAGATTGATGAATTGCTTCCGCCGGCTTGGCCGGATCCGTCCTCGGGCAAGCCATTTCAATACAGCCGCACCGGCTTGATCACCGCCGTCCTGAGCGGCGAGCCACGTTACATCGCTGACGAAAACACGTTCTTACTGGAGTTGGTCAAATGAAACGAATGAGTTCTTTTTATCAGTTTCGCTGCATGGCTTGGTTGTGTCTGATACTCGTGCCGAACGTGTTGACGACGGCTCAGGAAATACAGGTCGATGCACTTGAGGCTTCGGCGTCGTTGCCCGAGGATACGCTGGTCGTGTTGCGATTGGATCCCGCCGAGATCGACGTGAAGGCGATCGCCGATTGGTTGATGCGACTCGAGACGCTTCAGCGTGGGCGCTTGCCCGTCGATTCGGCGGCGAAGGTTGCCAAGAGCTACTTGGACGCCTTGAACAATGCACAGACCGGGCCGGTCACGTTGGCGATGGCCGCACGGGACTTGCAGCGAGGTACGCCGGTCGTGTTCTGCGAATCGGGGAACCCGGAAGTCGCCGCGGGGTTGTTGTCGCTTCTTTGGTCCGAGACGGCCATCGGCATCGCGCCGGAGACCCTTGTTCGCGAAGGCTTGTTGATCATGGGATCACCCGAGACGGTCACACGTTTGAAGTCCGGCAAGGCTGACCAGACGCGCCGCTTTGACGCGCCGCTGGCGGCGCGAACCCTGGATCATCAACTGATCGTCGCGATTCCAGAAGAACTGCGTTTGGATTTGGCGGGCGTGTGGCCCCAAGAAACACCCGCGGGATCGCCCATCGAGTTTTCGCCTCGTCAATTGATCGGGGACATCGCCCGAGTGAACATCCAGTGGTCGCTTCCGCCCGAGGCGGCCTTCGAAGCCGATGTCAAGGCAACCGATGCGCAGGCGGCCGAGCGGGTCCGGGATGTCTTGGAAAGACTCGTCGCTTTGCTACCGGAGTTGGAAAGTCAGATTCACGTCGAATTAAAAGGCAACGGCATCGTAGTGCGAACCGATCCGAGTTTGACCGCCGAGGTGATGGCGCGGGTGCTCAGCGAATCGTCCATGGCCGAGTTGCGCGGGCGGACCTGGGATAACATGCAGCTCGTTGCGTTGGCGATGCACAACTATCACTCGGCATTCAAAGAGTTCCCCGAATCGGCGTGGACCGACCCCAGGTTGGGCGGCACCTTCAGTTGGCGGTTCGCGATCGCACCGTACGCCGGTGATCAAGGAGTCTGGGAGGCTGCCGATCGCACGCAAGACTGGGATTCGCAGGCGAACGCGGGGTTTGGCGAAGAACTGCGATCGTTCTTGGTTTCCGGTGAATCACCGGCATCGCGAACGGCGATTCGTTTGCCGGCCATCGACGATTCGTTTTGGGCTCAGGACGGCATGAAGAAGGAGTTTCGAAAAATCATCGATGGGACTTCCAACACGATCATGGCCGCCGTCGCACCGGCCGACCAAGCCGTGCCGTGGATGAAGCCGGATGTCTGGCGATTGGATGAAGATGACTTGCTGGACAGCTTTTTCGGTGACCGTGATCAGGCCGTCGTGGCGATGTTCGACGGGTCGGTGCATGTGCTCCGGCGTGAGAACACGACCGAGGAGAAGTTGCGCGGATTGCTGACCCACGCGGGTAAAGAGATGGTGTCGATTCGCGATTGATGGTCGTAGGACGGATTTCCAATCCGTCCCACCTCGTTCCCACGCTCCGCGTGGGAACAAGGTGGGAACGAGGCTGGGGCGGTTTTGTTAGGATGACTCTCGATCAAGACTCCTTCTTATCTCTTGACCAGGTCATCGTGACCTTCGGCACCGATGACTTACTGACCATGACGCCGATCCTGATCACGTCGGTGGATCAAGCGGACGTGGCCGAAGCGATTTTGACGGACCTTTTCTCGGAGACCTTTCCCGATGCCGACGCCGCGTCGCTGCGGCGGGATGACTTGCTGATCGTCGGCCACGAAGCCTCGTTGAAACGGATGGAAGCCGCGGATGCTTTTTTGGACGAAGTCCCCCCGCGTTTCGCCGGGTTCCCCGCCGACAGTCCGCTGAACCATCGATTGCTGATCGCGCCACCACGGATGGCGGTTCAGGTGGCCGCGGCGATGACGCAGGCCCTGGGCCGATCGCCCCGCCAAGGGATGTCACCGGAAGAACTTGTTTTAGGCATCGATGCCCTGGACTTGCGTTTCTCCTTGCCTCCGGAGCCTCGGGCGGAGTGTTGGCTGATGACGGGATCCGAAAAGGTCACCGCCGAAATTGCCGAGACGATCGAGGGCGGGCGGTTGATCCCACCGCCTTTGGCCGGCCACGTCGACATCGACGTCCGCGTCGGCGAAAACCGAGTCTTTGCGAAGATGGCCTCGCAGGGCTCTCGGATCTTTTTGAATGCCTTGGTGGACGACGTCTACGTGCGAGCGGTCAAGGCCAAGAGGACCGCGAATCTGCGACAGGTGGCCTTGGCGATGCACAACCACCACTCGGCCTTCAGACGGTTTCCCGAGCTTGCGACGACGGACGCCGACGGCGATCCCTTGTTGAGTTGGCGGGTCAAGCTGGCCCCTTTCATGGGCGAACAACAACTGTGGCAGGCGATCAAAGCGGACAAGGCGTGGGATTCCGAGGAGAATCGACCGTTCATCGCTCAAATGCCGGAGATTTTTCAGGCCGGTGATTGTCCGCCCGGGATGACTCGACTGCGAATGCCCGTCATCGAAGATTCGTTTTGGAACGACCCCAAGGAACCGAAAACCTTTCGCATGTGTTTGGATGGGACTGTCAATACGGTCATGCTAGCCGTTGCACCGGAGGACCAGGCGGTCGAGTGGACACGGCCGGGCGTTTGGACGTTGGACGAAGACGATCTGGTGGGAAGCTTCTTCGGCAACCGACGTTCGGCGTACGTCCTGACGTTCGACGGCGCGGCGCATCTTCTGGATCGTGCCACGATGACCGACGAAAAGCTGAGGGCACTGTTGACGCACCAAGGCCGTGAAGTCGTTCGCTGGGATCGGTAAACTCCGTCCGCGGATGATCCGCCTGGGCAAGGCCGACGGGCTAGTAACGCTGGTTGTCGTAGGGCAGCGGCGTGGTGGCCATGCGGGTGCCGCCTTGGGACAACGCGGCGTCTTGGGCGGAGTTGATCTGCCTTGACAGCGCCGCGACGCGTTCGGCCACCATCGGCTGCATGCCGTTGATCGCCAGGGCACGTTGGTAATTCTGCAACGCTTGGGTGGGATCCCCCATGCCTTCACGCAGTCGGCCCAGCGCCAGCCAGGCCCTCGGGTTGTTGGCGTCCAGTTGCACGGCGTCCTCCAGATATTTCAGCGCCGTTTGCGGTTCGCCGTGTTCTTCGTAAAGCCGCGCGACTTCGATCCGTGGCTCGGAGTAGTTCGGATTCTGGGCCGCCCAGTTTTTCAGCAGGGCAAAGGCACGATCCGGGCGCTGGGTGTCGACCAGCAGGACCGCCAAGCCGCGGTGACACTCGACGTGATTGGGGCTGTGGTCCAGGCATTGGTTGTACAGTGATTCGGCTTGTTTGAACGATTCCGGATCGTTCCGCTGCTTGCCCTGTTGGTGGACCGCGGCGGCCAGGTTGTAGTAGCCGTCCGGGTTGGTCGGGTCGGTGGTGATGGCTTTTTGGAATTCCTGCATCGCGGCGCTGTACTGGCCTTGCTGGTACAAGCGGGCTCCCTGGGCGTTTTGTCCGCTGCTGGCCCACTGGCAGCCGGTCAGCGAGGCCAGGACGCAACCGGCGGCAAAGGCTCCCAGCAGCCATAAACCCCCGCCCAGCGGAGATTCGGACCGTGGCGGGGCTTGATCAGGGCGGCCGATCGGGCGGCTCGACTGGTCGGCGGGTGGGAAAGCAGCGGAAGTCATAGCGGGTCATCCACGCACGTGGCGGCAAAAAGCGATCGATCGTTCGGACCCTAGCAATCGCTGCGGGCGGGCTGCAAGAGAGATGTGAAAAGCGGGGCCGGCGGGGCGAGGGACGGAACTTTTTGACCGCCCGGGTTATCGAAGTGCCGAAGACCGATCTGTCGATAGGACCGGGTCAAGCCGCACAGCTCCGACCTAACACCTGTCCTAGTGGCGTTTTTCGTTGCTTCAGCACGGTCCCTGATTAGACTTCGAAACGTGGAACCGTGCCCTTTTCGCAGCCCCAGAAGGCTGGCCCGATCCACTCCGATACCCCCACGACTTTTCGCTGGCCCCCGGCGGAACCGATGCCGTTGTTTCGGCAAACCGCCCAATTCACCTCATGACGATCAACGCCGCGGCCCTGCCGTGGTCCCTAGACGAGGCCTCTGGATGACCCTTCATCGCAGTCAAAGTTCAACGCACCCGACGACGCGAGTTCCTGATCAGACGCCACCGGGCGGTTCCGCCGACCGACGCTCCGGCGACGCTCGGGACCGGCTCAGGCGACGACGTCGCAGGAACCGCCGCACCCTGCTCGAATCGCTGGAATCCCGGCAACTCCTGGCCGGTCCCGACCTGATCGGCGTGCAGCCCAACGTGGGTTCGTTGTTGTTCGAATCTCCGGTGCAAGACGTTGATCCGGACGGTCGATTGACGGTTCTGAATCAGTCGCCACGTGAACTGGTGTTCCGTTTCGACGACGACAGCCAGCTGGATCCGACCACCCTCGACGGTATTCGAATCACCCGCGCCGGATCCGACAAGGTTTTCGAATCGGCGACCGCGACCAGCGACTTGGGGACCGGCAATCGTGTCGTGCTGGAGTTCCGTGCGCGGCAATCCGGTGCCGGCGGCAACGGCATTCGAGTCCTGATCGACGCAGCCGCTCTGCCCAGCACGACCCCCAACGTCAGTGTCGACGGACGGACGGTTTCGATCACGGTCAGCAATACCCCCGGTCGTCTCAGTCGCGCGCAAGACGTGATTCTGGCGGTCGAGAACAATTTGGTCGCTCGCGACTTGATCGAGGTCATCCAAGTCAGCGGACCGACTTTGGGCGTCGTCGGTGACTCGGTTTCCGGGACGACCGCCCTGACCTTGGAAGGTGCCAATTCGGCCGAAGCGGTCACGGATTTGGGCACCGGTGGCGAAGTTTCGGTACGTCTCATTTCCCAGATCCCCGGTTCGGCCGGGCGTGGGACACAGATCAATGTCACGACGCAAAACTTTGGCGGCCCGGCGAACCCAGCGGTCGTCGTGTCCGGCGGCAGCATCAACGTGCGACTCAACAGCTCGCCGGGCAATGAAACGACCGCCGCTCAGTTCGTCTCGGCGCTCAACAGCAATCCGGACGCCTCGGCGTTGGTGAAGGCTTTGTTGTCGGCCGGCGATCCGAGCACGCGAGTCGGCGATCGCGGCGTCGGTTATTCTCCGCTGACGTTGACCGGTGCCAGCGACGTGATCGTCCAGCCCGGTTTTGTGGGACTGGGCGATTCGCCCCGCGAAGTCGTCTTTCGCTTCGCCGAGCCATTGCCCGACGACATCTATCAAGTCGATATCGTCGGTGTCGGCAGCAACGCATTGGCAAACCTCGACGGCGAAACGTTTCAGGACGGCGTCAATTTGTCGCGACAGTTTCGCGTCAATTTGGCGCCCCAGGTCGCCGCCGTGGTGCCCGAGCCGATTCGCCGAAACCCGACGACGAATGCACTGCTTCCGCAAGCCGGTGTGATCGAAGTCCACTTCAACGGCGATTCGTTGTCGGCCTCGTCGGTCACCAATCCGAATTTCTACCAGTTGATTTTCACGCAGGACACTGCCAGCAACTTGGACGATTTGCCCGCCACACCGTTGATTCCGAACAGTGTGACCTACAGCGCGCAAACGGGCATCGCGACCTTGGATTTCGGTCGGCCGTTGTCGCGGATTCCCAATCCGGCCGGCGGGTTTTACACCGGCGCGGCGCGGCTCCGCGTGGGCGCCAGCGAAGCTCTGCCGTTGGCCCCCGCTGAGATCGCCTTGGCGGCCGAAGCCCCCGACAGTTTGGACGCCGCTTTCTTGAACAACGGTTTGGTTTGGACTGCGGGCGGCGGCGGGATTCAGTCGGCGCGGTTGACCGCGGAAATCGACAACGTCACGCCTTTCGGCATCACCCTTCCCGGCCCCGACTTGCCGGGAACCCGCACGATTCGCCCGGAAGACCCTTCGCGACTGAACCGCACCGTCCCGCTGGACTATGTCCGCAACGGCCCCGACAGTGTCGACGGCATCACGGAGATGCAATACGCCTTTCCGGCGTCGTTCACCGGTCCGAACCCCAACGGACCGGGCACCCAGACGTTTTTTAGCGTCATCAGTGAACAACAAAAACAGCGCGTCCGTGAAGCCGTCCAACTTTTTAGCGAATACTTGGGCATCAGTTTCGTCGAAGTCGAGGACCAACCGACCGACGATCCGTTCATCAGCATCGTCGTCGGTGACTTGTTCGCCAGCGGAGACGGTGTGCCCAGTGGCGAGGGCGGCTTGGCCGCGGTCACGACCGACAGCAACGGCGACGGCGTGGATGACTTGGGCATCCTGGACTTTCAAGACTTCGACGACTCGACCGACGACCGATTCGGCGACGAGTTCTTTCGCGGCAGCATGTTCATCGTCGGCCAACTGCTCGGCTACGGCTTTGCCGATGACTTGCCGCAGCCGACCACCCAAAGCACCAGCTTTATTTTTAATCCCGGTGACGACAACGAACCCTCCTACCCGAGTACCGCGGACATCGTTCACGGGCAGTACTTGTATCGCCCGGACAGTACCGACATCGATCTGTACCCGTTCCGTCTGACCGAATCGGGCACGTTGACGGCCGAAACGATCGCCGAGCGTTTGGGCACGCCCAGTCTGTTGGACACGGCGGTGCGGCTTTACAGCGTCACTCGCGACGCCGCAGGCAACGTCACGGACTACGTCGAAGTGGCGGCCAACGACGATTACTTCAGCAACGATTCGTTGTTGAGGATGCCGCTTCAGGCCGGTGAGTACGCCGTCGGCGTCAGTGCGACGGGCAACACCGCTTATGACCCCGGCATCGCGGGTACCGGATTCGGCGGTCGCAGCGAAGGCGATTATGAACTGCGTTTGGATTTCGTCCCGACGTCCGCCGGGACGATTCGTGACACCGACAACATCGCGTTGGACGGTGACGGCGACGGCAAACCGGGCGGCGTGTTCAATTTTTGGTTCGTTCCCGCCGACGCCGACAACACGGTGTACGTCGACAAGGTCGGGCCGGCGAATCGAGCCGGCAGTCTGGGCACGATCGGCAATCCTTATTCGAACATCGACGATGCCGTGAACGCCGCCGCGGCTCGGCCGGGCACAACGATTCGTGTCGTCGGAAACGGCGGTGTCGACGGCGACGCCGCGACGTTGGAAGACAACTTCAGTTATCAAATCGGGTTCGACAGCAACGGCTTCGAGCTCGAAGACGGTTCGACACTGAATTTGCCCCGTGGGACTCGGTTGATCGTCGACAGCGGTGCGATTTTTAAGATGTCGCGGAGCCGCATCGGCGTCGGCAGCGCGTTGTCGTCGATCGATGCCAGCGATGGTGCGATTCAAGTCTTGGGTACACCGGCGATTTTGAACGCCGCGGGTACGCCGGCGCGTGACGCGGCCGGTGAAATCGTCAGCGGCAGCGTGATCTTCACCAGCATCAACGACGACACGGTCGGCAGCGGCAACACGTCGGCCTTCACGCCGAACGCACGCCCCGGAGATTGGGGCGGGATCGACTTGCGTGGCGACTTGGACGGTGCGGACGAATCACGGCGGAATCGTGAATCCGAAGGCGTCTTTTTGAATCATATCCAGTACGCCGACATGCGTTTCGGCGGCGGATCGGTTTCGATCGGTGGTCAAAGCGTCGCGGTTTCCCCGATCGACATGGCCGTGACCCGCGCCACGATCATCAACAGCCGGATCGCCGATAGCGCCGACGCGGCCATCGCGGCGACACCGGCGACGTTTGCCGAGACCCGGTTCACGGACAACCTGTTCCAAGGCGGCGGTGAGTTCACACCGGATTACACCCGTGTCGGTCCGGACCTGCGCGGCAACGTGGTCGTCGACAACACGTTCAACGGCTTGTTCATCCGCGTCCGCACGCGAACCGGCGACGAGTTGCAAACACTGTCGACGGCGGCTCGGTTTGACGATACGGACATCACGCACATCTTGACGGAAAACCTGATCGTCCAGGGCACGCCGGGCGGACCGCTGTTGGTCAGCACCGCGCCGTCGTCTTTGTTGGTGCAGTCGTCGTTCACCGACGCCGGCGACGTCCCCGAAGGCATTTACACGTACCGCATCACCAACGTGACGGCGGAAGGTTTGGAATCGGCGGCCAGTGATTTGACGGTCCCGTTCCAGTTGATCGGTACGAGTGACGGTCGTGGCGGCATCCAACTGAATCAGTTGCCCACGATCCGATCCGGTTCGGAGTTCGTCTCGCGTCGGCTGTATCGGGCGTCGGTCCCCGCCGGAACGGATCCCAACGCCTTGCCGGCGTCCGCGTTCGGCTTGGTCGGCCAGCTCAACGCCAGCAGCACCTCGTTCGTCGATCGGGCCCGCGGCGTCGGGACGCCGTTGTCCAGTTTGGGCGCGACGTTGCAGAGTCGCTTGGATGCCAGTTTGAAATTGGACCCGGGCACAGTCCTGAAAATCGAAGGCGCCCGGATCGAGGCCCGCTTCGGTGCCGACATCGTCGCCGAGGGGACCGACGGTCTGCCGATCATCTTCACCGGTCTGGACGACGGACGCTACGGCGCCGGCGGCACGTTTGATACCAACGATCAGGGCGAAACGGCGTCGCTGAATCCCGGCGATTGGGGCGGTCTTTACGTCGGCCAGGGAGCGTCGGCCAGCCTTGATCACGTGGTCATCGCCGGCGGCGGTGGCTTGACCCGGATCGAAGGCGGCTTTGCGGAATTCAACGCGTTGGAGGTTCACCAGGCCGATCTGCGTCTGGCCAACAGTCGTTTCGAGATGAACGCGTCGGGTGACTCCGACGACAGCGGGACCCGCGTCGGTCGTGGCGAAAATGCCCCCGGCAGTCTGTTCGTTCGCGCCGCCCAACCGGTCATCGTCGGCAACGAATTTCTCGATGGCGATGGCGCCGCGTTCTCCTTCGATCTGAATTCGCTCTCGAATCAAGAAGTGAACGATCCGGGGCGTCGCACCGGTCCGATCGACCGCATCGACACGACGGGCAACATGGGGCCGCTGATCCGAGGCAACCGCATGTCGGGTAACGACATGAACGGTCTGCAAGTTCGCGGCGGAGAATTGACGACCGCCGGTATCTGGGATGACACCGACGTCGTTCACGTGATCACCGACACGATCGAAATCCCCAACCAACACATCTACGGCGGCTTGCGTCTGCAAAGCAGTGCGAACGCGAGTCTTGTCGTGAAGTTCCTCGACGGCGATGATCCGGCGGCCATCGTCGCCGGCGGCACGATCGCGACGAGCACCGATGAGATCGTTGATATCCCCGATCGCATCGGCGGAGCCGTCCAGATTGTCGGCGCTCCGGACTTTCCGGTCGTGATGACCAGCCTGTTCGATTCGTCCGTGGGTGCCGGTTTCGATACCGCGGGCAATCCGCTGCTGGTGACCATGCCGCTGGCGGCCGACGATGATCGCGTCGCCTCCGGGGGCGACTGGACCGGTATCGTGATTCGCGAAGCGGCCCACGATCGCAACGTCGCTTTGGTCAACGAGACCGAATCGATCGGATCGCCGACGATCAACAGCAATGCGATCCCCAGCCAGTCCAGCTTCTTGGGCGAACTCGCGCCCGACGAGCAATCCGGTGACGAAAATCGTCGGCTCGGCTTTGTCGTCGCCGGCAAGATCGCCACGACCGGCGACGTCGACGTTTATTCCTTCATCGCCGAAAGCGGCACAGAAATTTGGCTGGACATCGACAAGACGTCGTCCGGTTTGGATTCTGTTGTCGAACTGGTCGACGCCAACGGACGTGTCTTGGCGGCGTCGAACGATTCCCTGATTGCGGGCGCCGGCGGTTTGTTCGTCGCGGCGGATCAGAATCCCGGTGCGGCACAGCCGTTGGCGATCTCCGGCGGTGATGCCCAGGACGCCTACAGCACCAACGCGAAAGACGCCGGCATGCGGCTTCGTCTGCCGGGCGAATCGGGAACGCGAAACCTTTATCACGTTCGTGTTCGCAGCAGCAATACGACCGACCCACGGGACTTTGCGACGCTCACGGATCCGAATCTCGTGCTCGGCGGATTGACCAAGGGTGCTTACGAGTTGCAAGTTCGTCTGCAGGAAACCGACGAACAGCCGGGGACGCAAATCAACTTTGCCGATATTCGGTACGCCGAAAACGGTGTTCAGATCATCGGGCAACCGCTGCACAGTCCCCTGTTGGGTGAAGACTACGAGACGACCGGCGACAACGATTCGCTGGCGAACGCTCAGCCCTTGGGCTTTTTCGGTGCCGCCGACGATGGCGGTGCCGCCGCCGGGCCGCTGCAAAGTGACAAGTTGGCCAAGTCCTTCGGCGGGGCGTTGACTTCGGCGACCGACGTGGACTGGTACCGCTTTGATGTGAACTACGAGAATCTGACTCGCGACGGCGCGGCGCTTTACTTGTCGACGGTGTTCGATTTGGATTACGCCGACAATTTTGCCCGCGCGGACATGGCGTTGTACGTGTTCAACGCCGCCGGCGAACTGATTTTGATCGGCGGCGACAGCAACATCGCCGACGACCTGCCGGCATCGCCGGGTACCAACAGCACGACCGACTTGTCACGCGGCAGCGCCGGCACGAAAGATCCTTACATCGGTGCGGCCGAACTCAGCGAAGGCACGTATTTCGTCGCGGTGGCCAACCAGCAAAGGGTGCCGCAACCGCTGGATCAGTTTTTCAACGCCGATTCGGCCAATCCGCTGTTGCGACTCGAGCCGATCGATTCGGTCCGCCGCATCGCGGAAGACCGCATCATCAACTTCAGCGAAGGTGCCGGCGAAAACTCGGCGGTCTACGGCGGCACCGCCGACGCACCGGTCGTGCCGGTCTTGTTCAACGGCGAAAGTGTCGTCGAACACTCGCTTGACGACGTGTTGCTGTACGTCAATACGAACAGCGGTTTGATCTTGGTCAATCCCTTCACCGGCGATCAGTACGGGCGTTTGGGTAACTTCGGCGAGATCGTCCGCGACGTGGCCTTTACCGCCAACGGCGAACTGTTCGGCTACAGCGGGTTCGTCGGCAACGCGTCGGACGAGACCTGGTTCTACAACCGCATTTCGACGGTCGACGCCTCGCTGAGTGCTCCGCTGAGCACCGGCGGTGGGATCGAGACGTTCCACAACAACCCGGTCCCCGATGACGAAGACGCCATCCTGAGTGACGACAGCGACGTCGGATTCCAAGTCCAGGCGGTCACGATTCGCGCCCAAGGCGGCGAAGAACGAGGCTTCTTTGTCGGCAATCGCGCCAGTCGGCCCGGAATCGATTACTTCCGAAACGTGCTGTTCAAATTCAATCCCGAAGACGGCACTGTGGATGGTCCGACGTCACCCTTGTCCGACACGCCGGGGATGGCCGGTGCGGGGGCGTCGCTTTTGGAAATCGGCCAGATCAACACCGCTGCGGCGTCTTCGTTCGACACCGAGCTCGGTTTGAAAATGCCGATGACGGTGAACGCCCAGGGCGTCTTGGTTCCTCAGGTCTTCGACGGTGACTCGTTCACGCTTTCCAACGGCACCGAGACGCTGAAGTTCGAACTGGATAGCGGTTTCTCGCTGTCCGCCGCGTCCGCCGGCACGATCAACGACGGCGACGCCGTGCTGATCGACGGCACGGTGTTCGAATTCAACACGGGGGTGAAGATTCAGCTCGCCGCACCCGGCGCGAGCGGTCTGACGCAGGGCGCGACGGTTACCGTCAACGCCAGCGGTGGCCAAACCCAGACCATTGAATTCACCGGAGGCGGTGCCGCCCAAGGCTCCAACCTCGGTGTTTCGTTGGTCACGTCCACCGGTCAAACCCGCACCGCGGGCGATCTGGCCGCGGAAGTTTCGCGTGTCTTGAACAGCAATCTGGTCGGATTGGCTTCGCGAGCGGTGGGCGACGAAGTCGTGTTCACCAACGGTTCGCCTTTGGCCGCGACGCAAACCGGATCAGGCATCACCTTGGTCGGCGATCCCACGCTGGAAAATGCGGGAGCCGTGGCAGTATTCATCCAACCGGGCACGCGGCCCGACGTGGCGATGAAAGCGCTGGCCGAAACGATCCGCTCGGTCGGGCTGCCCGCCGTGCAGCAAGGCACCCTGATCGCTTTGCCGGGTGCCACCACGGTATCGATCCTCGGCGGCACCGCGATCACCCTGTCGGGCACCCCCGGCGTCTCCTCGGGCGCCGTTGCGATTCAGCTTTTGCCGACCGACACGATCGATATTTTGGCGGAACGAATCGTCTCGGCGATTGATGATGCCAATACCGGAGGCGGTTTGCCCAGCGTCACCGCGGTCGCCCGCGGCAACTCGATTCAAATCGGCAGCCGTGGGTTCATTTCCGACGTCGAATCGACGCTGAATGCCGCGAGCAGTTTCGTTCGTGGCGGCAACGGAATGAACGGTTTGATTACCGGCGCCGAAATGGTCGGTGAAAACCTGTACGCCGTGTCCGACGCGGGCGGTTTGTTCTTCGTCTCTCAAGGCGAATTGAACAGCAACGGGACACGCAGCGTCGGTCGATACCTGGCGACGGCCACCGATCTTCGCGGGTTGAATTTCACCGGTTTGCGGGCCGGCCCGGCCAGCGTTCAGGACGGCGAGTTCGGCCAGATTCTGTTCGGCATCACCGCCGGCGGTGACATTCATGCCTTCGACACCTTGGGCGTGCTGCAACCGGTGTTTTCGGGCGGCCGAACGTCGGTTTCCACGGGGATCGCCGGTGCCCAAGGATTGGACTTCAGTACCCTGGATTTCAACCTGTGGCACAGCAGCGAAGAACGCACCGGCGACGCCGGTCATCGACGCGCGCCGCTGGACAGCGGCACGCGTGGCGGTGCGGACAACGACGACGATTTCAGCCTCGCGTTCAACTACGAAGACGAAATTTTCGGCGGCAACTACGCCGACTTGGAACGTCCCGTGGTGTTGAACAACAACAACATCCAAAACCCACGGCAAGACGGTCAAGCGATCGAAAACACCGTGAACTTCCCCGGCGGTGCTCAAGGAGCCTTGCAAAGCAACACGTTTGACTTGGCCGGCTATTCGGCCGCCGATCAACCGGTGTTGTACTTCAGTTACTTCCTGGAAACCGACGGCCAAGACGGACGGAACCGCAACAACACGCCCAGTGACCGGGACGCCTTACGCGTCTACGTCGTGACGGCCGAAGGCGTCGAACACCTGGTCGCGACGAACAACACGTCGCGTGGCGGGGGGACGACCGACGACGAGTTTGATGATCCGGCACGCAGCGGCGTGTACAACGACGACATCGATCTCCAAGTCCAACAGTTGTTCGACAACACGGATTCTTGGCGACAGGCGCGAGTCGCGCTGGGCGACTTCGCCGGCATGACGGACCTGAGCTTGCGAGTCGAATTCTCGACCGCCGGGGCGATCAAGACGGGGTCGAATTCGCTTCGCGCCGTTCCGGCCGAAAGACTTCGCGAAGGTCAGCAATTCACCATCGCCGGTGAAACGTTCGAGTTCGATTTTGCTCCGGCGGTGACCATGCCGGCGGGCAGCACCCTGGCGACGCTTTACCAAGATCCCACCGCCGTCGCGACGATCACGATCGAAGGCGAAACGTTCGTCTTGGACGACGGCAGCCGGCCGATTGCGGCCGGACAACGTGCCGTGGACTTGCTGGCCCAGCGACCGGCCGGCACGACGGTCGCCGACCTTTCCGGCGCCGACATTGCCGCCGCGTTGGCCGCGACCCTGGCGACCACGCCGGCCGAGAATGTGCAAGTCTCCAACTTTGACTTCTCCGACGCGTCGGACGATCCGAGCGTACCGGCGGGCACCAACGACGTGATTTTCGAAGCCACCGCCCTGCCCTACCGGAACGGCAACGTCACGATCAGCGGCACCGGTCGCATCGGCGGCTTGGACGCGATGGGCAACCCGACGCGTCCCGAAGACGTCGATCTGTTGCAGGTCGATGTCGCTGCCGGCACGCAGGTTTCCGTCGACGTGCGTTTGGACATCAATCCGGCGCTCACCGCGGCGGTCCGCTTTTTCGATGCCAGTGGAAATGAACTGTCCTCCCGCATCGCTGCCGACGGATCGGTCACCTACACCGCTGCCCGACCGGGGACGTTGTACATCGGCATCAGCGGACGTGGCAACGAAGCCTACGACATCCGCACCACGGGCACAGCCGTCCCCGGTCAAGTCGACAGCTACGACGCCACGATCCGTTTCGCGACGTCATCGACGCCTTCGCAAACAGGAGCGATGTTGGAGTTCGACGGTGTCGGAAACCTGCGAGTTTCCGACGGCAACTTGTTCATGCTGACGGGAACCCAAGACGCTTTGGGAACCCCTGTTCCGATCAGCCGAGACATGTCGGCATCGCAAGTCGCCGCGGCCATCAGCACCGCCTTGGCACAGCGACTGACCGGGGGCGATGAATCCATCGTGCCGGCGTCGGGACCGACGATTTTGTTGGGGGCCTACAGCATCGACGATTCGGGGCCTTTGGCCGTTCCCAGCGATCGATACGGAGATCGTTTCGGCGGAGACGTGATCTTGGGCAGCCGCGAGAACGAAGTCGAAGGCGTTTACTTGGACGACTTCATCATCGGTTTCGCCGAACGCGGCGAGATCGCGACCGGATCGGCAGTGGTCGACGGCGCGTTCATCAATGACGCGCGTCCGGACCTGGCGAACCCGGATGACGAAACGAGCGGTTTGAACACGGGCAGCTATCAGGTCGAGATCCGTGACGCCAGCGAGTACGTCGAATCGGCCAGGAGCTTGAACGCACAGAGTGAACCCGGCAAACGGTTCCGCACCTTCGACACCAATGATCGTTTGGCGGAATCCCGCAGCATCACGGCCCTTTCGGCCGACGCGTTGACCGACGGTCAAACGTTCCAGCTTTTCGACGGTCGCGCCACGATCACGTTCGAGTTCGACTTGGTCGAAGCCGGCAACGGCGTCCGCCCCGGCAACGTTCGCGTGCCGATCACGTTGCAGCAAGTCGATCCGGACACCGGAGCGGTTCGCCCGGGCACGGCCGGCGAAGTCGCCGCCAATCTGGTCGCCGCGATCAATCGCGCCGATGTGCGGTCCGTTCTCGACGTCAGCGCTTTGCCGGCCAGCGGCATCGACACGCCTTCGGATGCGAAGATCAACTTGGTCGGCGACGTCATGGTGGTCGACCCGAGCGGCGCCCTGGCGTCGGTGGACGTGGCCACGCGACGTGGCGACGAGAACCGCAATCGAGACGGCCAAGGCGTGATCATGGTCGAGAACAGCAGCTTCCTGTTCAATTCCAATTTCGGCGTCGAAATCAATCACGATTCGACCGCGACGGTGGCCGGCCAGACTTCCGCGACCTTGGTCCGTTACCCGCGGAACCTGGTCGAATTGAATACCGAAAGCGTGGTGCCCGGTGTGGTCGTTCGCAGCAATGTGATGGCTTACAACAGCGTCGGCGGCTTGCAGGTGTCGGGGATCGCGGGCGCCGGCGACGGAACCGGCAGCACGCCGTTGCCGTTCGAGCGAATCGTCAACAACACCATCATCGGTGGTCTGGTGCAGGCCGGTCCGACCGGAACACCGCAAACTTTCCAAGGCATCCTGTTCGACGGCGGTGACACCGCGTTTGCCGACGCCGTTGCCGTGTACTCGCCGGGTGCCGATGCGGATGCTCCCGGGGCCGTCTTTGACGATCCGACCAGGGCGCTCGGCGTGCCCGACGGACCGGGGGCCGGTGACGAACCGACCAACGGTGACTTCACGACGTCGCTCGGTCTGGGCGGATCGATCACGTTGCAGTTCACCGATAACCAGTTGACCGGCAGCGGGGATTCCCAGCCCGACCTGGTGATTTTTGAATCCGGTGCGATCGAATCGGTCTTGGTCGAAGTCAGTCGCGACGGTTTGATTTACACGACCGTCGGGACGGCTTTCGGAACGAACAATCGCTTGGACATCGACGCGGCCGGTTTCGGTGTCGGTGATCGGATCTCGTTCGTTCGCTTGACCGACCTCCGACAGGGCAACGCCGGTGACGATTCACGCGGTGCAGACATCGACGCCGTCGGAGCGCTCCGCAGCGTACCGGCGGATCAGTTCACCTCCGGCGGAACCGGCATCAACTTGGTCGGCAACGTCGCGCCGACGTTGTTGAACAACTTGGTCGCCAATTCGGCCGACGGGATCAGCGCCGACAGTCCCAGCGACGCGATCGTGCTGGGGGGCAATGCCTACTATCGAAATGACAACGATGCCAGCGGCGTGGGAGCGGGCGAATTCGCGTTGCAACTGACCGACGGTGAAACGATTTTCGTCGGTGCTTCGGACTTGGTGTTCTCGCCGTCGGCGAACGCACGGATCATCGACAGCAGCATCGATTCGTTGGAAGACCGGCCCGGTCTGGCAACGGTCAAGATCGCGGTGGGATTGCCGCCGTCACCGATCTTGGCGCCTCGCTTGGACGTCAACGGTCAGCTTCGCGTCGATGATCCGGACGTCGAAACGCCCAGCGGGTTGGGCGAACGGGTCTTCAAAGATCGCGGCGCGGTCGATCGCGGCGATTTGTCCGGACCTCGCGCCGTGTTGGTTTCGCCGCAGGCACCCGGCCTGGGCACCGGCGCGGGCGTCGTGTCGGTGTTCGGCGATGCCCCCGACGCCTTCGAAATCCAACTGGTCGATGGGCTGGCGCCCGCCGACGTGGCGCCGGGAACGGGGATTGATGATCGCACCGTGGACAGCAGCAGTTTGATCTTGTTGCGTGACGGTCAAGCTTTGGTCGAAGGCGTCGATTACCGGTTCGGGTACAACCCCAGCAGCAACACGATTCGGCTGACGCCGATCGCGGGCGTTTGGCAACAAGAATCGACTTACACGATCCGCATGGTCGGCGGCAACGATTCGATCCTGTCGGCAGGGGACGGATCCAGTTTTGTCGACGGACAGCAATTCGTCATCGGCGATGCGGCTGCCGACGCGACCACCTTTGAATACGAAAGCGGAATCACGGTCACGGTCGATCCCGACTTGACCCCGTCGGCCGCCGACGGCTTGCTGTTGACCTTGTTCGACGGCAACACGCAGCGGATCTTTGAACTGGACAGCAACAACGCCAGCACCAGCGGCCGGATCCGAATCGGCTTGCCCGATGCCGGCGGCGCGAACGAAATCGCGGCGGCCATCGCGGCGGCCGTCGGGGCGTCGTCGTCCGCGGTCACCGGCAACTCGGCGGGCAATGTCGTCCAGCTCCTCGGCAGCAGTCCTTTGGCGACCGTCACGGTGACCGACACCTTGGGCACCGTCGCGGGTCGTTTGGGCGTCAGTCCCGGGTTCGGAATTCAGATCCCGAGCGATGGTAGCGGACCGAGCAGCACGATCGGCGACGGTGACACGTTTACGCTGCGTCGCGGTGCCGGAGACTTGGTGACGTTCGAATTGGATAACAACGGCAGCGTGGCGGGCGGCGCCACACCGGTGACGATCACCGGTGCGACGACGCTGGATCAAATCGCCGATGCGATGGTCCGTGCGATCGGCGGCAGCACCTTGGGATTGACGCCCAGCAACGCCGGATTCGGCCGCGTCGTCTTGGGCGGCGACGCCAGTGTGACGCTGGACCTAGGTGATTCCGGATTGTTGCCCATGGCTCAGCCCGGTGCGACGACCGCCAGGCCGATCGTGATTCCGATCGATGCCACAGCGGCTGAAGCGGCCGAAGCGATCGCCGCAGCCGTCAACGCCGCGGGACTCGCCGGCGTCGACGCGACCGCGATCAGCAACCTGGTCTTCGTCGAAGGCACGACGGGCGTGGGCGGTTCGGGGGCGTTGGACACATCGACCGTCGGTGATGACGTCGGCAACCTGCTGCAAAGCAATCAGCCCAACGGACGCACCGAGTTGACGATCTTTGTCGGCGGCGGTTTCGATTACGGGGACGCACCGGCCCCCTACTTCACCTCACTGACATTCGGAGGGCCACGTCACGCGGTCGATCCGAACTTTAGCATCGGCGACGTCGTGTCACCGGACGCCGATGCCCGGCAGCCCGATGCGGACGACGATGACGGCGTGACGGTTCCCAACGTGGTTCGCTCCGGTTTCGCAGCGGAGTTCACGGTCGATTTGAACGTGGCCGGCGGTCGTGAGTTCTACTTCGACGCTTGGTTCGATTGGGACGCCGACAACGTTTTCGAAACCGTGCGTCGATTCGGCAACGACGGCAGCGGCAACGCCTTGCCCGGTCGTCAGTTGATCGTCGACGGGGGCACGATTTCGGTCCAGGTCCCCGAAGACGCTTTCCAGGGTGAAACCTTTGCCCGGTTCCGACTGAGCGAAGATGCGAATCTGGGCAGCACCGGTGATGCCGCGAGCGGTGAGGTGGAAGATTACCGCCTGATCGTTTCGGCCAACCCGTTCCAAAATCCGGCCGGCGTCACCGATGTGAACGATAGCGCTGCGACGACGCCGTTGGACGCGCTTCAGATCATCAACATGTTGAACCGTGCCGGCACCAACGCGATCGTCTTGCAACCGAGCGACGTGTTGTCCGGACCGGCGATCTTCCCCGACGTCGACGGCAACGGCCAAGTCACGGCGTTCGATGCCTTGTTGGTGATCAACGAATTGAATCGGATCGCGGGCAATCAATTCGGTAGCGGTGAAGGCGAAAGCGTCGCCCTGTCATCGGCCGGCCTCCCAGCGACCTATCAACCGCTCGGTGGTGGCCTGATGGCCAGCGCCGCGACGATCGCAGGTGACCGCATGTTGACCGAGTCCGAGGGGGGCGACCGGGAAACCTCCTCCTCGGTTCCGGCCGTCTCGACCAGCGTGTTTGATCACGCCGCAGTGGTCGCTTTGGACGATGCCGTCGATTTGATCGCCGGCGACGCGGCCGATCGGCACGACGACGAAGACCCTTGGAACCCAGTGGATCAAGCCTTTGCCGACTTGTTGAATGGATGAGTTTCCCGCCGATGAAGACGGAAATCACGGAAACTTTGACGGCTGTTCCGGTTTTTCGGGTCGGCGGAACCTGAACCGTCGTTCTAAGAGAATACGGACGGACCGAAACGGCATGTCGGCAACGATCATGAGTCCATGCCCCCAAACGGGGCTCGGTTTCGTCGTCGATGCCTGATCGGGCGAACCAAACGACCGTCTTCGCACTATCAAAACAGCATGAAACGCCACTCGCATCGCCGTCGCCGACGATCATCGCCAGCGGCGCGGAGGCTGAACGTCCAACTTTTGGAAACCCGCCGTCTGTTGGCCGGCGATGTGGGACCATTTTTCGGTGTGACGCCGCAGGATACGGGGGAATTCCTGCTGGGCCGTGTGGCGGTGACGCCTGTGTTCTTTGAAAGCAACGGTGCCATCGATGCGGAATCTCAAGACTGGGATGCGGCCGAGATCGACGCGATGCTGGAAAAAATCACGACCGCGGTGAATTGGTGGTCCGATCTGTTGGACGCGCAAAACACGGTCCACGATTTGGAGTTCGTGATCGATGACCGGTACGCCCGCGAGCCGGTCGAAGTGGCTTACGAAGCGATCGATCGCACCAGCAACGACATCAATCTGCCGATCACTTCCTTTTTGACGCCGCTCGGTTACGCCGATTCGTCATCGGTCGGCGAAGCGGTCATTCGCTTCAATCATGACCAGCGGACTCGCCTCAATACGGACTGGGCTTTCACGATCTTTGTGGCGGATGCTTCGGATGATCCGGACGGAAGTTTTGCGTCCGGCGGCCCGTTTTCCACCGCGTTCGCCTTCGCCGGCGGCCGCTACATCGTGACGCCTTCGACCAGGCCGGCGCGGACCATCACGCACGAACTGGGCCACATCTTTTACGCCCGTGACGAATACCCCGGCGGCGGATCTTGGACCGACCGGCGGGGTTATTACAACACCCAAAACGTGAACGCCGCGGACAACCCGACACCGGGGTTCGTCCAACAGACCAGCATCATGCGGGCCGGTCAAAGTGTGATCGACGCCTACAACGGACTGGTCAGCCCCGCGTCGACGTTGGCGATGCTGGGGTGGCGGGACAGTGACGGTGACGGCGTCTTCGACCTGGCCGACGTGCCCTTGGCCTTCGACGCCATCGGCACCTTCGATCCGGCGACATCGACGTATCGGCTGGTCGGTCATGCTTCCGCCGTGCCCCTGATCAATCAAAACAGCTGGGGATTTCAAAGTGACATCTCGCCCAACGAAATCAGCGAGCTGCAGGTCCGCCTGGACGAGGGCGTTTGGCAGACGCTGACAAGCCCCCGGGTTCCCGAATTGGACATCGAACTGGAATGGGAAATCCTCGAGCCGTTCCAATCCATCGCGTTTCGCGTGGTCGATACGAACACGGGGATGACCAGCCCGATCCTCGCGGGAAACAGGGTCACGCCGGTGATGTCCGACGCGGCGATTCGTGGCGGCTTGTTCGTCGACCGGGACGCCGATCAGGATCGAATCGCCGAAGAACCGGCGTTGGCCGGTGCGGCCCTCACGATCCGAGACGCCGACGGCAACGCGTTAGCGATGGGCCGATATGATCCGCAGCAAGACGATGGAGGCTTCGTCACGGGCGACCAGGGCGGGATCACGCTGAGCGTCGAAGGGGCCCCGTTCGACTCCGTGGCAGGCTTGTTCGATGTCGAGGTGACGCCGGAAACGACACGTCGCTTGTTGCATGCTTACCACGAGGTTCGCCAGCGGTGGCAGGCGGACTGGTCGGGCAACGCCAAGCTGTGGGCGACGCTCGGCGAAACGACCGGCACCGTCACGGTTGAAGTCGTCGGGTTGGAAGACAGTAGTTTTGCACGCATCGAAGCCTTCGACGCCGACGGCATCCTCATCGGTCGCGAAACGACGTCGGCCCTGATGCTGGGTGAGACGGCGTTGTTGACCATCGACGACCCTCACGGGCGGATCCACAGCGTTCGGATGCACGGACACGCCGCGACGTCGGTGGGGCTGGGAAAAGTTTCCTACGGCCAGCCGTCGACGCTGACGACCGGGGCGGACGGCGTGTTCAAGTTTGATCACTTGCCCGACGGGGAATATCGACTTTTCGTCCGGCCCGCCAATTTGATCCACCGAGTCGCGGCCGAAGGCGTCCCGGTCACCGTCGTCGACGGCGTTTCATCCACGCGGATGGTCCCCGTCTCGATCGTCGACAGTCCGCGGCACAACACGGAATTGGCCGCGGACGTCGATGGGCTCGACGGGGCGACCGCCTTCGACGCTTTGCTGATCATCAACGACCTGAATCGCAACGGGGATCGTTTGCTCGCGGGCGAAGAAGCCACCGGCCCGAGCATTGACGTCAACAACGACGGCATGGTGACGGCCATTGACGCGCTGCTGGTCATCAATCATTTGAATCGGCGATCCGATTCGAACCCCGGCGAAGGCGAAGCAGCGGGCGTTGTTGTTCCCGGAGTTGTCGTTCCCCCGGCCGGCGGCCCGGGTCCGGCCGCAGGGATTGCGTCGGCTGCCGCAGACCCCGTCCCGGCGGATCAAGGGGATGCACTGAGGGAAAACCACGAATCGTCGGTGCCGGCGACGATTTTTCGAAACTCGACCCTTGCCCGAGCCGACCGGGATGCCGATTCTGCTGAACAGAGGGATCGCAACGAGGTGATCGATGAATTTTTTTCTGCCCTGCCGACCGCGAGCTTTTCCGATGAAGGTCTCTCGGATTCGAGGAACTTTCCCGGTTGAGGCGAATCGAATGCACTTTAGAGAACCGTTTACGATTGAAAGCTGGCCAATCGTTTGAAAGACCCAAAGTTGATAAAACAGGTTGCCCAGATAAGATGGGGCGATGTCCCCGCTCGTCCTGCCGGCTGTCCTAGTCGCTGAAAATCGGCTTATCCACCTTATTTGACCAATCGCCGCTCCTTTGCTTCGCAAGCCCGTCGGGCGGGCTTGCGAAGCAAAGCGACGAAAATTCCCCACGAATTTACGATTCACCCGCTGAGATTACAGATGAAAAATCTGCGTGATTTGTTCCGCCGCACCGGATGGGCATCGTCCACCAAGCGACGACAGTCCAAGACGCTGCCGGTGCCACGGGGCCGTCGTTTGCAGAGCGAAACGCTGGAAAAGCGGAATTTGCTGGCCGCCGACATCGGCTTGGCCAGCGATTACGCGCTGGCCCACAATTATTGGCATCCGGCCGACGTCGACGACAACAAGGAAATCACCGCCGGTGACGCGTTGCGGGTGATCAACCTGATGAACCGTCACGGCGGGACCATCGAGATCACCGAGGCCGGGCAGATCGATTCCTTCGCCGACGTCAACGCCGACGGCATGGTTAGCGCCTCCGATGCGCTGTTTGTGATCAACTCTCTCAATCGCGGGGAAGCTGCCGGCGAGCTGGTGGAGCTGTTCGCCAACGCGCGGGACGCCAACGACGCGGCCCTGACCGACGCGACCAACCGCGAGATCACCGTGAACGTCGGTGAGCTCTTTTACATCGAACTCAGCTACAGCGACTTGCGCGGATTCGGCGACGATTTGGGAGCCTTCCAGGTTTCCGCCGACTTCGATCTGAGCATCCCCAACGTGGTGACGCCGGTCCTGAGCGAGACTCAGCAGTTCACGATCGAAGGCATTGTCCGCAGTGCCAACAGTGGGAGCGTCGTGCTGTCGTTGGAAGGCAGCACCGCGACATCGGAAGTCACGCTGGCGGCTTTCACTTCCGGCCCGGTCCCCGCGATCCGTGCGGCGGTGGAAGAGTTGGGTTTTGAAGCCGACGACTTCTCCGTTCGTCAGTTGGCTGCCAACTTGGTCACGTTCCCCGGGCAGGGTGACAACCCGGACCCCTCGAACTTCACATACGAAGTCCGCTTTGATCCGAATCAATTTCGAAACGTGGATGTCCCCAACATCACCATCGCGTCGAACTTTGACATTCCGGTTCGCGTTTTGTCGACCGCCACCCCTCCAGTCGACGGCGAAGGAAACATCAACGGCGACGCCGCCGGCGACAACGTCGACGTTCGCAGTCGAACCGACCCGTCTTCCACCGATCCGTTCGGCGAACTGGTGTACGGATTGCGAAAATTCGGCGCCTTCGATCCGGCCGTCGGCTTTGACGAGATCGGTACGCTGGGACCGGCCAATCCCGGGGGCTTGAAATCGGAAGTCGGTGATCCTTTCCCCGAACCGTTCGACACGTTCAGCATTCCCGTGTTCATCAATCAACCGGTGACCGGGTTGACGATCACGCTGAATCAAGGCGAGAACGATGAAGCGATTTTGTTGTACGGGCGAAACGAGAAAGTCCCCAGCAATTTGGTGATCGTCAACGAACAACAGACGCAAATCATCGTCAACGCGATCGGCAGTGCGGTCGGCGTGACCGCCGCCGACACGACGGTGCCGGCTTTCAACGAGGATCCGGTGGATCCGATCACGGTCGACTTGGCCGACCTGACGACGATCAACAGCGGCGGCGCGGTGACTTATGAAGTCGTCAGCAACGGCTCCATCGGAAACGCGACCATCACCGGCAGTGTGCTGACCTACACGCCTGCGGCCGATGCCAACGGCAGCGACTCGATCGTTTATCGCGCGACCAACGATGCCGGTAATGACACGGGCACGATTTCGTTGTCGATCGATCCGGTCAACGACCCGCCGACCGCCGGCGACGACACCGCGACGACCGATGAGGTCGTCCCCGTCGTGATCGACGTGTTGGCCAACGACACCGGGGGGCCGACCACGCCCGACGCCAACGAGTCGCAAGTCCTGACGATCAGCAACATCACGACGCCGGCCAACGGAACCGCGACGCCCAGCGGGACAGGGATTCAGTACACACCGGCAACTGGATTCAGCGGTACCGACACTTTCAGCTACACCGTGACCGATGACGGCGGATTGACCGCGACGGCCACCGTGACGGTGACCGTCAACGCGGTCAATGTCGGCCCCTCCGCCGCCGACGATGAGTTGTCGATCCTCGAAGACGCTTTGACTCCTGTTTCGGTCGACTTGAATTCGCTGGTGACGATTCAGACCGGTGGCGCGGCGTCGTTGGCGATCACCACCGGCGGATCGCTCGGCACGGCGACGCTCGAAGGCACGGTGTTGTCTTACGTGCCCGATGCGGACGCCTTCGGCACCGATACGATCGTTTACACCGCGACCAATTCCGCGGGCAGCGATTCCGGAACCATCACCGTCACGATCGCCCCGGTCAACGATCCGCCCGTCGCGAACGACGACACGGCTAGCGGCAACGAAGACACGGTCATCACGGTCGACGTGCTCGTCAACGACACCGCCGGTCCAGGAGAAGACGATCTGTTGACGATCCAAAGCGTGGCCGACGGAGCCAACGGGACGACTTTGGTCAACAGCAACGGCCAAATCGAGTACACCCCGGACCCGGATTTCTTCGGCAGCGACACGTTCACTTATGTGCTCAGTGATGGTTCGCTGACGGATACGGCGACGGTCACCGTGACGGTCAATCCGATCAACGATCCCCCCGAAGCGATCGACGATTCGGCGACGACGGACGAAGACAACGCGGTAACGATCGACGTTCTCGCCAACGATTCCGACGGTGCCGGCAACGAAGGCGACACTTTGACGGTTCAGTTGGATCCGAGCGATCCGCCGTCAAGCGGCACGGCCGTTGTCAACTCGAACAACACGATCACCTACACGCCGGACGCCAACTTCTTCGGCCAGGATTCCTTCGGCTACTTGCTTAGCGACGGCGTCGAGACGGTGCCCGCCACCGTCACCGTGACGGTCAATCCCGTCAACGACCCGCCGGTCGCCAACGACGACGCCGTCACGACACTCGAAGACACGGCGATCGCCATCAACGTGCTGAGCAACGACAACGCCGGACCCGGAGAATCGGACCCGCTCAGTGTGTCGGTCACCACCCCGCCGTCCAACGGAACGACCAGCGTCGATTCCGCCGGCGTGATCACGTACACGCCCGCAGACAGTTTCTTCGGTACGGACAGTTTTCAGTACACTTTGTCCGACGGCAGTCTGACCGATACGGCAACCGTCACGATCACGGTGACTGATGTCTTGGCACCTCCGGTCGCCGAGAACACCAGTTTGAACGCGGTCGAGGATGCGGGCACCGTGACCGTCGACTTGGCCGGTTTGGTCACGGTCGACGAAGGTGACACGTTCAGCCTTTCGATCAGCGGTTCACCGTCGCGTGGAACCGCATCGATCGCCGGCACCGTGCTCAGCTACACGCCGTCGCCCGATGAGTTCGGCAGCGACACGATCACTTACACCGCGACCAATTCCGTGGGCAGCGATTCGGGAACGATTTCGATTGCCATCGAAGCGGTCAACGATCCGCCGGTGGTGACGGTCGAAACCGTGACGGCGAATCAGAACGCCAGCCTCACGTTCAACGCGTTGGCCGGGGTCTCGCCCGGTGCGGACAACGAAACGGATGTGCTGACGTTGGTCAGCGTGGGCACACCGACGGCCGGAACAGCGGTTCAAGACGGTAACAGCATCACTTACACCCCGCCGACGGATTTCACCGGCCCGGTCAGCTTGGAGTATGTGATCAGTGATGGCATCACTGAGGTCACCAGCACGATCACGATCGACGTCCGAGCCTTTTCCCCGTCGACCATCTCCGGTGCCATCTTCTTCGATCTGGTCGACAACATCGTCGAGTACAGCCAAGATCCGATCAACGTGACTCCTGTTCGCAACGGCGTCAAAGACAGCGACGAAGTCGGCTTGGGCGGAGCGACCCTGCGGATGACTTCTGCCGCCGACGACAACGCCACCGGTTCGGAGGTCGACGTGACGACGCTGACGAATCTGGACGGTGTTTTCACCTTCGACGACGTCGCCCCGGGAACGTACCAGATTCAATACGACGCCCCGGCGTCGGTCATCGTCGGCAGCGTCTCGCCGGGATCGGGGGGATTGATGCAGATCATCATCGGTGCCGAGGGCGATGAAACCGTCAGCGGTCTGAGTGTCGGTTTGATCGGCATGCGGGATTCCGGCCTGGGCTACCTGAGCATGCTGGCGTCCAGGCACATCAGCGAGAACGGCCCGATCGATCAGCTCAGCGGCGGCGGCATCGAAGGCGGTGTCGTAGCCTTCAACGGCGACGGGTCACAACAGTTCTTCAAGCCCAACGAAGGATTCGACGACGTCTCGTTCGCCGAATTGGTTTTAAACGAGAACCGTGACGCGGCCTTGCTGACGATCATCAATAGCAGTGGTGAAATCCAAACGGCGCGTCTGTCGGACGATTTCTTCGTCGTCAACCGATCCGGCACGGCGGCGCAGTTCTTCGGCAGCGTCGCGGACTTCGATTTCGCTCCGCCGAACACGGACTTGTTGCGTGCAGAGTTTGCGCAGTATCGCAACGCGATTGATCGAGTGTTGGCCGAAATGGGATCGGAAACTTAAAGCCGGTCCTTCATGCCACACGTCATTCGTTTGCGAAAACCTTGGATGCGATCACCGGCCGGCGTCGGTGAATCCGTCCGAGTCGACGTGCCCGACGGGTCGCCACCGGCGGGCGAGACGTGTCTCGTATACACCCGTCGATTCAACCGTCCCAGTGGTCTGACCGACGCGGATCGAGTCGAACTGATCGTGTCGAATTGGGCGGGCAAGTTGACCGCGCTGGTCGTCAACGACCAGGCTTTGCCGTTTGACGATGTGGACGCCGACTTCGCCGATGCCGGTGGCCGTTGGGACATCACGGACCTCTTGATCCCGGCCAATTTTGTGACGATCGAACTTTCCCGCGACGGCAAGGCCCTGCCCTGTTTGAACGGAGACGTCCGACTTCGGATCGTCGCCGAAGAGCTTTGAAATCGACACGCGACTGGTGACCGGTGTCGCCGATCAGGCGTTCGTCACGGTCAGCTGCTTGGCAGTCTTATCGAGGCTGACCATCGTGGTCGATTGTTCTTCGATGGCGGCCGCGACGGTCGTCGAGTTTTCGCTGACTTTCGAAATGCCCTGTTCGATTTGTTGCGTTGACGCGACAACGGCATCAATGCACGACAGGATGCTCGCGACATTTTCGGAAATGTCTTTGGTAGCGCCCGACGTTTGCTTGGCCAATTCTTTCACCTCGCTTGCCACCACAGCGAACCCACGGCCAGACTCGCCGGCTCGAGCGGCTTCGATCGTTGCGTTGAGGGCTAGCAAGTTTGTTTGCTCGGCGAGATCACGAATCACATCCACGACCGCCGAAATGGACTTGCTGCACGCGGTCAGCGATTCGATTTCCGTCTCCGCTGATTTTGCCGCCGCATCGGTTGACTGTGCCAGGTCTGCCGAGCGTTGCACACTGCGAGAAATCTCATCGATGGTTTGAACCATTTGTGTCACGCTCGATGCAACGTCTTGCCCAATCGCGATCGATCGCGCGCGAGCTTCAATCTGGTCGGTGATGTCGGTCGCAAACTTGACAATTTTGAAAGGTTTGCCGTTGGGATCCAGGATCGGGTTGTAACTCGCTTGCAACCAAATTTCTTTTCTATGATTTCCGACGCGTTGAAATTGTCCGGCTTGAAATTGACCTCGATTCAAGTTCTCCCAAAATTGGGCGTACTCTGGACTGGTGTGTTTTTTGGAGTCGACGAAGATACGATGATGCTTGCCCTGGATTTCGTCCAGACGATACCCGACGGCCTGCAAGAAGTTTTCGTTTGCATCAAGGATCGTTCCGTCGAGGTCGAATTCGATGACCGCGAGCGACTTTTTGGCTGCTTCGACCTGTCCCCGGTAATTTGCGTTTTGTAAAGTTTGCTGCGTGATGTCCGTCGCATATTTCACGACTCTGACAACCTTTTCACTTGCACAGATTGGGTTGTAGCTGGCCTGTAACCAGATTTCGCGATTGTTCTTTCCAAAACGTTTGTACTCCGCAGTTTGATGCTCGCCGCGTTTTAGCGAAGCCCAGAATTCGCGGTATTCGCTACTTCTAGCTTCTTCCGGATTCACGAAGATGCGGTGGTGTTGGCCGACAATTTCTTCCAGCTTGTAGCCTACCGTCGCAAGAAAATTTTCATTGGCGTCAAGGATGGTTCCATCAATATCAAACTCGATGATTGCGTGCGATTGGTCCAAGGCTTCGACTTTCCCCCAGAGCTCTTCGTAAGGTGTTCGGTCGTCCTGGGATTCCGATTTCGACGCTGTCTGTGCCAACCGATCACTGTCTTTTCCGTCGGTAAAAATCCACATTGCTGCTACTCCCGTTTGGCTTTTGCTTTTGAGACGCGGTTGACTTGACCGAGACTTCAGGTATTGCCATTTAGGTTTTTCTGGCACGTTGCACAGTCATGGCGACAAACGGTGTGGTCAAATCGATGCATATGCTTGTCCAAACTTGCCGGTCGTCCTGAGTGTAGCGGTTTTCACTGCGGCATCATGAAGAAGGGGTGCGAGGAGCTTGAAGCCATGCATCATGCCGTCATTCTTCGATGCAGACCAGATATTCTTGGCGTTGGTCGTTTTCGTAACGGGCGACCCGCATGAAGATTTGGTTGCCGCTGAAAGTAGGGGTGGCAAAGACGCTGGTGCCGAGTTCGTTCTTGGCGACCTCGGTGAAACGCTCGGGATCGGTAGCCAGAATGTGGGTGACACCGTCTTCGCTGGTCGCGTAGATGCGGTCGCCCGCCAAGACGGGTGAACTGTTGAAGGTTCCGCCGAGACGTTTTTTCCATTTCACTCGGCCCGTGGAGGAATCCAGGCACGCGATGATGCCGGCATCCAAGACGGCATACAAGTATCCGCCGCGATGGACCGGCGAAGGAACGTAAACACGCAACGACTCCTCCCAAACCCTCCGGCCCGTGCCCGCGTCGTAGGCGGCGAGGTGGTTTTTGGGGTATCCCCCGCTGCTGAAGACGTGCTTTCCGTCGGTCACGGTGGTCGTCACGCATTCGGTCGTCGCGCCTTCGATCTCCCAGTCGACTTCGCCGGTCAACGGATTCAAGCTTGTCACCAGATCACATCCGGTCATGATCATTCGGGGCTTGCCGGCCGCGGTCAAGACGATCGGAGAGGAGTAATTCGGTTTCATCGGCCGATCGTGCTTCCAAACGACATCACCGGTGCGGCGATCGAGTCCCGCGATCACACCGCCGGCTTTGTTGTCCGCCGAGACGATCACCAAGTTTTCGTAGATCGCCGGGGAAGATCCATAGCCTTGGTGGACGACGTAATCACAAATCCGCTGCTGCCACAAGATTTCGCCGTCCAGGCCCAGCGCACTCGTCCAAACGGCATTGTCGTTCAAAAAATTGATGAACAACCGTCGGCCGTCGGTGGCGATCGTCGACGATGCCAAGGAAGCTCGTTCGTTCATGTCGCGATTGCTGTCGTTCTTGAACCCGCCTTGATGGACGACGGACCGCCAAAGCTGCTTGCCCGTTGAGCGTTCGAAACAAACCACCGCTTGGGTCTGAGTCGCTTCGTCGGCGGTCGGCAAGAACACTTGCCGGCCCAGGACGGTCGCCGATCCGTGCCCGCGACCTTCGACGGGCCGCTCCCAAAGAACGTTCCGCTGATCTGACCAACTCGTCGGCGGCGTTCCGGTCGGTGCGACGGATCCGTTTCGCTGCCCCCCACGCCAACAAGGCCAATCCGACGGATCGACTTTGGCGGCGGATTCCGGTTCGGCGGCGAACAGGCTCGGCATCGAGCACACCAGCGAGGCAAAGACGATCAGGAGGCTGTTTTTCATCGAACCGGTTTTCCGTCACAAACATGGGGTCAAAACTTTGCTCAACAGCTTAGCAACGAATGGACCTCCGTGCCGTCGGGGCGTTCGGCCCGACGCCTGTCTTACGCCCCGATTCCCGTCATCCGCCTGTTCTTCGCAGCAGGACGCTGTGCAGCCATTCGTGACGGTCCAGATTCTCCGCGACGACGGTCAGCGGCAGCGTCGACAACACCTCGCGGTGGTCCACCCAGGTCCGTCGTTTCAGATCGGTCGTCCGGCGAAAAAATTCGATCATCACTCGCAGCCAAAAGCGAGCTTTCCTTCGCTTCCGTCCCCCCGCCGGGACGACAAAATCGACGACGTACCAAAGCCCGTCGGGCTTGAGCGCGTCGAACAAATTCCGAGCGACCTGGGACATCTCCGAACGGTCGAAGCCATCCAGGTGAAACGCCGTCACGATCAGGTCAAACGGCCCGGCAACGGTCAACGATCGGGAATCGGCTCGAATCCAGCGAACGCGATCGGCCAACCCGGCTCGCCCGAGTCGTTGCTGTTGCAATTCCAACATCCGCCGGCTCAGGTCGACGCTGACGACGGAGCTTTTCGACTGGCGAGCGACAAAGGCTTCCAACAGTCGCCCGTCACCGTCGCCGACGAACAGGACGCGTGGCGACGGGGGGACCCGGTCCAAACAAGCCGTGCGTGCCCGCTGCAGTTTATCGGCAAAGCGGATTCTTTCGGCCCACTCGTACCACGGTGCCAAGGAATCGTAACTCAATGGGACTCCGCTAGCTTCGCAGGGCAACGTGGGCGAACAACAATGGTACGACGATCAACGTCATGTCGGCCGCGTAGGCGATGCGTACGCCGGACTCATCGGATCGATCCTTTGTCCGGTACATCAGGTGGGTGGTGGCACCGGCGCTGACCGCGATCGACGTTCCGACCGTCGCGTCGATCTGGCCGGTCCACATCAGCGTCGCGGAGGTTCCCGTGATGATCCAGCCCAGCCACGGCAACCGCGTCCGCAATCTCGGCAAAGACAACATCATCGACGGTGTCGATTGGGCTCGATCGACCGGGGCTTGCACGACCGAGACCAACAAACAGTTCAGCGAAAACAGACCGAACAACAGCAGGACGACCCAAAGCCGATCGGGGCCGCCGTCCAAGGCCGCCGCCGGGCCGACGACGCCCGTGGCAAACAACCCGCCGACCAACAATTCTTTCGGAACGCTTCGCCGAAGTGGACCCGACGTGTGGACGGCGACGAAGTACAGGGCGACTGTGGCCGACATTCCCAAGCCGAATCGAAGAACGCCTGCATCCAAAAAGAACAGCGAAATCGATCCGGTCATCATGAACACGATCGTCCACGCCGCTGACAAGGGACGCCGCCATCGATGCGCGAAACGATGTTGATAGGCGGTCGGTTTTCCAAAGTCCAGATCGCGACAGTCCAGCAACCGGTCCCCGGAATAGATCAGCCAAACGGTCAGACTCAGCACGAGCATCGTGACACGATCGGTCCCGCCGACTCCGGGCCATCGCGTCGCGTCGAGCGAAGGTCGGGTCAAACGGATCAACCAAAACCAGGACGCCGCGACGATCGGAGCGTCCAAGCTGACCGCGTTGATCAGTCGAAGCGGACTCCATAACCGTGACAGCGGCGTCTCATCGGTCGACGGTCTCGAAGCAGACATTCCGAATCAGCCAAACACCCGACGCATCGCGGCGAACATGATCACCAACAAAGCCGTGCTGAGAACGGCCAAAAAACCGAAGACACCCAGCACCACCGGCCAGACGCTGCCTTGATGTTTTTTTTCGGTGTAATGCTGACGCATCATGCGTAGGTTGCGACTGTTTGCTTTAAAAAACAAGTCGAACACGTTTCCCAAAACCGGGATGGAACCGACCACCGTGTCCAAGACCACGTTCAGCAACATCCTGGCGATCAAGCGACCGCTCGCGCCGTTTTTGGCCATCGTGGCGATCAAGACGCCGGAAATGCCCATGCTGGTGACGTCACCCAACCCGGGAATGAAACCCAACAGAAAATCGGCGCCGAAGGTGATCTTGGTGCCCGGGACTCGGAATCGCGTGTCCAAAAGGTTCGTCCACGTGTCCACCCACGACATCTCGTCGGTTTCGTTGTGGCGTGGCTGCTGGGTGTCGATAGGATTTCGCTTCATCGGTTCCGTCGTCCGGCGTGGTGTTGGCTTGGCCGCGTGCCGGGTTATCTTGTTTCCCGGATAGGCTTCTTCCGAGGAAGGGCCGATCGACCCTTCCGAAAACAAGACGTTGCTGATGGCCAAACTGTACTTCTACTACTCCGCGATGAACGCCGGGAAGTCAACGGTGCTGCTGCAATCGGCCCACAACTACCGTGAACGCGGAATGAATCCGTTGATCTTGTCGCCCGAAATCGATACCCGCAATGGTCCGGGAAAGATCACCTCAAGGATCGGGTTGACCGCCGATGCCGAGACGTTCACCACCGCCGACAACTTATTCGTTCGGATCGAAAAGCGACACACGCCATCGAAAATCGACTGCGTTTTGCTGGACGAAGCTCAGTTCTTGACCAAACACCAAGTTCGCCAGCTGGCGGACGTTTGCGACCGTTTGAACATCCCCGTGCTGACGTACGGACTGCGAACCGATTTTCAAGGCAACCTGTTCGACGGCAGCGAACAACTTTTGGGTTGGGCCGATGCGTTGGTGGAGATCAAAACGATTTGCCACTGCGGAAGAAAAGCGACCATGAACATGCGGATCGACGCTCATGGCCGAGCGATCAAGGACGGCTGCCAGATTCAGATCGGCGGCAACGAACGCTACGCCGCGGTGTGCCGGATGCATTTCACGGCCGGTCTGGCCGAGCGAAATGCGGACGACTTGCCGCTGTTGGATGACTAACCCGCAGGGGCGACTCGGGCTTCGGGGTTGGTCGCGGGGGATCGATCACGCGGAATTCTTCTTGTCGTTTCATCCGTGATTGCGGCGAACCGGCGGCCCAGCGGATGGCCGATTCGATCAAATCGTTCGGGCCGTTTTCCACCTCGGGATGAGGGCTAAAACAAACCACGCGGCCGTCACCGAATTCCGACCGGATGATCGCATGGGTCCCGGTCATCGCATCCTCGGGCGCCCCCTTCCGAGCGATTTCGCTTTGGTAGATCGCCAACGCCTCGTAAGGCGGTAAGTCCGCTGCGTCGCCGGGAACCAGCAACGGGCCTTGAGCATAGCGAACCCCGACATGCAGCTCTGGTCTCTCGAAAGCCGAGTTGCCGTCCTCGGTCAGACGCAACGTGACATCGCCGTTGCCTCGCGCCCAATGGGCACGATCCCAAACTCGCGCGTTGATCAGGTGCAACGACCAGTCGTACTGCGCCGAGGCCAGATAGGAACCGGCACAGATGCCAAGATATCCGCCTCCCCGGCGAATGAAATCGCGAACGGCTTGCCGGCCCGCCTCGCCGAGTTTCTTCGATTGAGACGATCCGCTACCGCCGGGCAGGATCACCAAATCGAATTCACTCAGTTCCGCCGGCCCGAACTGCTCGGGCGCCAGACGCTGACACGCAAACCCCGCCGCTTCGTTCAAAAAACGCATGAGGTTCTTTGGCCCGTCGGCGGTTCCCTCCGTGTGGTCGTAAATGGCGACGCGAATGACATGGTCGGGCCTGGACCAAGGTCCGCGGGCGGTGTCGTCGTATTCGGCGTCGATCGCCGATTTGAGAATGACCGATTTCGCATCGACCAACTCTTCGCGCATCGCGGCCATCGCCCGCGCCGCGAAACGTTGATGCATCTGTTCGGCGGTTTCGGCATCAAAGATTTTCGAAGACCAATCGCTCCGCGCACGCAGTGTCGTCTGCAGCATCTGGTCCTCCAGCGGCCACAAGTCCGACCAGATGTCGCTCAAGCCGGACGTGCTGACGATATCGGCACGGTGTGCCAAGCTCCAATCACGAAGCGTCCGGGCGACTTCACCGATTTCGCCGCCACGGGGATCCGTGAGTGGATCGGCCACCTCGTCTTGCGATGCCCAGCAAGGCACCGCCACGGAGAACTTCGGGTCGCCCAAGATGGCCCACATCGTCGCCGACAGCGGCGACTCGTCCGGTCGCGCGCCGTGAAAGACGGCCGCGGACACCGTGGTGCTGCGACTGATCGTGCCGGCGCTCGGAATGAGTTCGGGCAAGTCCGCTTGCGGCATCGCCACGGTTCCCGGATACGGAATTCCGTCCGCGTCGGCCATGTCGCGTGTCATCCGGCGCAGCAGGAAAGGCACATCGATTCCCGATCGGCGCTGTCTGTCGAGCAACTGGTAGGCGCGACAGTACCGACCGGCCGAGTAAATGTCCGCGACCTCGCCGGGTAACGGGCAGGCCGGCAAGCCTTGGGCCACCGTGGAGAAGTTGGATCGCACGATGATTCCGTGCGGGGCGGCCTCGGGATCGTTGGCATCGAACAGGGTGAACGACGTCGGCCCGGTCTCGAACAAGGCCGCGCCGCCGGTCGCATCGATGACGCCGAAGTTTGCCGCCGTGGAACGTCCCGTTTCGTTAGTGGTCTTCAACAAATCACGAAAGTCGTCGACGGTCCCGCAGGTTTGCAGAGCCAATTTCATCAACTGACCGTTCGGCATGCCCGTGGGGGACTCGTCGTCGTCGCGAAGGTCTTTGCTGAGTGAGTTTTCGATGCAAAAACCGGCTTCGTTCACGCCCATGAAAATCGATTTTCGCGACCCTGCATTGACCACCGCGATCGCGCGGTAATCGCCATCGGTCAGCAAGGCGACTTCGTTTCGTTTGATCGACGTGTCGCGATTCTTCCACAAAATCGGTCGGCCGTCGGTGGTGGCTTTGCCACTGATCACCGCCGTCGTGCAAGCCGGCACGCCAGGAGCCTGAAGCAACCAACAAGCCATAGCGAAGGCGAACAGGACGCCGCCGCGAAGGGTGTGACACGACATGGGAATCAGGTGGATTGGTGGGCAACGGCGGGCGGTCAGGCCGAGTCCCCGCCGGTCGGGGGTGGCGCGGAATTTATCCAGTATAACTTTATTTGATTCGGGGAACAGTTCATTCTCGGTCCGCCGTCCTGACGAGGCGCTCCGGTCCGACTTTCGCCGCAACGCGGGCCAATCGGAAAAAGCTCGACCCTCCGATCGATCGAATCGACACGAATCCGTATGGCACCGGTCGGTGCCGGGCTTAGCGGTTTTCCAGATGCGCCAGCACCAAGGCCAAATCGGCCGGCGTGATGCCGCTGATGCGTTTGGCTTGATCGAGGCTCAGCGGACGCACCTTGTTCAGCTTTTCTCTGGCTTCGGTTCGTAAAGCTCCGATCGCCAAGTAGTCAAAGGTCGGCGGGATTCGTTTCCCGGCATGACGCTTCGCCTTTTCGACTTCCATTTTTTGTCGCGACACGTAGCCTTCGTATTTGATGTCGAACAAGCATTGCTGGGCCGCCTCGGCGTCGATCGTGGCGAGTTCGGGGACATGACCGCACATCACGTCCCAGTCGACTTCGACGCGTCGGAGCCAAACGTCGCCGGAAGTGTTTTCGATGCGAGCGGCTTTCAAGATCCGCATCGCACGATCGATATCGGAGAGCTTAGCGGCAAAGCGATCTCGCCGCGGCGCGTCGATCAGCCCGAGTTCCTGGGCGTGCGGCGTCAAGCGTCGATCGGCGTTGTCTTGCCGCAGCAGCAATCGATATTCGGCGCGGCTGGTAAACATACGGTACGGTTCGTCGGTTCCGGCGGTCACCAGGTCATCGACCAAGACGCCGATGTAGGCTTGATCACGACTGGGCACCCAAGGTTCCTGGCCGGCGATTTTTCGGGCCGCGTTGAGTCCGGCGATCAGGCCTTGTCCGGCGGCTTCTTCGTATCCGGTCGTGCCGTTGATTTGTCCGGCGAAGAACAATCCGTCGACGGTCTTGGTTTCCAGGTGAGGCCACAACTGCGTCGGCGGGCAAAAATCGTATTCCACCGCGTAACCGTACCGCATGACCTGAGCTTTTTCGCAGCCGGGGATCATCGGAAACATGCGGTCTTGAACGTCACGAGGCAAGCTGGTCGAGATGCCGTTGACGTAGACTTCTTGCGTCTGGCGGCCTTCGGGTTCCAGGAACAGTTGGTGCTGAGATTTGTCGGCAAAGCGGACGACTTTATCTTCGATCGACGGACAGTAACGCGGGCCGCGGGAATTGATTCGGCCGCTGTACATCGGTGCCCGGTCCAGGTTCGCGCGGATCAGGTCGTGGACTTGTACGTTCGTGTAGGTGATGTGACAAGGCATCTGATCGACCCGCAGCGAACCGGTCAGAAACGAAAACGGTTTGGGGACGTCGTCGCCGGGTTGGACTTCCGTCGCGGCGAAGTCGATCGTTTGAGCGTTCAGCCGCGGCGGCGTTCCGGTCTTGAATCGTTCGACTTCGAAACCCAAGCGATTCAGTGCGCCGCTGATGCCTTTCGTCGTTCCCTCCCCTGCCCTGCCGCCGGCGGTCTTGGCATCCCCGGTGTGCATGATCGCTTGCAAGAACGTGCCGGTGGTCAAGACCACGACCGGGGCGTGATATTCCGCGTCGCCACGGACCTTCACTCCGACGATTTCGTGGCGGATGCCTCGTTGTCGTTTTTCGGGATCGGTCGTCGGCCGGGTGATCAGGTCGTCGACGGTTTCTTGACGCAGGTGCAACTCGGGTTGCGATTCGATCTGTTGTTTGACGTGCAGTTGATAGCCGCGTTTGTCGGCTTGGGCGCGGGGGCTGTGCATCGCCGGGCCTTTGCGAACATTCAGCAGTCGGAATTGGATTCCACTGGCGTCGATGGCCCGGCCCATCAAACCGCCCAACGCGTCGACCTCGCGAACGATCTGACCTTTGGCAACGCCCCCGATCGCCGGGTTGCAGGACATCTGTCCGACGGTGTCCAGGTTCGTCGTCAAGAGCGCGGTTTTCGCCCCCAGGCGGGCCGCCGCGGCGGCGGCCTCGGTTCCGGCATGACCGGCGCCGATGACGACAACGTCGAAGTGATAGCGAGTCGGTTGCATGAGAAATTTTGTTTTGTTGAAGTCCGATGTGCCCGGCATCCGAAGACGAAAGGGAGAGGGTCTGTGCGTCCGAAGCGGTAGGCCCGGCAACCGGAAAAACACGAAACGTGATCCACGAAATGCAGACCGTTGGGACCCCGATCGTAGTTTCTCGCCGCGTTTTGGTCAGCGGCCTGCCGAATCGATGCGCCGTCGCGGTCTCGCTGGCGATGGCGTCCTACGCCGCGTTGCTGATAGCACCGCCGGTCGCCCAGGCTCAGTTTCACGGCCCTTCCGGTCTCGGCGGGACGGCCGATCCCAGTTCGAACGACGCCCCGGCGGTCGAATCCGCCGTCGTCGCCGAGCGGAAATTCTCGCTTCCCGTTCAGATCGATGCCAGCGGTGCCCGCCCGGCGGAGGTTCAGTTGTTCGTCGCCGAATCGCCGACCGAATCGCCCTCGGCGATCGCCGGGCCGGCGTCTCAGGGCCTGCGTTGGAAATTGTTGAATCGCCAAGCCTTTCCGACCGAATCGTTCGAGGTCAACAGCCAGCGCGACGGGCGATTCTTCTTTGCCATCCGCACGGTCGACGCCGGCGGCCGAGTGACACCCGCGGGCGACCTCCGGGCCGATGTCGAAGTCGTCATCGACACTTCGGGGCCGGCGATCGAGCTGGAGGCCGCGGCGACCGAAGCGGGGCAAGTCCGGGCGACGATTCGCATCACGGATGCCACGCCGATCCGCCAAGTCTTGGTGCAATACCTGACCGATCGAAAGAACCAATGGAAGGCGGTTCCCGCCGACAAGATCGATGCGGAGGGCCGACTGCGATTCGACCCGGCCGAAGATTGGCGGATGATGACGTTGCGAGTATCGGCGATGGATTCGGCCGGGCACGCGACTCACCTCAACCGCATGGTCGAACGGCCTCGCTTGGCACAGTTGCCCGACAACCGGTTCGTCGACGACGGAGCGAACGTGGAAAGCCAGTCGTCCGGCACGTCAGGTGTTTGGCCGCCCGGCCCTTCGCCGCCGGTCCATACCGTCGCCGGTCCGATCGCCCGCCGGATGCACGCCGTGCCGGCCGGCACGGCTGCCGCCCAAGGCTTGTTGCAGTCTGTTGCACCGGAGCTGTTGCCGGCTCCGCCGGGCGAACTGTCTCGCTCCAGTGATTTGCCGCCGCCCGCCGCCCCCGAAGAAATCGGCCGGCCGCTCGGGCGACGCGAAACCGAACTGAATCAGCCACAGCGAAATCAGTTTCTCGACGACGACTCGGCGCCGATGACCTCGCCCACGACCGTTGACGCGGCGGCGGACGAGGCCGACGGTTCTGAAACGCGACGCGATTGGCGGTCGGGAGAAGTCGGTGATTCGCCTTGGGATCCGGCGGAGGTGATGAACACGCCCCGCTCGGTTCAGGAAGCGACGCGTCCGCTGACCCGGCGACCGGTCGCGACGCCTTATGAGGCGGGGCGGGCCGACGTCGCGGACGCCCCGGAGGATCCCAGCGATCCGCGGCTGTTCGAAGCGTTCGATCCGGGCAGGAGCAAAGCACCGGTTCGCTACAGCGACTCGCCACGATTCAGTTTGGACTACGAACTGGAAGCCGTCGGCAGCAACGGCGTCGACGTCGTCGAGCTTTGGGGCAGCATCGACGACGGCCGGTCGTGGAAGAAATGGGGCGAAGATCCGGATCGCCAAAGTCCTTTCGATATCGAAACCAAAGGCGAAGGCGTGTTCGGATTTCGCATCGTGGTCATCGGAGCCAACGGCCTGAGCACACCGGCGCCGCGGAGCGGCGAATCGGCCGACATCAACGTGATCGTCGATACGACCAAGCCGGCAACGCGAATCAGCGGCGCTCGATACGGCGATGGCGACGCGACGGGCTGTTTGGTGATCCGCTACGAATGCGAAGATCGGTTCCTGCCCAGCCGTCCGGTCACGTTATCGTTCGGTGCGGCGGCCGATGGGCCTTGGACGACGATCGCGGCGGGACTGCGAAACGACGGCCAATACATTTGGCCGGCCGATCCGGGTTTGCCGCCCGCGCTGTATCTGCGAATCACGGCCACCGACCAAGCGGGCAACGTCGGAACGTTCTCGCTCGATCAGCCGATC
>CAYVRC010000008.1:0-59505 GCA_964453205.1 uncultured Pirellulaceae bacterium | reverse complement strand
CGGCGATCAACGCGTCGACCCGGTTACGACAAATCGCGTAAGCCGCCAGCGACGGGATCGCGACGATCAGGCCGCCGACGGTGGTGACCAAGGCTTGATAGATGCCCTCGGCCAAGTCACCGGCCCCCGCGGCGCCACGGGTCGTCGCGACTTGCTGAAAGGCGAAAATCATGCCGGTCACGGTTCCCAGCAATCCGACCATCGGCGCGATGTTGCCGATGACCGACAAGTATTCGATCCGCCGCATCAGCCGTGCCGACTGCTGTGCCAAGGCATCTTCCACTGATTTTTCGACTTCACGCCAGCCGAAATCCGATTCGGCCAATCCCGCCAACACGACGACGCTCAACACGCTCGGCGCGCGTCGGCACGCCGCGTCGGCTTCGGCGACGCGGCCGGTCAGCAGCGCCTGGCGGACCGCATCACCGACGCCGTCCGGCAAGATCTCGGTTCTCCGCAAGGTCATGAATTGGTCGAACACCAAGTACGCCGCCGCAACGCTGAGCCCGAACAAGACGATCAAGATCAGCAGACCGAACCAGCCCCCGCTCAGCACGATGTCCAAGAGACCGGCGTCCGTCGATGCGGCCGCATCCTCGCCGCCGCCTTGGGCCAAGAACGAAAAACCGCGACCGGCGATATCCACCACGGCCGCGGCCGAACGGCCGTCAGAGGGAAACAGCGTCATGCGTTGAGGTCCTGGGATGGTGGGCCGGCCGGATCGTCGTCGCCGTTCATGCCGATGGAAAGCAAAAACTCCGCATCGCCCAACACGGCATCGTCCCAACGCAGTCGCATCACCCCGTCGCGTTGCAGTCGCTGGATCGTTTGATGGTGCTGGTCGCGAAGTTCCGTTTCCACACGATCGACTCGGCGTCGACTTTGGACGGCGGACATGATGATCATCGCAAACAAAGCCGTCGGCAACAGGGACAACAAGACGCTGGTCAGCAGCATCGATGCGTCGGGACGCGGAAACGCGTTCAGATCGCCGGAACGCTCGCCCAAGACGCCGTAACTGGCCGTGACGTAACCTTGGTAAAGCGCGACGATCGGTCCGGCCATCAGACCCCAGAAAATCAAGGTCGCGATCAAGCCGATCGAAACGGTGCTCAGCCGACCCGGCAAGGCGTCCCGGGTGACTTGGTGAAAGATCTCTTGCGATTTTTCCTGCAACGTATCCAAGCCGGTCAGGCGAGCGACGCGGCTGGGGTTTTCTCCTTCGTCGACGTTTCGTTCGCTCGTGACTTTTTCGTGACGAAGCTTGGCCAGCTCGACGCGAAACTGATTGGCCAACGGACGCAGTCGATCGTCGATCACCGCGCTGCTGCGTCGCAGCAAGCCTTCGCGAACGTCGGTGGCGGCGTCGCGTCCGGACGCGATATTGCCGGCTCCCGTCCAGATCGTGCCGATCAGCGACGGCAACGAGCCCGACAAACTCAGCAGCAGTCGGTCCCAGGCTCCGCTGGTCAGATTCAAGACGCCAAGCAAGGAGCGGAAGGGGAACCAGATCGGCGACGTTTCTTCCATCAAGCCCAAACGCAATCGCGATCGAACGGCCGCACGCAACGAGGCGGTTCCGCCGAGCAGTGACTGGGCGACTTGCCCGGGGATCTGGCCGGTCTCCGCGTGCAACGATTCGACCGCCGTGGCCAGGCCGGGCAATTGGTCCCGCAATGCCGAGTGCAGGGCGGCACGAAAACGACTTTCCAACGCCGCCAATCGTGTGCTTTGTCGTCGGTCACCGCCGCCGCTGTCCGCGATGATTCTTTGCAGTCGGTCGGCCAAGTCGGCGGCAGCCTGGGCACCGACGGCGGCTTCGTCGCGGTCACCGACATCGAAATCCGGGACCAGCACCGCCTTGGCGATCACACTACGTGGAGCGGCTTTTCGCATCCGCCCGACGAAAGATTCGGTGTCCGCGTCGGCCGTGGCATCTTCGCCGCGCACCGCGTTGATCACGGGGACCACCAGTACGCCGTCGCTGGCTTCGGTCAACACCGAAACGGCGTGGCTGCGCAGTTGATCGCGGCGGACGACCAACACCAACACCGTCGCCATCGACAGCGCCCGCTTGGCCACCGCGGCGATCCCGCGTCGCTCGTCGGTCGCTCCGGGCGCGTCGACCAACACGTACGGCAGATCGATGGATTCCATCTGATCGGCTGCGCAGGCGAAATAGGCTTCGTGTCGCGAATCCAAATCCGCCGGCGGCGAAGGTCCGATCCAAGACAACTGCTCGGTGGCTTCGTCGGAGTTGTTCCCGCTGCGCACCAACGTGGCGACATCGCTTCGCCGGATCATCTGACGGATCAGCCACGACTTGCCCTGTCCGGTCGCGCCGACCATCGCGATCACGGTCACTCCGCCGGTACGATCCTGCAAAATGGAACGACGGGCTTCCGCATGGTCATCGCACAACGATTCGATCTGACGCGCGATCGGCGTCTGACCGAAAACGGTGTGCGCGGACTGACGAACGCGGCGGACGAAGCGATCATCGGTGGAGAGTTCGTGCGGGTCCAATCGAAGGTCCAAACAGAATCAGGGAAGCAAGCGAGAAAGGTCGTTGCGGAACTCATCACGCACATGATAAACGGTCAGTTTGGGTCCCTCGGCATCGCGCCGCGTGATCTCCGGCGTCAACATCGGCATTTCAGCTCCCTTCACGCTTAGCGCCGGCAAAGGGCCGATGGTCTCCGTGGCGTTCGGTCGTGGCACGCCGAAACAATCGCACAGCACCGCATGAAAATCCGCGACCTGCTGACGGGCGGCCTGGTGACCGACATCCTGCATGCTTTTTTCCGCCGCCCAAATCGCCGACAAGGTCGTCAGCCCGGCCGCCGCGAACAGTTCCGAAATCGACGCAAAGGCGATCAAGTTGGCACCAAAATCGACCGGGATCATCAACACGCCGCCCAGCGTGGCGAACATTGCCAGCAGCGGCGTCAAACCCGAAGCCAATTTTTTGTGACGCGGGACCTTGTCCCACATCGCTTGGGCCGCCGTGTGTAAACGCCGCGGATCCAAGGCCGTGAAATCGTCTTGTTCGAATCGCAACACCGCCGTCTCGGTCGCTTCGTCCCACGGCGCGTCGGCGGTCCAGTGGGGCAGCCTCGACTCGCCGGCGTTGCGTCGAATCGACGCCCGCAATTTCTCCGGCGACAACAGTCCGCCGAACTCGCCACGTTTGAATTTGTCTTTGACTTCATCGGCGGTTCGCTGGGCCATCGCGGTCGGCGTCAACTGACGAAAGAAGTCACGCACGCCGCCGAACACGCGTCGCAACGTGGTGTTCATCCGCACGCCCCAGCGGGCGTACCACGGCGACGTGTCGGCGAACGCTTCGCTCAACTGACGGATGATCCGCTCATTCTGGTGCAACCGCAACTCCATCACTTTGCCGGCGACGTCGCGATGGGCAAAGAAGTCCAGCGTCACGTCCAGCAAGCAGGCCTGCGCTTGTCGGCACGTTTCCAGGGACTCCTCCGCCGCGGCTTCGATTCGTGACAAGCCGTCCTCGCGTACCGAGGTAATCAAGCGTGACTGCAACGAACCCTGAAAACTTGCGAACAATGCCCCGCGGTCCAGTTTCCCCGGCAACGCGGAAAGCAACCGATCCGCCGAGATGTTCGCCGGCGGGTTGTTCTCCGGGTCGGGATCGACGGCATAAAACAGCGGCATGCTCAAATCATCGTCGGTCCCCGAGACAACCGCACTCGGCACGCTCGATCCGTCCTCGGGCGGCGTGGGAATGAAAGGACGACTTTTGGGGACGTCGAAATCGTAGGCGATGTAAGTGGTGTCGATGCCGTGGGCATCGGCAAGTCGCGAAAACGTCTCGTAAACTTGGTCGGGCGATTGGGGCGGACGCACTTTGTTGACGGCCAACAGCCGTGGCACGCCGGGCATCAGATCCGACGCCACCTGCAACAAATCCGACAAATTCGAATCGCGTGATGATTCCGCCGAGGACACGACCAGGAAAGCGGAACATAACGTCGCCGCTTGCCCGAGCAGACGCCGGCGGTCCTCCGGGGAACCCAACCCGAGAGACGCGTCGGAGACGATGTCGGGGCAATCCAAAAGACCGATGCCGGCCACGTTCAAACCCGGGTCGGTTGCCACCAAAGGGACCTGCAACGTCGTCGTGTCGCCGCCGCGATTGTTGTATTGACGATGAGCCTGGGCGGGATCATCGGCCAGCATCTCCGGCGCCGCCCCCAACGCGTCGCCGATCCGGCTGAGCAAAAGTTGCCACAACTCGAGATCGCTTTTCCAAGCCCGCGGCAACCACAACACGAACCGATGCGTACCGGCCTCGTTCTCGGTCCCCCGCAACGTTCTCTCGCTGCCTTCGGGGCTAAGAAACGTGGACACCAGACTGGTCTTGCCGCTGTTGAGCATGCCGGCGATCGCGACCGTGGGCCGATCCACCAACGAGGTGGCCGAGTGAAGTTGTCGACCGGCGACCAACAGGTGATCCGCGGCCGCCGCGTCGATCCTTCTTAGCGACGAAAGATAGCTTTCGCGTCGATCCGCCGGCGCGTCTTGCTTGACCGCGGCGCGACGGTCATCGTCTTCCAGCAACGTTAACAAAGACGGCCAGTCGACCGCCGTCGGTATGGCCGCGCGTTTCCATCCGAACATCAAGTCAGCTTTCTAACGTTGGGATCGTCGTCGATTCGGCCGAGTTCGGCCGAACCACGCGCGTCGAACGAAACCGTGACGTCCGTGGCACCTTCGGTCAACGATTCGTCGACCGGCCCGGTCGGCGGAGCCGACGAACCGGAATCTTCGGCCTTGGATCGAAACGCGTCCAGCGACATCGGTGGAATGATCGGAGCCTGAGTCTGTCTGCGCCACCAAGTCTTGGCATCCGACTCGGTCCACGTTAGCGAATCTCGACAGCAACGCAAGCTTTCGGCCAACTCGGTTGCCGTGGCGGGACGATCCTCGGGGTCGGTTCGCAAACAGCTCATCAAAATATTCTGCAAATCCTCGGGCAGTTCTTTGCCGACGCGATCGCTAGGCCGCACGGGATCCCCGCCTAGCCGCAACGCACAGATTTCTGCGGCCGAAGTCACATCGTATGGCGGACATCCGGTCAACAGTTGGTAGCCGACCGCGCCGATCGCGTAGATGTCGCTCGCCGGACCCGCCAGATTCGAATCACGGATGATCTCCGGTGCCATGTACATCGGCGTTCCCGTCAGTGCCGTCGGCGTGGTCAGCGTTTGTTGATCGTTTTCCAACCGGCGAACCAGGCCGAAATCCAATACTTTGACCATGTCGTAAAGCCCCGAATGGTTCGTCACCAGGATATTGCCCGGTTTGATGTCACGGTGAATCAATCCGTGATCGTGCGCTTCGGCGATCGATCCGCACAACTGAACCAGCAAATGGATCACCCGCGCGGGCGATTGGGCCCCGTCTTGCTTGACCAGTTTTCGCAAATTGATTCCGTCGACGTGTTCCATCACGTAAAAGAACGTGCCTTCGTTCGTCCGCCCGAAGTCGTAAACCGCGATCGTGTTGGGGTGTCGCAGGACGGCCGTCACCTGGACTTCGCGTTCGAAGCGTTCGATCGCCCTTTCGTCGGCCAACGGGATGACTTGGTCGTCCTGGTCGACCCGTTCGAGCACCTTGACGGCGACGTCGCGGGACAGCAATTCGTGACGTCCCCGGTAAACCGTCCCCATTCCGCCTCGGCCGATGATCTCGAACAACTCGTACTGCCCGAGACGACGAATGTTACTTTGCAAGGCGTAGGCTCGATTCATCAATCGGCCGGCCGCGAACGAGAGGACCGCCAGCCCCGCGGATGCCATGGTCAGCAATCCGAACAACCACCACATCGACGATTGCAGGATCCGCAGCGGACGATAGACCTCGTCGACGTCCATCTCCGTTGCCACACCGATGCCGTGTTCGTCCAGCCACCGCCAAGCACCGATGACCGGCACCCCGCGGTAGTCGTTGTACCCGAGAACGTCGCTCGCGGATTGACCGTTGCAGGCACTGCGGATCATTCGCGTCGGTGGCAACCCCGACAGCCCTTTGAGCGTTTCTTTCCGTGTCGCTTCATCGACGGCGACTAGCCTGAGGCCTGGATCGCGAATCCTGATCCGCAGCACGCTATCTCGTTCGCTGTCACCGTCTTCCCCGTCACCGTCTAACAAACCGAGGTCGCGGAGTTGATCTTCGAAACGGCTGCGGCTGATCATCACGCCCTCCTCGTTGAACGCGTAGGTCTCTCCGCTGTTTCCGCTTCTGGCGACCGACAACAATTCCGTGAAGCGACCGGCCGGGTCCAAAAGCAGTCCGAAGCCGCCCACCGGCAACACGCCCTCACGGATCGGGGAGAGCGCGATCATGGACGCTTGCTTCGGATCGGCGTCGGCCGGCAACCACACCGGGGGCGTCACCGTCGCGCCCCGACGATAGCTGGCTTCCAACGCGGGCAAGGCCGGTTCCAAGGGCTGACCGATCCATCGAGGATCGCTGGCGGCTCGAATGTGAGCTTGATCGTCCAAGATGATCCAACCCAAACAATCGCCGTCTCGCCGCACGTCCAGGACCTGAGCGTCGAAATGCCGGGTGATCTGGTTCGCGACCTCTGGATCACTGCCCGACGATTGTCCGAGCCAAGCCGCCAGCGATGTTCGATCATCAAACCGGCTCAGCATCCGACCGGCCATGCTTTCCTGATCGCCCAACCAGAGTTCCAGTGCCGACACGTTGGCCGACAAAATCCAGTGCAACTGATCGTCGGCGATCTCGCGGATCGAATGCTGTGTTCTGAAATAGATGATGCCTCCGGCCACCAGCACGGCCGACAGGAACAGGAAAGAAAGCCACAACGCCAGACGTCGGGTCGAGGACTCACCGAACGTCGACGCGCCGAACGTGCTGGCGGTTTGGCTGCCTGTCGTCGAACGCGACGGTGACGAACGCGTCAAGCCGCCGGACGTTCCCGTCGCCCGACGCGACCCGCCACCGAAAAAGCCTCGGGCTCGGTGGGATGTCGGATCGTTGCCGACGCTGGGCCGGCGAGAGAGAAAACGTCGCATCGGATCATTATCCTTCAACGTGCAGCGGATAAAAGCCGACTCAAGCCCTGCCCGACGTCGCCGGGGGAAGATCTGACATCCGGGACAGCAGAAATCGCCAAGCGCGAGATGCGGCCTCCTGCTGCCGAGCGGACCGATCGTCGTCGATGAGCTTGATTTGCTGTTCTCCCACGACCGTCACCTCGCCGCGATTCACACGACGAAAACCGATGCAAAAAAAGACGACGCCGTCGATCGACTCCGGTGCTAAGGGCCCCAGATGCCCCGTCACCGCCAGACTCAGGTCGGCTTCGGCCGTTTTCTCCAGGATCTGCGTGGCCATTTGTCGCGTCACCATCGCACTGACCGACGTGTGCCGCCGGATCACATCGGACGGGATGTCCAGCCAAGCTTGTTTCGTCGCATCGCGATACGTCACCGCCGAACCGCAAAACGTTTCCGAAACGCCGGCGACACCGCCCAGATTTGCCGCCAACAGACCGGACGTGCAACTTTCCGCCAGGACCAGTCGATCGCCCCGGGCGCGGAGGCGATCGACGACTTCGACCGCCAACGCGGCGTCATCGATGTCTTGCCGATCTCCGGTATCTTTGGCAGACGACATCTCGGGCAACTTCGCGAAACGGACGGGACGACCCAAAGAATCCACTGTACCGAAATCCGGCCCCTTGCGAACGGTGAAGACGTGCCGGTCAAGACCGGGACCGCCGGCGGGACGAGATTTGTCGCGCGGCCCCCAGCGACGCCAAACCGCCGACGACCGACAGCACAGCGACGGCGACGAAGACGATCCGGTGCCCGGTCGTCCCGGGGAAACGATCGATCACGTAACCCGACATCGAGCCGAAGAAAATATCGGGCAAGAAACCGACGACCGAAACGATGCCGGCCGCCGTCCCGACCATCGACTGCGGCACACGGCAGTCATCAAAGACGGCAAAGTAAACACCGCGAAGCCCGAAAACGGCCGCCGAACTGATCACCACGGGCAACAACAAAACGGCCACGGGGAACCACCGCGGATCGGCGATTGCCAACACGACATTTCCCGTCGCGACGGCCAGGAACATGCCCGCCAGCACGTCGAATCTGCCCAAACGATCCGCGACGACACCGGCCGCCAACGCGACGACGGGTCGAGTCCAAAACGCGATCGTCGTGATCCAGGTCGCTCGGGAATCGGCGACGTCGAACACGTCGACCGCGAAGATCCCGTAATTGTCAATGCTCTTGTAGCCGCAGTAAGCACACAGCACGACGATGCCCTGTAACCACACCAACGGCTTGCCCAAAACGGTTCCGATTTGGCCGACCGAAAACGCCCCGCTCCGGTGCAATGGCCTGTCGTTCTTCTCGCCCAAGGCCAGCCACACCGCCGCGGTCGCGAACAGGACCGTGACGACGCACATCAGGATGATCGTGTCGAGCGCCTGGGCCACACGCTCCGGCGGCGCGTCTGCCGGGACGAGTCGCCCGAACACGAACGACAGAACGCTCGCCAACACCGCCGCGAACAGACCCCGCCCGGCGTCCAGCAGCCCGAACGCGGTTCCTTGCGACCGCGACGTCGCCGAATCATGCGTGACTCGAATCATGGGTGCCCAAAACAGCAAGATCGTGGTCACGCCGAAAAAAGCGTACAGCCAGCGGAGGTGATCCACGGCCCACGGCGTCATCAAGGTTGCACCCCCCAGCGCCGTGGCGGTCAAGGCCGACGCCATCAGGGTCCGCGGGCGAAAGCGATCGGCGAGAGGTCCGCCGAAAAAATACGCCACCGCGGCAACAGTCCCGTAAGCCGAAAAAGCCAACCCCAATTCGAAATTGCTGATGCCCCAAACCGACAACATCGTCGGACGAAACAAGCGTGGCAAGACGAACGGCAAGACAAAGATCGCTTCGCCGGCAAACACGACGGCCCCCAACCGCAACAGCGAAATCGTCGGTGTAGAAGCCGCCGAGGCAACGGAACGGTCGGTCGCTGAGTTCATCGGGCCTCGGAGAGTAAGCGGTTGATCGCCCGCAATCGTCCAACAGAGGATTCGTTGCGGCCGGCCAGTCTCGTCAAGTAACGCTGTTCCTTGTGCAATCCGGCCACGAAATCGCTTTGCCAACGGCGGATCAAATGAGGGCCGAACAGCAACGCCGACTCGGCATCCAATCGCTCGTAGGCGGGATCGATGATCGTCGGACCGGTCGCGCCGCTTGCCGCGTCGACCTTTTGAAACCGCAAGACCACGAAGGCACGTTTGCCGGGGGTCAACCGTTCGTCGACCAAACGATAACCGCGACGCAGGCCCCACGCCCGAACCCGCTCGGGCTGTCGATTCGGCTGCACGACCACCAGCGGCGGAACCCGATCGGGGTGCGCGTCCAAGATCTCGGCGACGGACCGGCCCCCCATGCCACACAGGCTGATGCTGTCCGCTTCGCCCGGCATCAATCCGTTCAGCCCGTCGGCGAATCGAACTTCCGCTTGCAGGCCGACCAAGGTCGACCGTGAATTCGCAAAAGGCTGACTTTTATTTTCGATCGCGATCCCACGGCGGATCCGACCGGCGGCCAGCAAGGCCTTCAACAAGTGCCCGTGATCCGATCCGATGTCGGCATGAACGCCACTGCGGATCTCAACGGCGACGGCTTTCAGACGCTGATCCAAACGAGGCAAGGCTTTTCCTTGATTTCCGATTTTCACTCCTTGCCGACCGACGTCGCATCCGACATCGTCATCGCTGCGACGCGTCCCGACCGAACACCATGCCCAGGCGTTCCCAAGAACCGATGATGACCGAATCGACGACCTCAATCGATGACCCCGAGACGGACGACCGTCCTTGGGAAGAACTGCTGCGTCTGGCCCGCGAAGGCGACGGGGACCGACTGGAACAGTTTCTAGCACAGCTTTCGATCGCCGACCAAGGGTTGGCGCTCAGTCGTTTGCCCGCCGATGAGAGGCTGCAAGTTTTTGAAGGCTTGGCCCCCGACAACGCCGCGGAGTTGATCAGCCATTTGCCGGAAACCGAAGCGGCGCGGATGATCGGATTGTTGGAGCCAGAGACCGCCGCGGCGATCGTTCACGAGCTTCCCAGCGACGAACAAGCCGACGTGCTGGGCGACCTGAGCGACCGAGAAGCCGAAGCGATCTTGGAGGCGATGCCGACCCAGGAAGCCGCCGAAGCTCGCGAACTGACCGCCTACGATGACAACGTCGCCGGCGGCATGATGGTCAGGGAAATGCTGCGGTTCACGCCGGAGATGACCGTCGCCGATGTCATCGAGGAACTGAACGCCAACGCCGAGACGTACAGCGATTTCGACGTTCGATACGCATACGTTTGCGACGATGACATGCGTTTGGTCGGCGTGTTGCCGATGCAAAATTTGCTGTTCGTCCGTCGCGGCAGCAAACTGAAGGACTTGATGATCACCAACCCGTTGTCGCTGCGGGATACGACGCCGCTGGACGATTTGATCGATTTTTTCGAAGGCCACGCCTTTCTGGGCGTCCCGATCGTCGACGAAGCCGGTGTCTTGAAAGGCGTCCTGCATCGCGAAGCCGTTTATTACGAGGGAACCCGCGCGGCGGAAAGCGATTACCTGAAAAGCCAGGGCATCGTCGGCGGCGAAGAACTGAGAACGATGCCGTTGTGGCTACGCGCCCGGCGTCGCCTGAGTTGGCTAAGCATCAACATCCTGCTGAACATCGGCGCCGCTGCGGTGATCGCCTATTTCCAAGACACCTTGCAAGCGGTCATCGCCCTAGCGGTGTTCCTGCCGATCATCAGCGACATGAGCGGATGCAGTGGCAACCAGGCCGTCGCGGTCAGCATGAGAGAGTTGTCGTTGGGGTTGGTCCGTCCCAACGAAATGATGCGGGTTTGGTTGAAGGAGGTGACGGTCGGTTTGATCAACGGTGCGGTGCTCGGGTCACTGGTCGGAATGGTCGCCATGATCTTTGACGGCAATCCTTACTTGGGATTGGTCGTCGGCCTCGCCTTGTTCGGAAACACGGTCGTCGCGGTTTCGATCGGGGGCTTGGTGCCCTTGATTCTGAAACGATTCGGCGTTGACCCCGCGGTCGCCAGCGGACCGCTGCTGACGACGGTGACGGACATGTGCGGCTTCTTCCTGGTGCTGGGGTTGGCGACGATCATGTTGTCTCGTTTGGTCACTTCCTGATGCCCCGGAAACCCGTTGCGGAGCTGTGCATTGCCAACCAACCGCCGGACACCAGACGGTTCGACGCCGAGCGTCATCGCGACGGCTCGGATCGGTGCCGATTGAAAACGCCCAGGATCGCCGCACGCGGCTCGGTGTCCGTGGCATGAACACCATTTTGATCGCCGAATCGCAGGACCGTTGGCTCGGTCATTTCGAAGGCGTCGAGACGATCGATCCACGTGACTACCTGTCCAAGCCCGACCCGACGCTTCGGCGGGCCACTCGGGTCTACAACCTTAGCCGTTCGTACGCCTACCAAAGCATGGGCTACTACGTTTCTTTGTTGGCCGAAGCCCGCGGGCACCGACCGATTCCCGACGTCCAGACGATCCAAGACTTGCACGGCACCGCGGCGGTGCGTCTGATCCCGCAGCATCTGGACGAACTGATCCAATCGTCGCTCAAGCCACTGACGACGGACGACTTCGTGTTGAGCGTTTACTTCGGCGACAACTTGGCCAAGAAGTACGATCGACTTTGCAAAGAATTGTACGGTTTGTTTCAGGCCCCGCTGCTGCGGTTCAAGTTTTCGCGGCGGAACCATTGGCGTTTGCGACGCGTCTCGGCGATCGCGTTGAACGCGGTTCCGGAAAACCATCGCGAATTCGTCGCCGAAGCGGCCGCCAAGCACTTCGCACGGCGGAGCACCCGCCGGCCGAAACGTCGATCGACACGCTACGACATGGCGATTCTGCACAATCCCGACGAAGGCGATTTGGCACCGTCGGACCCGGCGGCGCTGAAGAAACTGATCAAGGCCGCCGAGTCCTGCGGGATCGCCGCCGAGTTGATCACCCGCAGCGATTCCGGACGCTTGATGGAATTCGACGCCTTGTTCATTCGCGAAACGACTGCGGTCAATCATCACACGTATCGCTTGGCCCGACGCGCCGCGGCGGCGGGAATGGTGGTCGTCGATGATCCGTTGTCGATCCTTCGCTGCACCAACAAAGTCTATCTGGCGGAGTTGTTGTCACGCGCGAAGATTCCGACGCCCAAGACTTTGGTGGTTCACCGCAGAAACGCGGCGGAAGTCGCCGCGGAGTTGAACTTTCCTTGTGTGCTGAAACGTCCCGACAGCGCGTTTTCCCAAGGTGTCGTCAAAGCCAACGATGCCAACGAGCTGATGCTGCAACTGACCCGTTTTTTTGCCGATTCCGAACTCGTGATTGCCCAGGAATACATGCGAACCGCTTTCGATTGGCGGATCGGCGTGCTGGACCAGCGTGCCGTGTTCGCGTGCAAATATCACATGGCCCGCGGTCATTGGCAGATCGCCAAACACGAAACCGGCCGGCCCCAGCCACGTTTCGGCAAGTGTGAAACCTTGCCGGTGGAAATCGCGCCGCGAAGAGCCGTCGCGATCGCGGTCAAGGCCGCCAACTTGATCGGCAACGGTCTTTACGGAGTCGACGTGAAGGAAGTCGACGGCCAGTTCTTTGTCATCGAGGTCAACGACAATCCGAACTTGGACTCGGGTGTCGAGGACGCCGTGCTACGCGACGAGTTGTATCGCCGCATCATGGAGTCCTTTGTCCGCAGTATCGAAAACAATAAACAAACGTCGTAAGACTTTCATGCCCGAAGGAGGCGTGCGTCCGGATGATCGAAAATTCCTTGCACCTGTTCGACGCCGTGGGCATCGAAATGGAATACATGCTGGTGGACCGTGAGACGTTGGACGTCCGCCCGGTCGCCGATCAACTGCTCGCGGAGCTTGCCGGGCGCGCGGCGGTCAGCGACTTCACGTCCGGTCCGATCACTTGGTCCAACGAGTTGGCGCTGCACGTCATCGAGCTGAAGACGACGGAACCGGCCGCCAAGATCCGCTCTCTGCCGTCACAGTTCGAACAAGCCATCGGTGACCTTCGCCCGGCCTTGGACCGATTGGGCGTCCGACTGTTGCCCGGCGGGATGCACCCCTGGATGGATCCGCGAAACGAAACGAGGCTGTGGCCGCACGAGAATCGTTTGATTTACGAAGCGTACGACAAAATTTTCGATTGCCGGACGCACGGTTGGGCGAACGTGCAGAGCGTCCATTTGAACCTGCCGTTCGGGGACGAACAGGAATTCGCCAGGCTGCACGCGGCCGTACGCATCGTGTTGCCGATCTTGCCGGCGTTGTCGGCCGGTTCGCCGATCGTCGACGGCGCGCGAACCGGTGCGTCGGATTCTCGGATGCAGCACTACGTCGAACATTGCCGTGCGGTGCCCTCGCTGATCGGGCGATTGGTTCCCGAAGCGATTTTTGACGAAGCGACTTATCGGACGGAGATTCTCGAAACGATCGGTCGCGACATTCGCCCGCTGGACCCCGACGGCGTCTTGCACCCGGATTTTCTAAACGCACGCGGCGCGATCGCTCGTTTCGATCGCGGATCGATCGAGCTCCGTGTCATGGACGTCCAAGAGTATCCCGGTGCCGATGTGGCGATTTGCGCCGCCGTCGTTGCGGTGATCAAGTCCATGGTGGCCGAACAGTCGTGTCCCCTCGGCCGGCAACAAGCGATGCCGACTGAGCGGTTGGAATCGATCTTGCGTGCCACCTCAAGCGGCGCTGAGAATGCGGTCATCGACGACGAGGATTATCTGTCGTTGCTGGGCGTCGGCGACGACGCGGTTCGCGACGGCGGGATTCGCGCCGGGGACGTCTGGTCCGCGTTGCTCGCACGGATCCGTCGTGACGACAGCGCCCTGAGCAGTCTGTACGCCCCCCTGCAGATCATCGCCGACCAGGGCACCTTGGCGACGCGAATCTGCAAGTCTTTGGGCGACGATTTTACGCGAGAAGATCTGCACAACGTCTACGATCAACTGTCGGACTGTTTGGATCTGTGGGAACCGTTTCAGCCATGATGCCGCCGCCCCGGGGCCTTCGTCGTGACTTGCGAACACGGGCGAAACGAAGTCTTCGAGACGCACGTGGCGTCGAAAACGAAAGAAGCAATCGATTCTTCAAACGGTCTTGGGAAAGCCAAGCGAAAGTTGTAAAGGTTTCGATGAAAACCCTGCCCAACGCTCCGGTGGCAGCCGGGCGCCGCGCCGAACAAATGACGATGCACCGAATCTTGACACCCACCTCGTTGAACCTGAAAAGGGATCGTGGTTCCGAAGACCGAAACATGCTTCGCAGCCTGGGGGATGCCGCGTGCTTCGGCGGGATGGTGGGGTGCGGCGAAACGTACTTTCCGGCATTCGCGCTGGCGATCGGGCTGGGGGAAACCGCGGCGGGTTTGGTCGCGAGCCTGCCGTTGTTGGCCGGAGGTGTGATTCAACTGGTTTCACCGCTGGCGATCAACTGGTTGGGCAGCCTGCAGCGGTGGATCGTCCTGGGCGCGTTGCTGCAGGGTTTGGCTTTCGTCCCTCTGTCGGTGTTTGCTTGGCGGGGATCGTTGTCGCTGGTGTCTTTGTTGTTGATCGCATCGCTGTATTGGGCCGCCGGTTTGTGGACCGGTCCGGCTTGGAACACCTGGATGGAACGTGTGGTGACGCCGCAACGTCGCGTCCGTTTTTTCGCGCGACGGTCTCGGGTGCAGCAGATCTGGACGTTTCTGTCGTTGGTGGCCGCAGGACTGTTGTTGCAGTGGTCCGCCGAGCGTGGATTCGTCTTGTTCGGATTTGCGGCCTTGTTTTTTGCCGCGGGTCTATTCCGTTTCGCGTCCACCTGGTTCTTGCATCGCACCGAGGACCCGCCGCTGAGTCCCCAAGAGAGCGACGCCGGGCATTCGATCATGGAAACGTCGGATCCGATCAGCGGGGCGGCCAAGCGTTTGTTGGTTTATCTGGTTTTGATGCAAGCTTTCATCCAATTCAGCGGACCGTTTTTCGTGCCTTACATGCTGGAACAACTCAGCCTGAGTTACGGAACTTTCGTGCTCTTGATGTCCATGGCTTTCGTCAGCAAGGTCTTGTCGATGTCGTTTTGGGGTCGTGCGGCCGAACGTTTCGGCGCCCGCAGAGTGTTGTGGTTCGGCGGCATCGGCTTGGTCCCGTTGTCGGCGTTGTGGATCCTTTCGGATCAGCTCGTCTACCTGGTGGCCATCCAGATCCTCAGCGGGATCGCCTGGGCGGCCTACGAACTGGGTTTCTTTTTGATGTTTTTTGAGACCTTGCCGGCGGGGCATCGGACGCGTCTGTTGACGTATTACAACTTTGCCAACACGCTGGCGATGTGCGGCGGCGCGTTGGCCGGCGCGGCCGTGCTGGCGACGCTGGGGACTCGCGTCGAAACCTATTACGTTCTGTTCGCCGTTTCGTCGCTGGGACGGATGCTGTGTCTGGGGGTGCTGGCCGGGATGGTCCTGCCGACGCAGTCTTTGCGGCGAATCCGCTTGCGAATTTTGTCGGTCCGCCCGGGTGCCGGGGACATCGTCGCCCCCGTGGTGGCCAGCGCCGAGGAACCCGATGCGGGCATGTCGGCGTCGACTCGGGAAGGCCGAGGCTGACATCGATGCCGTCCGCCGGGTCGGCAGCTTAACCGGTTGCGTAGGCAGTCGGTTTGCAGGAACGTATGGGGCGACATTGATGGTCTTGATTGCCCGCCTGGAACCCGTTTGACGCCGATGCAAAACGCCGGACTGCTTTTACTGATTTACTGCATGCTGGTCGTCGCGGCGTCGATCGCCGGCGGCAAGTTACCGCAGTTGGTGCGGATGACGCACCTGCGGACGCAGTTGCTGATGAGCGGGGTGGGGGGGCTAATGTTGGGGATCGCGATGCTGCACTTGTTGCCGCACGGCGGCGAAATCCTGCGATCCAGTTCCAAAATGGGCATGGGCGCCTTGATCGGTTTGATCGTCATGTTCCTGATGATTCGCTTGTTTCACACGCACGACCACGGCGTGCCGGTGGAAGCCGATTCGGGATCCGCGACCTGTTCGCACGGGCACGACCATAGTCACGACGAGGACCACCGTCACGGCGAAGATCGCGGCATCAGTTGGACGGGGCTGTTTTTCGGTTTGGCCCTGCACACATTAGTCGACGGCGTCGCGTTGGCCAGCAGTGTGATGGCCGACGCCCAGCACGGCGCTTGGTTGGGGTTGGCCGGACTGGGGACATTCATGGCGGTCGCGTTGCACAAGCCGCTGGACGCCTTTGCGATCACCTCGGTGATGAACAAACAGAAGTGGTCGGCGTCGGCCCAGAGCGCCGCGAACCTCGGGTTTTCGCTGGCTTGTCCGATCGGTGCCGCGATGCTGTACTTCGGCGTGATGGGATCCGAGGACGGCACGCAGGTGCTCGGGTGGGGGCTGGCCATTTCCGCCGGCTTCTTCATCGGGATCGCGTTGGCGGATCTGTTGCCCGAAGTCGCGTTCCATGACCACGACCGCGGCAAGCTGACCTTGGCCCTGTTGCTGGGGATCGCCATCGCGGTCGGCATCGAGAACCTGCCCGGTCACCATCACGACGGTGCCGGTCATGCCCCCAACGGACCGTTCCATTCGGAACACGATCATTAGACATGACGCGACTTTTTGCCGGAACGCCTTTCGATATTCCTCCGGAGTGCGAGGACTGCGGCAAGCTTTTGTCGCATTGCGTTTGCACACCCGCCGAGAAGGCACAAGCCGAGGATCGCCGCCGGCGTGAAGCGGATCGCCGGGTACCGGCGGAGCAGACGGCCCGCCTGAGCGTCCAGAAACGCAGAGGCGGCCGCCGGGCAACCGTGATCGAAGGCTTGACGGCCCGCGCCAATGACCTGCCGGAGTTGTTGACCCGTTTGCAAGCGACTTGCGGAACCGGCGGCACCGTGAAAGCCAAAGAAGACCTGATCGAGCTACAAGGCGATCACGCCGACGCCGTCCGCAAGGCGCTTCGCGAAATCGGTTACCGCGTCGCGTCGCCCAAGTAAGCGGTGTTCGGGACGTGCAACGTGATCGTCGACGCGTAGCTGGTGTGCTCGTAATCTTCCGATTTTTCGTTTTCGGCCGTGTGATGGGCCACGATCAGATAAAGGTTTCCCGAATCGGGAACGAAGCGGACGATCCCTTGGTCGTCGCTTCGCCGTTCGTACCGAGGGTCGAAATCGGTCACAAGCTGTTCGCCCGCGGGAATCATACTGACCACGACGTCGGAGATCGGTTGACCGTGATGCAGCACCTGGACTTCGACGGGCCGGCCGACCTTGGTTTGCTTGAACGGACAGGTTTTCAAAACAAGTTCGAACGGCATGCCGAGCGGCTGGTCGTGCCGATGAGGGGCGACACGCGGCGCATCCAAGGAATCGGCGGTCAAAAAATAGGTCTTGGCGGTCCGGATTCCGCGAACGGATTTACCGTGCTGCATGACTCGATCGAGCGACTCGGCGATGCAATGAACGCCGGGGCGGGACGGGACGACGATCGCCGACCAGTAACCTTCCTTTTCCGCCGAGGCGGTCGCAAACATTCGCTCGCGGATGTCCGTCTTTGATCCGTCCGGTGTGATGTGTTCGACCGACACCCAGTCCAAGGAGACGCGGCCGGCCAGCTTAAAATCGCGGTGCCCGTTGCCATGGTTGCCCAGCCGCAGATCGACGTGGAGCCATTCGCCGGTTCGCACCACGGCGGTGTTCGTCTGAAGCCAAACGTCATGGGCGATGACCGATGGGCAGAGCAGAGCGGCAAAGCTTGTGAACGAAAAGATGAATCGCAGTAACATTTTTGAAGTCCTCGCGTAGGATGGAATGGAAACTAAGAAAACAAACAAACGAGTCGATCGGGCTAAAGGTCTTCCCACAGCTCCCGCCCGTTACGGGTTCCCAGTGCCCGCCAGACGTTCAGGTCGACTTGCTCGCTGGTAAAGCTGACGCTGCCGTCACAACGAGCGACGTGAACGCCGCCGGGGTGATTGCTGCGTGCGGCAAAGACGCCCCAGCCGCAAGACTGGACGTCCGGGACCTTGCTGGCCGGCCGGTGGTAGTGCGAATAGCCGGTCCAGTACTCCCGGCCGTTGATCCAGCCGGCGCCGCGGTGTCCCGACCAGCCACGGAAAAGCGAACTGGCACGCGTGTACGATTCCAACCGCGTCGGGTCAGCGGGCAAGACGTAGTCGCGAAATCCTGCCGTGCTCGGACGACGCGATCGATCGACGAAGTCGCAGCGGACGTTCATCATCGTGCGAACTCGCAAGGCATCGTTCAGCGGTTCGTCGGCGACTTGTCGCGAAACGCCCAATAGGAATTCCGAAAAGGCAGCCGTCTGACTCAGCCCGTCGGTGATTCCTTCAAACCCGAGGTCGGAATTGATCCATAAAATTCCATCGGTTGGCAGGCGAGTGTCGTACAAAACGCCGACACCCGTTCCCGTGTTCATCGCGTAGTTGGTGCCGGCATAAGCTTGCGTCGGGCCGCGGCCCGACAGACTCGTGACGGCGTAGGTTCGATCGAAGTCTTCGCTGGGACAAGACAGGATCGGAAGGATCGTTGCGGCGGCCACGTCATGCGGCGCGACCAACTGGCCGGGGCAGCATCCCACATGCAGCGGTCGAGAAAAGTTGATCAGGTCCAGCACGTTCCCTTGTTCGTAAAACGCCGCCATCTGAGCGAACACGGAAAAGTTGCCCGAGATGCCACTGCCGGTCGTGTAATTCGCCGGCAGTCGCTGGTAGGCACTCTCGTAATTGTGCATCGCCAGGGTTATCTGTTTCAGGTTGTTGCCGCATTGCATCCGGCGTGCGGCTTCGCGAGCCGATTGCACCGCCGGCAGCAACAAACCGACCAGGATGCCGATGATCGCAATGACCACCAGCAGTTCGACCAACGTGAAACCACGTCGGGGCGAAAAGAATTTTTTCATTTGCATCATTGTCGGATCGTTTGGTTGTTTGAATCAAAAGGAGTCCGCGCGGACCGGTAGCCTTCCGCCGGTCCGGCGGATTGATTGGTGAAAGGAAACGCTGAACGCTGTCCGGCCGAACGCCGGAAAAAGCTCCCGCGCGAATCCGAAGCGAAGATCACGTGTTGTGAGGAACGAGCCTTCGTCCGTTTTCACGCGGGAGCGAGGATTCCAACCCGAAACCCACTCAGGCCGTCCCATCAGCGGCTGTGCGGACGCTCAGCGCGCCGGACGGATGGGAGGAGGAATCCGTGACGAATCGATCGGTGTCTCTGGGATGCAGCAGAACGGCTGCGATAGGCGGTCAGCGTCGCGCTAGGGGACAGGCGGTTCCGGCACGGTCGCATCGGCATGGAACGACTCGTCACCGATGATCAGGCGGCCTACGATCGGAGCCGCCCGGTCGGAGCCGCTGAAACGAGTCGGCGGACAAGCCGAGCCGAGCACCGTCCAGAGCGTCTGAATGCCACGACACTCTGCCGCTTTCCACATCAACACGACGTGGGTTTGCAGACGCGCCGTGTCACCGGGGTCGTCCGCGCGTCGGTCGCCCGGCGAGTTGGCGGTAGCATCGGTTGAATCGGCCGAACATCCACAGCAAGACGACTGGCAAACGGACGACCGGCGAACGATTCGGGACTTGGCGACGCGGTCCAACAAAAACTCGGGCGGCGCGACGCCGTTTTCCTCCGCCCAAGCCAGCTTTTGGCGGTCATCGTGGCAACAGCAGTGGTCCCAGCAGAACTCTGCCGTCGAACAACCGCACGGACAATCTTCGCACGGAAACCGCTGACCGGTTGCGTCGGAATCAGCGGGCACAGACGGGCGGGAAAACGGCAAGCCCGTCAGCGCAGCGACCAACACCGACAACAGCGTCCAGCAGAAGACGCGTTGCAGCCGGCTTTGGTAAAAGATGCTTCGATGAAACGAATTCAAGACGCTGTTTAATGCTTCGAGCACGCGGGGCGGCTCGTTCCTCACGTCGACCAGTCTCCGTTCTCGGCGACTCATCGGCAAGCCCTCGATCTCAGGTGTGTCACCTTGCCGCACGTCATCCGATTGCGTCCAACGGGGGTGTGTCGGGAGGGACAGTGGCACAAGCGGTCACCGTCGGGTCATTGCTCCGGCGAGGCTGTGAAAACACGCCGACTGTCGTACACTGACGGCGAATCGTTTACGTCCTTTTACCGAGTCGCCTGATGCCCGAGAGCCGCCCCCTGCCCAGCGTCCAGCTGAACGCCGTTTCCGAGGCGGACTCGGTCCAACCGAGCGACGTTTTGGTGATCGGGATTGGCCAAGATTTGGCCATCCGAGACAGCGTCAAGGTCGCCGACGACCTGACCGGCGGGGCCATCGGCCGGATGATCGGCTCGGGTGAGATCAGCGGAAAAAAAGGGGAATCTTTGTTGGTGCCCGGCGGGGCTTCCGGCGGCCCGGACTTGATCTTGATCATCGGGACCGGCGAACAGGTCGATCGCGGCGTCGCGTTCGAGGTGGCCGCCACGGCGATCCGCCAGATCGCCAAACGGGAACGCCGGCGGATCGTTTTGGCGATCGACGGGACCTCCATCGGCGACGTCGGCGACGCGATCGTCGCCGGGGCTTTGTCGGGTTGCGAGACGCAGGCCATCTATCAAACCGGCGGACACGCTTTCTTTCCGCCCGCGTCGATCGACTTTGTCGGGCTGACGCAAACGCAGATCGATCGGGGACGCGTGATCGGCGAGTCGATGAATTTCACTCGCCGACTGGTCAACGAACCGGCCAGCGCCGTGTACCCGGAAAGCTTCGTCAGTCGCGTGACGAAACACTTCGCGGGCACGTCATTGCAGATCGAAGCCTGGGACGAACACCGTCTGGAATCGGAGGGATGCCGGGCGATCTTGGCCGTCGGTCAAGGTTCGGTTCGTCCGCCAAGGTTGCTGATCATTCGTCACCAAGGCGGACCGCAAGACCAAGCCCCGCTGGCACTCGTCGGCAAGGGCGTGACGTTCGACAGCGGCGGGCTATCGATCAAGCCCAGTGAAGGGATGGTCGACATGAAGTGCGACATGGCGGGCGCGGCAACGGTGGTCGGTGTCATGAAAGCGATCGCCGAACTGAAGGTGCCTCGCAACGTGATCGGCTTTTGCGGATTGGCCGAGAACATGGTCAGCGGAGATAGCTACAAACTGGGCGATGTGATCGAAACTCGTAGCGGCAAGACCATCGAAATCCTGAACACGGATGCCGAAGGCCGCGTCGTCTTGGCCGATACCCTGGACGTGGCGATTCAGCATCATCCCGGGGCGATGATCGATCTGGCGACATTGACGGGCGCTTGCATGGTCGCCTTGGGAAACGAAGTGGCCGGCCTGATGACCAACAGCGACGACGTGTGCCGAGATTTTCGCGGTGCCGCCGAAGCCGAAGGCGAACCGGTTTGGCAGTTGCCGATGTTCTCGCTGTATGACGAAAAGGTCAAAAGCAAAGTCGCCGACATCAAGAACGTCGGCGAGGGTCGCTGGGGCGGCGCGATCACAGCCGCGAAGTTTCTGGAGAACTTCGTCGGCGACACGCCTTGGGTTCACATCGACATCGCCGGCCCGGCCTTCGTCGACAGCCCTTTGCCGCACCGGGACGCCGGTGCGACCGGCGTCATGGTGCGGTCGCTCGTTCGCTGGATCGAAAACAGCTGAGCCGAGCCCCGAGCCGAGCCGTGGGAACGTTCAGAACGTCCCCTCGTCGAGCAATTGTAACAAGGCTTCATCGATTTCGTCGTCGGCCGACGATCCGCTCGAGCCTGACGCGACAAGCGGCGCGGGGGAGATCTTTTCGAAGACCACGTAGGCCACCTGTTCGGTCGTGTGGCTGCGTTTGCTGTCACGGAGCTGGTCTTCTTGCACGATCAGGGTCAACGTCGACGGCGTCAGCGCGTCGTTCCCGTCAAGCACCGGCCGAGCTCCGTCGTTCCCGTCCATCGCGGCGGAACTGAGGATCGCGGTCGTCGGGGAGGTCACCACGCCGGTCGCCAACTGCGGACCTCCGAGGAGAAGCCGTTCGATGCGAATCGCGTCGGCGTTCAAACGGTTGGCGTAGGGGCTGCCGTTGACTCGGTCAGAAAGTTCGACCACGAGGGAGCCGCTGCTGACAAACACGGGCGTCCCCAAGTTCTGGAATGGCGTGCCGGAATTCACCGCGTCGGGCGTCGGCGTGATTTCCTGGTTGACCACCTCGGTTCGAAGCTCCGAGGAACCGTCCAACAAGCGATAGGGGGCGCGGGTCGCGCGATTGGCGTTGGTCGACCACGTCGCGGAGACTTGATACGGTCCCGGTGGCAGATCGCTGAACGTCCAACGGGCCACGTCGACGCTGCCCCGGGGAATGGCTTCATGCACGTCGCCCTGGAATCCTTGGCCGACCCAATGGACCCAAGTGCCCGAAGTGCTGAATCCGGCATCGCCGTTGTCGACGATTCGTACCAGCGGTGCGTCGCTGAAATCGTCGTTGCGGATTTCACCGACGCCGACACCGGTCAAAATCGTTGCCTCGCTGGGGTCGGAAAGATTGACCGCGAAGGTCTCGTCGGGTTCGGAGACGTCGTCGCCGAGCACCGTGACGTTGATCGTCTTGGTGGTCTGGCCGGCGGCAAAGACGAGCGTGCCGCTCGTGGCGGTGTAATCCCCATCCGCGGTTTCGGCGGTGCCGTCGACGGTCGCGTAGTTGACCGTCACGGTGCGACCGCTGGCGGGTGTCAAAGTGATCGTGAACGAAGCCGTCGTCGTCGCCGGCGCGTCGCCTTCGTCGACCGAAACGCTATCGATCGAAAGGGTCGGCAGCACATCGTTGTCGGTGATGCCGGCGACGACCGGGACGATCGCGACGCCGTCGTAATCCGACCCCGTGCTGGTTACCACGTGGGTGATCGTGCTCTGGTGATCGCCTTCGACGACGTCGTCGTCGAAGGCTCGAACGTAGACGGTCCGAGGGGTCGTATCGGTGATGTCGCTGATCGCGAGTACCGGCGAGAAATCGACATCGTTCAAACTGACCAAGCTCTGCGACGAACCCGCCGTGACGGTGATGTCGACCGGTGCCGTGGGCGACGAACCCAACGCGATTTCGTAGCTGTCCGAAAGGCCGCCTTCGGTGACGTGGGTGCCGCCGTCACTTTCGGTAATCGTGATTTTGGGCCCGATCGCTTCGATGCGAATGGCGTCCGCGTTGAGCCGATTGGAAAAGCGAAAACCGCTCACCTCATCGGTCAGTTCGACGGTCAACGTCCCGCTGCTGTCCGGGGCCAGCACGATCGGATCGCCCAGATGTTGGAAACGCGTGCCCGCGACGACGGCATCCGCGGCCGGCAAGTTTTCCTGGTTGATCTGTTCGCGGTAGACCAACACCGAGTCGTCGAAAACGCTGTACGGCGCGGCGGTGGTCCGGTTGCCGTTGGGCGTCCAAGTCGCCGAAACTTGGTATCGCTGGCCCGGCGTCAATCCGCGGAAGGTCCAGAAGGCTTTGTCGCTGCTGCCGCCGGGGATGGCTTCATGAACGTCGTTCTGGTAGCCCTGCCGCGTCCATCGTCGCCAGGAACCGGTCGTGGTGAAGCCCGCGTCGCCGTCATCAATGATTTGGATCGGCGGAGCGTCATTGTCGGCGATCGTCACGGTGACCGAATCGACGACCAGGGTGTCGCCGTAGACCGGGTCACCGGTGGCAAGGTGGTTGATCCGACTCGTGTGCTCGGCTTCTGGCAAGGCGTCATCGACGGCGGTCACCGTGACCGTTTGGGGGACGTCCCAGTTGTCGGGCGTGAACACCAGGGTGCCCGCGGAGACGTGGACTTGGGCGACGTCGTGTAAGATTTCGATGGTGACGTCGTTGGTCGGCCGCGTCGCCAACACGGCTTGATAGGTCGCCGACGTCGCCCCTTTTTCGGCGACGCGGATGTCGCCGGGAGTCACCCTGACGCCCGGATCGTCGTCGTCGATGTGGACCGTGGCGGTGTCCCCGGTCGGATCGACCCTGACGCCGGTGTTGTCCGTCTCCGACAGAGTAACGATCACGGTTTCGTCGTCTTCGAGCACGGCGTCGTCGATCACGTTGACGTCGATCGTGGCGGTCGTCTCGGTCGCCGGGATCGTGACCGAGCCCGACAGAGACGCGTAGTCCGCTTCACCGTCCGCCGTGCCGGTGACGTCGTAACGGATCACGATGTCCTTCGTGCTGACGCCTGACAGGGTGACGGTGAACTGGCCGTCGTCACCCGGTTCGGCGGCGTCCGGATCGTTCGCGATGATCGAGACGGTTGCGGTGTCGTCGTCACCGATTCGGACGCTGAGGTTGCGGACGGGCAAATCTGTGGGATAGTCCGCGTCGTCGTCGGTGGCGATGATGACATGCGAGATCGCGGCGAAATGATCTCCCTCGATCACGTCATCGTCGGTGGCCGAAACGTCGACCTGATGCCGTTGGGTTTCTTCGTTAAAGACCAAGTCGATCGCTCGGCCGGGACCGGCGCCCAAGTCGATCTGGTCGTCGGCGGGCGTCACGCGGAGCGTCACGTCACCGGCCGGAACCGTGTTGAGCGAGATTTCGTAGCTGTCCGTCGACCCGGATTCGAACACCGTGGTGTCGCCGCCGGTTTCCTTTAAACCGAACCCCGGCCCGCGGGCGCCGAACACGATGTAGGCCAACTGTTCGGGTGCATGGGTGCGGGCAAAGTCGCCCCGCCAGTCTTCGTCGATGGCCAGGTTCAGTTGCGTTTCGGTCAAAGGTTCGGCCCCGTACAGCAGTGGCCAGCCGCCCTGGGATTCGTTCATGCCGGCGCTGCTGACGATCGCGGTTTCGACAGACATGAATCCGTCCAGCGGATAAGAATAAGGCGGCGTGTTGCCCAGCCCACCGATGGTGTTGGTGCCGACGGCGGCGGAGTAACCCAGCGGGCCGACGTTTCCGCTGCCCGATTCGACGACCACGTAACCGATCGTTTCGCCCACGCGGCCGACGACGGGATCGGTGCTGGTGTGCTTGCCGACCGACAGCGACGTCGCGCTGGGCGGATCGCCTCGGGTGCCGTCGCTGGCCCAAAAGACGGAATACAACGGGTCGTTGGTCGTCATCACTTGGCCGACGACCACGGGATCGGTGTAGCTGTTCCGATAGGCTCGGGGCTCGCCGACCCACGAATCGGTGTAGCCGCCGTCGGTCACGGTCGAAGTGAACTTGACCGCTTCCATGTCGATGCCGTGTTCCAGTTGGTTGTAGACGCCTTCTTCCACGGCGACGTAGTGCACGTCGAACTGGGTGCCGGGCAATGCGCCTTCGACCTTGACTTCGAAACTGTTGTCGGTGACGTTTCGCAGCCGAGCCACTTTGGGTTTTTCGGCGATGCCCGACTCGCCGTAGTTGATGGTGGCGATGACGACCATCGAATAAAAGCGATCTTCAGGCGGCAGCTCGACTTTTTTCCAAATGAAATTGCCGGCGGCATCGCGGGTCACGTCTTCGACGACACCGGTGACAATCTTCAACGGCGCGACTTCGTCGTCGGTGATGTTGACGATCACGTCGCCGGCGTCGATGCCGTTGTAGTCCTCACCGGGACTGGCCACCGTGTGGGTGATCGTCGCGGAATGATCAATCTCGATCCGATCGTCGTCGACGCCGGACACCGTGATCGTTTGCGGCACGTCCCAGTTGTCGGGCGTAAACGTGATCCCCTCACTTCGATCCAAGGCGATCTGAGACCCGTCGTAGTCGAATCGGATCGTGACGTCGTCGATCGGCTGAACGTTCAACGAGATGGTGTAGGTGTCCGAAGTCGAGGGGTTCTCGTCGACTTCGGTCGATCCGTCACTTTGCCGGATGATCACGCGAGGGCCGACCGCGACGGCACCCAACGCTTTGTTGACGTTCAAGCGTCCGTCGGTCACCGTCTTACCGGTTCCCGCGATCGGGTCGACGTTGTTCAGCAGCGCCTCCTTGATTTCACTGCCGGACAATTCCGGGTCTTCCGCCATCAACAGGGCGGCGGCACCGGCGACGTGGGGCGTGGCCATCGACGTTCCGCTCAAGTTTCGGTAGCGTCCGTTGGTGTGGGTGCTAAAGATCCCGACGCCGGGTGCCGCCAAATCGACCGACACTTGACCGAAATTGGAAAAGCTGGCGTAGCTATCGGTGTCGTCCGTCGCGGCCACCGAGATGATGTTGTCCAGGTCGTAACTGGACGGGTAATGCGGGGTGAAATCCGTGTTCATCCCGATGCCGGTGTAGAAATCTCCGTTGCCCGACGCGGCGACGAACAGTCCGCCGTCGGCGATGGCGTCGTACAGCGCGGTGGAGTCTCCGCCGCCGCCCCAACTGTTGTTCGTCAAGTCCGCGCCGACCGTGTTGGCGTAACGCACCGCTTCGATGGCGTCGCTGGTGAAACCGCTGCCAGAGGAGTCCAAGAACTTCAGTCCGATGATTTGGACTTGCCAGTTGACGCCGACCACGTTGCTATCCAGTCCGGTGCCGTTGTTGGCCATCGCGCCGATCGTGCCGGCGACATGGGTCCCGTGACCATAGGTGGCGTCGTCGTCGAAGGGATCGTTGTCGTTGTTGGCAAAATCCCAACCGATCAAGTCGTCCAGATAACCGTTCCCGTCGCCGTCGATCCCGTCTTCCCAGACGCCGGAATTCAGCAGGTCGGCTCCGTCGATGTACCCGTTGCCGTTTGTATCGCTGACGAATCCGCTGTTCGCCGGATCGTTCAAATCGATGAAGGTGATGAGCCCATCGCCGTCGACGTCGACCGGGTCGATCGACGACGGGATCTCGCCTTGATTGATCCAGATGTTGAGATACAAGTCAGGGTGCGTGTAGTCCACCCCGGTGTCGATGACGCCGACCGTGCTGCTGGTGCTGCCGGTCTGAAGATCCCAAGCTTCGGGGGCATCGATATCGGCATCGACCGTGCCACCGGACTGGCCCGTGTTGTTCAGTCCCCACAGTGACGAAAAACCCGCGTCGTTGGGGGTCACCGTGGACGTCACGACGTAATTCGGTTCGGCATAAGAGACGCCGGGTAGTCGAGCCAGGGCGTCGGCCACCGCCAAGACGTCCGGTTCGGATTTGAACTGCAGTCGCGCAAGCGAGGAATCGTCCAGCGATGAGTCGGCGAAGGCACGGGGACGCCATCGACCGGGCCGACTTTGGTTCAGAAATTCGGCGACATCGGAATAACCTTGCCGCGTTTGGTCGAATCCGACCAACAACTCGTCAACGCGATAATTCGGGGCCGATCCGACGAGATCGTCGCCGAGCACTTCGGCGGCCAACAGCATTCGACTTTCCAACGGCTCGATCCGCAACGCGAATTCGAATCGGCGACGTGACGAACCGGAGCGACGACGACGGACAAGTGTGGACATGAAATGACCTTTTCGAACTTGAGACTAGCACTTCAAAAAGACGTGCCATGATCCGATGGATCGAATGAATGCGTGCGGCGACACGACCGCCGCAAGAGTCGAACGAGATGCCCGACCACGAAGGTCGGCACCGACAGAAAAGTCGCGTCTCCGTTGGCGCGCGACAAGATCGACCGAAGTTTTCGGCGCGGGGATGCATGAACAGATCAAAAACAGCGAGGATCAGAAAAGAAAAGTCGAAATCGCAGTTGTCGTTCAAGGGAACCGAAGCTGTCCGCGTCGGCGATCCAGGTGGCCTACCCGAACGGGTCTGTGACGCCTGCCTGAAGCCGGAAGCCCCGGTGCTTCGATCTGGACGAAAGCATACCGCGCCGCAGGGGCGCGTATTGCTGCCGCCTGTCGCGGCTGCGCCAAACTTATCAAAACTTCACAGCAAAAAGATCACCAGGTGATCCGCAGCGACACCAAGGCTGTCGTCGAATTGATCGCAGCGGAATCGTTTGATTCCGACAATTTGCAGAGATGGAATGAGCGAATCCGGCCGGTGCGGTGCGGCAATCCGGCGAAGCTTTCGGTCGCCCCCGGGCTTCATCGTTCGCGTCACTGATCGGACGGCGGGAATTCGAATTCGCTGACGACTTCGCCGGTCACGGTACGATGCCGCAGGGTAAGCTTCGGCTGGTCCGTCGACGCGTCGGTCAGATCGCCCGACAGGAAACCACCGGCGACGCGGAGAAAGCGATGGTTGGGGCGTTGGTCGCCTTGCTTCCAGCCCAATTCGTGCAACTCGCTGCCCGGGCCGCAGCCGAATTCCCAGACGCCGGTTTCGCCATCCACCGAAGCGTATTGCCAATGCCGGTCGCCACAGAACACGATCAGGCCCTCGTGCCGAGCGAATTCGCGACGGACTTCTTCGCCTTCGTACTCGAAAGCCACGTTGGCGTGGTTGTCGTTTTTGTTCTTGCGATCGGGACCGACGATCGGCGTGGGGCTCAAGATCAACTTGAACGTCGCGTCGGACGCCGCCAAGGTTTCTTTCAGCCAAGCTTTTTGCTCGGCACCCAAGATCGTTTTCTCCGGTCCGTCGGGGGCGTCGTTGGGACTGCGATAGTCACGGCCTTCCAAGATCCAGACCTGCAGGTCACGTCCCCAACGCACCGTTTGGTAGCGTGTCGGATGCGACGGGAATTGCTCTTCGTTAAAAATCTGCAAGCCTTCTTCGAACGACACGGTGCCGTAACGTTGACCGGCCCAACAATCGTTCTTTAACGTGTCGTGATCATCCTTGATGAAGTACGTCGTCGTGCGGGCGTAGAAATCGCGATTGCTGGTTAGGGAGAACAGGCGTTGCCATTTGAAACGCATCAGTTCCTTGGTGCAGGCCCACGGGTCGGGTTTGTCGTAGTATTCGATGTCGCCGGCGTGCACGATGAAGTCGGGATCGATCTCGGTCATCGTCGGATAAATTTTGTGACCTCGGTTTCCGTCGTCGCGGCGAATGAAGTCGTGACAAGTGGTGATGCAGAATTTCAAATCCCTCGCATCTTCCGACGCGGGGGCCGTTTCAAAGCCGCCGGTCAGTGTGGCGCTCGGTCGGTCCGACCCCACCTGCCTGGCTTCGATGACGGCGACGTAACGGGTGTCCGGCTGTAAGCCGTCGATTTTCCACTGCGCGGTGAAGTCGCTGTCGGCGGCCGTCGTTTTCCAAACCGTCGATTCGGCCGATTCTTTGCGGTCAGTCGGATAGTAAGTCAGTCGGACTTGGCCGATCGCGCCGGGGTTGGCCCCGAACATTTCGTCCAGCGTCGCGCCGCGCGGGATTTGGGCCGCATGAATTTCATCGACGTCGCGAAGCTTGCCCAGTCGCGAAGCTTGGGACCGGCTGATGTCTAGGAACATCGGTCCGTCGGCCACCATGTCGGCTCGCCGCGTGGTGCGAGTCCAGATCACGATCGAGGTTTGGTCGGCCCAGCTGTTCCGCATCCCGTTGCCCAATTGGGGCGAGGGCGGATTGTTTTGCGCGGACACGGGCTCCCAAACCATGCCCCATAAGATCAGCGGAATCAGTGATCGGGTCAAAGTATTCATCGGGTGTTTTCCGGTGGGAAGAACGCGGCGGGACTGTATGCCCCTCACTTGACGGCGACAAAGTTTAGCAGCGCGTACTTGCGTTTGCCTCGTCGAAGGACCAGCATCGTTTCGCTGGCCAAATCGTCGGCGGTCAATCGCAACTGCTGATCCGTGACGCGTCGATTGTTGACGTAGACGCCGCCTTCCTTGATCCCGCGACGGGCGTCGCCGCTGCTGTTGGCCAGGCCGGCGGCTTGCAAGGCTTCGACGATCCAGTATCCGTCGCCGGTGAGCGAGGCTTTCTCGGCTTGGCTGCTGGGCACGTCGGCAAAGATTTCTTTCAATTGGGCGTCGCTGGCACGGTCGATTTCGCCACCGAAAAGAATCTCCGAGGCTCGCCGGGCCGATTGCAAACCGTCGTCACCGTGAACGAACTCGGTCATCCACTGGGCCAGCCGTTTTTGCGCGGCCCGGGACCCCGGATCGGCTTGCGTTTGCCGCTGCAATTCTTCGAATTCGCCACGTCCGATTTCGGTCAGGTAGGCGATGCACCGCATCACGTCGGCGTCGTCGACGTTGACCCAGTACTGATAGAAAGCGTAGGGACTGGTTCGGTCGGCGTCCAACCAGATCGCGCCGCTTTCGGTCTTACCCATCTTGCGACCGTCGCTGGTGGTCAACAGCGGCGCGGTGATTCCGAACAGGGGCCGGCCGAGCATCCGCCGGCCCAGTTCGATGCCCGCGGTGACGTTGCCCCATTGGTCGCTGCCGCCGGCTTGGATGTTGCAGTCGTGGTGCTTGCGCAGGTACACGAAGTCATAGGCTTGCAACAGCATGTAACTGAATTCGGTGTAGCTCAGCCCGGCGTCGCTGCCGAGTCGGCTGCGCACGGAATCCTTGCCCATCATCGCGCCGACGGGGAAGTTCTTGCCGATGTCGCGGAGGAATTCCAAGTAGCTGTAGTCACGCATCCAATCGAAGTTGTTCAGCAACAGCGCGGCACAGTCGCCTTGGAAATCCAAGAAGCGTCGCATCTGTGCGGCGACGCCGTCGACGTTGGCTTGCAGTTGTTCGGCGGACAGCAGGTTGCGTTCTTCGCTTTTCCCGCTGGGGTCGCCGATCATGCCGGTCGCGCCGCCGACCAACGCGATCGGCCGATGACCGGCGCGTTGAAATCGTCGCAGCATCATCAACTGCATCATGCTGCCGACGTGCAAGCTGGAGGCGGTCGGGTCGAAACCGATGTAAACGGTTTGGGGGCCGGTGTTCAGCAGTTTTGCCAAACCGGCCTCGTCGGTCACTTGGTGGATCAATCCCCGCCAGCGGAGTTCGTCCAGCAAGTCACACTTCGTCGTCACGGCGTCCTGGGAGGGAGATTCAGGCATGGGTCCTACGGCGTTTCTTCGGCTTCGTCGCCGCCCAGCAAGGCTCGGGCGACACGGAGGTCTTCGGGGTAAGTGATTTTCAGGTTGTCGGCGGACCCGACGACCAAGTGCACGGGATGACCGGTCGCACCGACCAACTGTGCGTCGTCGGTCGCCGGAAAACCGCGGTGTCGCCGATAAGCGTGCCGGATCAGGTCCAGCTTGAACACCTGTGGCGTCAGGGCGACGAACAAGTCACGGCGATCGACGCTCCGGCAGTCTTCTCCGATCACGCGTTTCAGTGATCCGGTCAGCGGGGTCGCCAAGATCGCCGCGTCGTGCCGCCGGGCCGCCGCGAACACGTTGTCGATGTCTCGGCGAGGCACCAGCGGCCGGGCGGCATCGTGGATCGCGACCAGTTCGATCCGGCCGTCGTCGATCGCGTCCAGCGCCGCCGCGACGCTGTCGTACCGCTCCCGGCCGCCGGCGACGATGTTCATGCGATCGCCGAGTCGCCACCGGGCGGCCTGCTGCGAAAACGTCGGCTCGTCCGGCGGCGATAAAGCGATCGTGACGCAGCCCACCGCCGGATGATTCGTGAACCTTTCGGCGGCATGGACCCAGACCGGCTTGCCGGCGACGATCGCAAAGATTTTGTTGGCCTGATCGCCGAAGCGTCGGCCGCTGCCGGCGGCCGGCAAAACGACCGCGACACTGCCGGGGGTGACATCGCCACGCTCCGGACGGCCGGACCGGGGATCGCCGGGGGAAAAAATCGTCAAGGCCACGCCCGCTGGATGATGGAAAGCCTGTCACGAGTGACGTTCATCGACCAAAACTCGTGTCCGAAACCGCAATCGTAAAGCCACCCCGGATGTCGTACAATCGGAATCCGTGTGTCGGACACGAACCGAAACGCGTCGAACCTGAATCCGACTCGAGTGCCGCCCGTTTGCCTTCTTTTCGCCCAAGAATTACCGGAGTCTGTTCCCGTGATGTCTGCATTTCCAACTGTTGTCGTCTCGCGCCCGTTGAAGACCTTGCTCGCGACCGTGGCGCTCGGCGGCTTGATGGTGGTGGCCTTCTTCGCCGGTCGAACCAGCGTCGGGTCCGACCGGGCGACTTCGCCGGTCGATCAGTTTTCTGCCGGCCGGTTGCCGCTGATCGACGCGGTCGCTTCGGTTTCCAGTGAAGACTATTCGATCGCGACGGGCCAAGTCAGCGACCGCGCCGAAGGCTTCTTCGTGCTCGACCACAATTCCGGACTGCTGCGTTGCAACGTGATCTATCCTCGCGTCGGCAAATTCATGGGCAGCTTTTCGACGAACGTCGCCGATGCGATGGGCACCGCCGGCAAAGGCGGCAAGTACATGATGGTGACCGGCATGGCCAACTTTCAAGGCGACGCGAACAACCGTTTGGCCCCCACCGTGCTGTACATCTTGGACACCGCGACGGGAAATTACGTTTGTTACGGCGTGCCGTTCAACCAAGCGATGCAGAACTCGCGACAGCCCCAACAGGGCCAACTGATCCCGATCGCCCAGGGCGGTGCGAACATGGTTCCCGATCGCGACCGGCTGCGATAAGCCCGTTCATGATGAATCTTTCGGGGCTGAACCCCGCCCAACATGAGGCGGTCAGGACACTTGCCGGGCCGATGTTGGTGTTGGCCGGCGCGGGCACGGGCAAAACCCGTGTCGTGACTTTTCGCATCGCCAATTTGATCAAGCACGGCACCCCGCCGGATCGCATCTTGGCCGTCACCTTCACCAACAAGGCCGCCGGCGAGATGCAGGAACGCGTCGGCGACTTGTTGGGGCATCGGAAAACTCGCCGCAAGCGTGGCGAGAAAGCTCCACCCGCGCCCGTGATCAGCACGTTTCATTCGCAATGCGTCCGGATCCTTCGCCGGCACGCTCCGGCCTTGGGGTATCCGGCAAAATTTTCCATCTACGACCGCAGTGACCAGGAGTCGTTGGCCCGCGGGATTCTCCGCGAACTTCGGCTGCCCGGTACGGCGCTGAAACCCAGCGAGATGCTGGCCATCATCGGCGGCTGGAAGAACAACGGGGTCAAACCGGACGAGGCCGGCAGCGTCGCGGGCACCGACAAAGAACACTTCGCCGCCTCGGGGTACCGTCGTTACCAGGAGGGCTTGCAACTCCGCGGCGCGATGGATTTCGACGACTTGTTGCTGCACACCGAAACGCTTTTCGAACAACACCCGGCGATCCGTGACGAAGAAGCCGCACGGTACGATCACGTGCTGGTCGATGAATACCAGGACACCAACGGATGCCAGTATCGGATCACGAAACACTTGGCCCTGCGTCACCGCAACTTGTGCGTGGTCGGCGACGACGATCAGTCGATTTACGCCTGGCGCGGTGCCGACGTCTCGCACATCTTGAACTTTGCCAACGACTGGGACGGCGCCAAAGTGGTTTGGCTGGAGGAAAACTACCGCAGCACGGCGGCGATCCTGGAAATGGCGAATCGCCTGATCGCGTTCAACGCGAATCGACACGACAAAGTGCTGCGACCGAGTCGACCGGCCGGGCCGCGACCGCGGATACTGCAACACAAGGACGAAGCGACCGAGGCCAAATTGGTCGTCGGCGAAATCAAGCACCTGATCGACAACGAACACATCCAGCCCAAAGACATCGCGATACTGTTTCGCACCAACGAACAGCCGCGACTGTTCGAAACCGAGCTTCGCAAAGCCGACGTGCCTTACGTCATGTTGGGTTCCCAGTCGTTCTTTGATCGGACCGAAATCCGTGACTTGATCGCCTACCTCAAATGGATCTCGCAACCGGACGACGAAGTTTCGCTGTTGCGGATCATCAACAAACCGGCTCGCGGGATCAGCAAAAAATCGATCGCCGCGTTGATCGAACGGGCCGTCAAGCGGGGCCAGCCGGTCTGGGCGGTGATGAACGACCCCGACGCGATCGCGGATCTGGGCACCGCGGCCGGGCGAGGCGTCGCGGACTTGGTCGCCCTGCAGAAAGATGTCACGGCGAGGGCCACGTCCGAATCGCTGGGCAAGGCGATGGAAACGCTGCTGGCCAGGACGGCCTACATGGACGAGATCACGCGGCTGTACGAAGACCCGAACGAACGAGAATCGCGGGCCGCCTCGGTCGGCGAGCTCGCCAACGCGTTGGGGGCGTACGAAGACAACAACAAAGACGGGGATCTGGCGGGATTCCTGTCCGACATCGCCCTTTCCGGACGCGAGCTGGGCAACGAGAAAGACAAGCTGGCGCTGAAAAATTCGGTCTGGTTGCTGACCATGCACGCGGCCAAGGGCTTGGAATTCCCGGTCGTCTACATGGTCGGCCTGGAAGAAGGCGTCCTGCCGCACAGCCGCAGCGTCAAAAGCGGCAGGGAGGAAGACATCGCCGAGGAACGACGGCTGTGCTACGTCGGGATCACGCGGGCCCAAGAAAAACTGACGCTGTCGCTAGCCCTGACCCGTCGCCGCTGGGGCAAGGCCCGACCGACAACGCCCAGCCCGTTTCTGTACGAGATCACGGGAAAAGCGGAAAACCCGAACAAATTCCGCAAGAAAAAAGCCCCCGTGGCCCGGCGTTGAGGGCCCGGCCGGAAGGCACGACCGCCGGAGCCCCGGGAAACCAGGCAGCCCTAACGAGGGGAGCCAAGAATTTTTCTCGCGATTCAGCGAGTACACCGGGTCGGCACCGGCGTTCGGCCTGGGTCGGGCGGAACCCCCGCTCGCTGACGATTAGGGGAACATTTCCGGAATAATTTCTCCAAAATGTTGATTCCGTGTGAAGGCCGGACTAATCTCGACGATTGGCCGGCTGATGATCAGCACCCCCACACCCTCCTCCACCTGTGACCGATCGACCTTTGAGGCAACCATGACCTGGGCGAAAAAACTATCCTTGGCCGCGTGCATGACCGCGTGCCTTTCTGCATCGGCTGTCGATGCCGCGATCGATCCCTCGATCGGAATCGTCGAAAATCTTGGAGATACGACCACATCAGCTGCGCAGATTTTTACATTTGAGGTCGGCTCCTTAGGGGGGCCTTGGAACTTTCAAACGCCTGGCGGGGTGCAGCAGATCACGAATCAAATGCAGGGCACGTCGCTGAACCCGCAAGTGTTCCTCAGTTACCGGGATCCGTCAGTGACGAATGCCATGATGGAGCAAATCACCTATTTCAACGAAGACGACCCAGACATTTTAGGAGTGGACCGATCTCGGCCTGTTTTGCGACGAAATGCTACATCATCAGGTGGTGATGACACTCGGATCTCTAACCGAGTAGTTGGCGGCGATATGATCACTTATGAGGGACCGCAGACTGTGATTATGGATTTCCGTTTAGGCAGCGCGGGCGCGCCCGACGGAGGGGCAGCCGGGGAACGTGCCTACCTCGATCAGATCGCTTTTGACCTGACTGTCGCCCCGGGCGTCTCGGTCGACCTGAAGTATCTCCAGACATCGGATTCAAGTAGTTTTACGGTGTTTGAGGAAACCGTGGGGCCAGGCGGTTCACAGGCAGATCCTCGCTTCGTCGGTTTCGACCGCTTGGATGCTCCGCCTGGAACGGGGAACTTTGACCGCTTGGAGATCACCTTCTCGGGTGCTCCGACTAATGTCGTGGAGAACTACATCATCGATGACATGCAATTCGGTTCGATCTCCGCGACGGCCGTCCCCGAACCCTCTTCATTTGCGTTTGCTCTGATCGCCGGATCGGGGTTCGTGGCTCGACGGATTCGTAAGAAGAAGGCCACCACGTAGTCTTCGCCGGACCGGTCACAGGTATTCGCAAAGGCCGCGTGTCGATCAGACACGCGGCCTTTGTTTTTTCCGCTCAAGGTCGGCGGGTGATCACCGCCGCGGCGCGCTCGGCGGTGATCCGTTCGCCGGAAAGTTCACGAGCGAGGTGGGCCAGCGGGCGTTTGGATCGCCGGGTCGATGCCGCGGTCAGCAGATTTCCGAGATCGTCCAGGCTGCGGATGCCGGCGAGGGCTTGGTTGCCGCACAGCAGCGTCTCGCCTTTTTGCATTCGGAATTCGGCCCGCGAAAAACTCGGTTCGAAATCCAAGGCCAGCGGCCGAGCGTTGGCGGCGATCAGCGGCCGATGACCGTGGCGATCGCCGATGATCGCTTGCAGGGTTCCCGCCGAAGCCAATTCGCCGTCGCCCGTTTCCGAATCGATCGTCGCATACAGCATCGAACACGTTTGGCCGTCGACGCCCATTTGCCACAGGCTGTCACCGACGTGGCGAAGCAACGCTTCGACGTCGTGTCGGTAGCCCAGGTGCGAGATCACCGACGCCTTGGCGAACGTGGCGGTCATCGCGCCGGCGATGCTGTGGTCCGTCGCTTCGGCCATCAAGAAAGCGATCCGGCCGTCGGGTAACACGTCCCAGTGATGCCAGCCGACCGACCAGGTCGTTCCCGATTCGATCATTCCGTCGACGAAGAAGTCCTCGCTGATTTGGGTGCCGTGCGGCAAGCTTTCGTATTGCCACCGGGTCATCGCGTCCAGAACGCTCAGGCGGTCCGTTGGCAACGTCTTCCTCACAGCGGCGTCCGGCGCCGCGTCGCCACGCCCCCCGCCGCCGACCTTCGCGCCGGGTTCGTCATTCGGGCCGGATGCCGAAACGACGGAGGGCACCGAGGCGACGCCGCCGCAAAGTTCGGTGGCCAAGTGCGAAGCGGTCAACCGGGCCGCGGCGGTTTGTTGGTCGGAAATCTCGGTCGCTTCCCCGGCGAACAGCCACAGCGTTCCCAGCGGCAAATCGTCGGCGTTCAAGGTGGCGCAGATCGCAGCCCCGAATTCGGGTTCGGGGCAATTCCAGGTGTCCATCAGGACGGCGTTCAAATCGTCGATCTTGCACACACCGCAAACCATCGCTTCCAAGTCGCCACGGCAATCGGCCAGCGTGCGAGCCGGATCGATCAGTCGCCGCGGGTCCAATCCGAACAGGCAGCGTAATTTGATCTCGCTGGTGTCGTCGCTCAACAAGTAAACCGCGGCGGCATCAAAGTCGGTCGCGGCGACACCGTCGGCCAGGATTCGCTGCAGCCGATCGGCGTCGGATCGCGGGCTTGTGAGGCGTCCGACGCGAGCTTCGAAGGCGGCCAACTCGGCTTCGCGGGAGCGCAGCGCCGACTGACTGGCTTGCAAAAGGCCGGCGAGTTCGGCCGCCGCACTGGCCAGTTTCGTCGCATCGCCCCGGCCGATCATCGGCAAGACGCCGCTGTCGAAATCTTCCGCGGACATCATGCCGTCGAACGCATCGGCCGGTTGCAAGTCGAAATTCGGACCTTCCAAGCCTTCCTTGGTGTCCAGCCGCCAACCGGTCACGTCGGTGTAAGCGCGCAAAAACTGATCGACGGTCTCGTCACGTCGGACGTCCGGCTTGCCGCCCGGTTTGCGTCGCCGGCCGGTGCGGGTCGCCGTGGCGACGGAATCGGAATGCAGGCGAAGGTGATGTTTGCGATCTTTTTTGACGGTCACGATGAGGGAGATCCGATGGCTGGGCGGCGGACGACCGGGGATCGGTCGCCGCGGCGGAAGAACGTTCGGGTGAATGAAGGCTTCCTAGCCACAGACCCGCTGCCGCCAAAACTTTGCGGAAGCAGAAAGCCGATCCCGGCTCCGACATCACTCATCGGATCACGAGTGAAGTCTGCCTGACCCGAAACCCTTGCCCGGCTCGGTCAAATTACCACCGCCGCCGCACGATCGTTACGATCGGATTTGCCCGTCGCCCTGAACGATGTACTTGTACGTCGTCAGTTCACGCAGTCCGCACGGGCCGCGGGCGTGAAACTTGTCGGTGGAAATGCCGATTTCCGCCCCCAGGCCGAACACCCCCCCGTCGTTGAACCGGGTGCTGGCGTTGACCATGACGGCACTGCTGTCGACCGCCGTGGTGAATTGCCGCGCGGCCTTCAAGTCGCCCGTCACGATCGCATCGGTGTGATGCGATCCGTAGCGGTTGATGTGGTCGACGGCCTCACCGATCGAGGCGACGATCTTGATGCTGATCGTCGGGCCGAGGTATTCGGCCGACCAATCCTCCGTCGTCGCCGGCACGGCGTCGGCCAAGATCGTCCGGACGACTTCATCGCCACGCATCTCGATGTCGTGTTTTCGCAAAAGTTCCGCGATCACCGGCAAAGCCTGCCGGGCGACGTCTCGATGGATCAGCACGGACTCGCAAGCGTTGCAAACGCCCATGCGTTGGCACTTGGCATTTTCGATAATCCTTGCGGCCATGTCGATGTCCGCGGCCGCGTCGACATAAACGTGACAGTTACCGTCGAAATGTTTGATGACGGGCATGGTCGCTTCGGCGGCGACGCGTCGAATCAGGCCTTCGCCGCCCCGCGGAATCGTGACGTCGATCCACTCGGCCAAGCCAAGGAACTCACCGACGGCCGCGCGGTCGGTCGTCCGAACGAGCTGCACCGCGGCTTCGGGAACGCCGACTTCGCGGGCCGTTTGTTGCAAGATCTCCACGATCGCGCGGCTGCTGTGGATCGCTTCCTTGCCGCCCCGCAAGATCACCGCGTTGCCGCTTTTGACACAGATCGCGGCCGCGTCTGCGGTCACGTTGGGACGGCTTTCGTAGATGAACAACACGACCCCCAGCGGCACGCGGCGTTTGAGAATCTGCAATCCGCCGGGACGCGTGAACCCGTCCAAGACTTCGCCGATGGGATCGGGAAGCATCGCGATTTCGCGCAGCGCCGCCGCGATCTGGCCGATCCGTGGCTGGTCCAACCGCAACCGGTCGATCGCCGCTTCGGTCAATCCGTATCCGGGCGCCGCGGTCAAATCGTCGGCGTTGGCCGCGATGATCTGGGTCGCCGAGGATTCCAAGCGATCGGCGGATTCCAGCAACCAGCGGTTCTTGACGGCCGTGTCCAGCCCGGCCAACTCGAACGACGCCTCCTTCGCCTTTTCAGCGGTCTGGCGGCAATAAACGGCTAAATCAATCTCGGCGGCCGAAGCGGACATTTACAAAGCAATCGATGCGAGTCGTCAAAAAAAGAATTCGGATCGGGGATTGTCGATCAGCCGCTCGGATCGGTCAATGTTCGCCGCCGGATTATCCCGCACGATCACTCAGCGACCGGTAAGGGGTGGTCGCCAAATCCGCGTAGAGTCCGTCTTCGTCGGTCGCACCGGTCGCGACCGTCCCCAGCCCCGGCCGACAACCGATCGCCAGTCGCCCCGCTTCCGGTCGGCCGAGCGCGTCGGCGCCGTGCAGCGTCGCCGTGGCCAAGACCATCTCCGGTGCAACGTCCTGTCGCTTGTCGAGCAGGAAGCGGACTTCGTTCCAAAGGTTCAGGTCCGGATTGCTGGCCCGCGAATCCGTCCCCAGCGCGACCCTGACGCCGGCAGCCACGCACTCGGCGATGGGGTGACGTTGGTATCGGAAAAAGTCGTGAGTCCGCGGGCAGTAAACCACGGTCAACTCGGGATACCGGGCGATCCGCTGAATCTCCCGGGAAGTGAAATCGTTGCCATGAATCAGCAGCGCCCGCGGAGCCTCCGCCAACGTGTCGATCAGATCGAAAAAGTCCTCGCCCGTCGGTGACACAGTCGACCACGGAAACAGGCCGTCTTGCCAGACGCCGATGGCTTTCAAAGCATCGGCGAACCCGCCCGTGCCTTCACGAATCAATTGTCGTTCGGCCGGCGATTCGGCCACGTGCATCGCGACGGTACGGCCGTCCGCCCGTGCCCGCCGAACGACATCCGTGATGACATCGCGATGGGTCGAGTACGGCGCGTGGGGGCTGTAGCCGGCCGTTTCGTCCCGCGCCGCGATCGCCCGCGCGGCTGCGAACCTCTCGGAATAACGATCGGCCGACAAACCGATGACTTCGGACAACGTCACGATGTCGATTTTCGGATCGACCGATTCGATCCCCCGATCGGTCGACGGCGTCATGATTTCGGCCAGCAATCGGACGCCCGCGTCGATCGATTCTCGGATCCCGGCTCCGACGGCGGCCGATTTGTCGGTCGCCGTGGCCGCGGCGCGTGTGGCGATGACTCGTCCGATCCAGCTTTCCAGCGGCGCGAGCGATCGTCCGTCGCCGCCCGCCGCGATCGGGCGTCGCAGATCCGAGAACTCCAGATGCGTGTGGGCGTTGACCAATCCCGGCAACACCGCATGATCGCCCAGGTCGATCGCGGCGGTAGGCCCGCGTCCCCGGCCCAAGCCGCGAACGGTTCCGTCGCGGAGGCGAATCCAACCACCTTGCAGCGGCGGCCCGACGATCGGGACAATCCAACGGGCGCGGTACGTCACCTCCCCTTTCGATTCCGGCGTTTCGTCGTTGGGCTTCACTCGTGTCTCCGTCAACTTCGCCAGCCGATCTCGATCCGTTGCCCGACCGCTTTTTGCGTCGCCGCACCGCCGAGGTCGCCAAAACCCTGCTGGGGTGCGTGTGGTGCTACCAGGATCATCGGGGCGCGACAAACGAACCGGATCGTTGGGTCGGCGGTTTGATCGTGGAAACGGAAGCCTATTTGCCGGCCGATGACTTGGCCAGCCACAGCGCCCGTGGACCGACGAGGTCCAACCGATCGATGTTCGCCGCCGCCGGCACGCTGTACGTCTATCCGATTCACGCCAAGCACTGCGCGAACATCGTGACCGAACCGGCGGGTCTCGGCGCGGCGGTGCTCGTTCGCGGTCTCCAGCCGGTCTGGGGGATCGAGCGCATGCGCAGGCGGCGCGGTCAGGCGGAGCTGCGAAAACTGACCCGAGGTCCCGGCATGATTTGCCAAGCGATGGCTTTGGATCGTCGCCACGACGGATCGGACATCACGCAATCGCCGCGGTGGCGTTTGGCTCGTGGCGTCGACGCGGACGACTTTCGCGTCATCGCGACGCGGCGAATCGGCATCGGCGCCGAAAAAGACGCCGATCGGTTGCTCCGCTTCTTCATCGACGGCAACCGGTTCGTCAGCGGAAAAGCCGGTGATCACTCACGGCGTCCGACGGAGCAACTGGACGGCTAAGCCGCCATGCGGTTGGTCGCCCGACCGGCTTTTTCTTGGGCCATCACCTCTTCGGCCAAGGCGCGGTAGTCGACCGCTCCGTTGCTCTCCGCGGCGTACTCGAAAATCGACTGCCCGAAACTGGGCGCTTCGGCCAGGCGGATGTTTCGCCGAATCCGCGTGTCGAAGAACTGCGCCGCACGAAAGAACTGACGCGAACCGACGTTGGACGTAAAGAACTCATCAATGTCCGAACTGACTTCCGCGGCCAGACGCGTGTTCGAATCGTACATGCACAACATCACGCCGGTCAGTTGCAGCGCCGGGTTCAAACGGCGTGAGACGACTTCGATGGTGCGAAGCAGTTTGCTCAAACCGTGCAGCGCCAAAAAGTGTGGCTGCAGCGGCAGGAAGACCTCGCCGACCGCGACCAACGCGTTGACCGTCAGCACGCCCAAGCTGGGCGGACAGTCCAGCACCAAGTAGTCGTATTGTTCTTGGTCATCATCCAGCTTGTCGCGCAAGATCATCTCGCGACCGACTTCGCTGGCCAGTTCCATTTCCGCGGCGGCCAAGTCCAAGTTGGCGGGAACGATCGAGATGCGATCGGTCAAGTGACGACGGGCTTGGTCGATGCTGACATCGCCGCACAGGACCTCGTACATGCTGGGATCGCCATCCATCGTGGTGATCCCCAGATGCAAGGACGCATGAGCTTGCGGGTCCAGATCCAAAACGCAAACGCGTCGACCTGCGGCGGCCAATGCGGCGGCCAAGTTCACCGACGTCGTCGTTTTCCCGACGCCACCTTTTTGATTGATCACGGCGATCGAACGCATCGTATCTTCCTGTCACGTTTGGGGGGCGGAGAAGTCGTACCGGCCGAGGCGGGCGAGCGTGTCGATCACGCCGCCTTCGACTGAGACAGCTTTTGATAAGCTAATAGCACGTCGTACAGGTCCACGTCGATACGGACCGAATCGTCGGCGAAATCGCGAAGCCAGGTGCGATCCCTCTCGGCCGCGTCCATCAGCAACGGGACCAGCGAACGCACCGAAACCGACACGGTTTTCGCGTCCGCGGTCCCACTCATCCGGTCCAGCTCGCGCTGTTGCCGATCGGTACGACGAGCCGGTTCGGTTTGCCGTCGCCCGTTCGGCGGGTTTTCTTGGTGCGGTCGACCGTCGTCGTGTTCGTCGCGGTGCAGACGCAATGTCGGAGGGTCAGTTTCGAAGCGAGATTCAGGCTTGGTCATCGAGTTGGTTTTCTAGCCGGGAAGGTCGGTGGTCGAAGTGGGATTGCTACCAAACCGAATCCTTCGGTCGCTAGGCATTCCTGCGAAACCAAATCGACTTTGCGGGTTGGGAGGCTTGAGCCGATTCGGCCGGATTTTCTGAATTCGCGAATCGCCGAATCCCCAGTGAAACACTCGACCGGACGCAATTGTTCCCGAACGCGTCGGTTGACAGACCTTTGCGGCGGTCTTATTCTCCGCCGTTTACCCCATGCTGGCGAAATTTCGCGATCGCGATGCCGATGCGGAGTTTCGTCCCGACTGCCCACCTCGCGGCCACTCTTTTTTGGGGGGGCCTGCACGATTGAGACCGACCGAATATGACCGTCGATCTAGAGGCAATTGCCCGACGCGGGCGTTGCGAAATTTCCAGTCTTCGAATCGCTCTGCCACTTCTCCAGCAGGGTTACACGCCGCCTTATCTGGCGCGTTACCGACGCGATGAACTCGGCGGCATCGACGAAGGCTCCCTGTGGATGCTGTCCGAAGCCGTGGCCGCCGACGAAGACGTCCGGCGACGACGTGAAGAACTCAGTCAGCTGTGGAAAACCACCGAACTGGCAGATCCCGCGATCGGGAAAGCCATCGAAAAGGCGCATTCCAAACGGCTGCTCGATCGGTTGTCGCGACGACTGAAGTTGGAACTGAGCGAGAAAGCCGACGCCGGTACCAAATTGGCCGTGCGTTTTCTGAATCCTCAAAAAGGCGACGGCGGCGACCCGGTCGCCGTCGCTGAAAAGATCGATTCGATCGATCCGTCCGAACGCGCCGCCGCCGTCGCCGGCTTGGACGAAGCGATCGCGAAACGGCTTTGCGGTGATCCGCGCGTGATCGGTGCCGCCGTCCGTTGGCTGGCTAAGAACGCGCGGATCCACATCGCACAAATCCACGACCCGCACGGCGGCAACGACGAACCCGAAGCGGGCAAGAAACCCAAACGACAGAGAAAAAACAAGGCCCAATCGGTAGCCGGCACGACGCCTCCGGCCGACACTTCGACCTCCGCCGACACGCCGAAGCCGGCAGAGATTGCGACGCCGGCCGACACCGCGACGCCGGCCGACACCACGACGCCGGCCGAAGGATCGGTGGCGGACACACCGTCCGCTTCGCCGGTGATGGCCGGCGAGGGTGCACCGACGGAAACGCCGGCACCCGAGGCCGCGGGCGAACCGACTGCGGTCGTCCGAACGCCGGAAACGGGAACGCCCGCTCCCGAGAATCCGACGACGCTGGTCTCTGAGGCAGACGACGCGGACACGAACGTTTCCCCGCCGGAAAAGACGACAACCGAACAAGCGACAACCGAACAGGCGGCGACAGAGGTGACGCCGAGCGAAGACGGCCGATCCGAGGCCGCGACGGTTGCCGCGGCGGTCGGCGAATCGGAATCGGCTCCGCCCCAGCAGGAACCGACGGCAGCGGAACAACCGGCCGTCGGCGGCGAAGTGAAAAAAACTTCGCCTCCGATGACGCGTCCGGCTTCTCCCCCGTCGCCCCCGCCTGCCCCTCCGGTCAAGAAAGCGAAGAAGATCTCGCCTCGCCAGCGTCGTCGTCGGTGGCTGGTCAGCGTGTTGAAGCCGTTGCAAGGGAAACGCTTGCCGGCCGCCAAGATGAGCGCTTTCCAAATCGTGATGCTCGGCCGTGCGCTCCGCAGCCAAGTCGCCATCTGTTCCTTCGAGTACGACGCGAAGAAATTGGTCGACGAGATTCAGCGTTCGGCGATGGGGCTGAATCGTTCGATCGAAGCCAAATTACGTGAAACGATTCTGGTCCACGAAGCCAACATCCGTGAAGCCGCCGAGTCGGCTTGGTGGGACGAGTTGCAAGAACAAGCGTCGGCCCGCTTGGTCGGCATCGCTGCGGACAACCTTCGCAGCCAAGTCAACCGCGGCGGCATCGATGCCAAGGTGGCGATGTCCATCGATGCGATCGGCCCTCGGACCGCCGCGACGGCCATCGTTTCAGCCGACGGCCGCGTGCTTCACCACGAGGACATCCCCTGTCAGCTGTCCAAGAATCTCCGTTCACAAGCCGTCCTCAAGATGGGCGAACTGATTCACGCCTACGGCGTGGATCTGATCATTGTCAGCAACGGCCCGGCGCGTCGCGCCAGCTTGGCGGCCATCGGCGATTTGATCGATCAGTCCCCCGAGCAGTCGATTCGCTGGACGGTGGCGGACCGAAACGGCGCGGACACCTACGCCGGCGGCCCCGTCGCCGATCAGGAAATGCGATCGACCCCGCGGCGATTCCGCGCGGCGTCCTGGATCGCCTTTTCGGTGCTGCAACCGGCTCAGGCCTTGGCCAAAGTCGACCCGCTGAAACTGCGGCTCGGTTCCTTCCAGCGCGAACTGTCCGACGACGCTTTGACCGAGGCGCTCAAGGACGTCATGACCAGTGGTGCTTCCCGCGGAGGCGTCGACGTCAACGCGGCTCCGGTCACGTGGCTCAGCCGATTGCCGGGCATGGACCGCGGCATCGCCCAGGCCATCGACACGAAACGTCGCGATTCGCTGATCAAATCGCGTCAGGAATTGGCGTCGCTGGACGCCTGGAAAGAACTGGTTTCCAGCCGACAAGCGTTGCCGTTCTTGCGAGTCTTTGACAGCGATCAACCGCTGGACAGCACGCTGATTCATCCCGACGACTACGCGCTGGCTCAGAAGCTGGCCAAGGCACTGGACTTGCAGATTCCGCCCGCCGAGCCGCCGGGTTACGTGCCACCCAGCTTTGAATCGGATTCCGAGTCGGCCGGTCGCGAGCCGACGGTCAAGTCCGAAGTCCCGACCGTCGATCCCGGCCTGAAGGTGGAAACCTTTGAATCGCGAGACGATTCGGATTCGGAGTCCTTTGCCGACAAAATCGACGCAACGGCTGAACCGGAAAGCGAGTCCGCCGGCAGCGAAGACCCGCCGTCGCCGCCAGCCGAAGACGCGGCACCGAGCCAGGAACCGGCCGCCGGACCGGAGAGCGACGTCGCTGTTGCGGCCGGCGAGTCATCCGATGTCGGGCAACCCGATGAAGAAGCGACGGCACCGGTCGCCGAAGGTGCCGAAGCCGCCACGCCGGCCGATGACGAAGCCGTTGCCGGCCCGCCGACGTTCCGTCAGCCGTTGCCCGACGTCGCCAAGGTCGACAAGTGCATCAAGGAATGGCAGATCGGACGCAACCGGGCGTATCAACTGGTCCATTGGCTGTGCGATCCGTTCGGCGATAGCGACCCCAGCGGTCATCAACCGGCCACGATGCACCGGATGCCGTCCTTGAAAAATCTGAAACCGGGCGACCAGGTCATCGGCGTCGTCGTCGGCGTGATGCCTTTCGGCGTGTTCGTCGAACTGGCTCCGGACTGCAGCGGCTTGGTTCACGTCAGCCGGCTTTCCGAAAATTACGTCGAAGACCTACACGAGGCCGTTCAGGTCGGGGACGTGATCACGGGATGGGTGACGGGAACTGACGAGAAACGGCGTCGTGTGGCGCTGAGCGCTTTCAGTCCCCAGCGTGAAGCGGAGCTGGAACAACAACGCAGCCAACAACGCGGCGGATTTCAAGGCGGTCGAGGTGGCCAACGCGATGACGCCCGAGGCGGACCCGGCGGACAACGCCGGGGCGGCGGTGCGGCGCAAGGCCAGGGCCAGGGCCGTGGCGGCGGTGCGCCGGCAAGAGGCGGCGCGGCGGCAGGAAAAACCGGCGGCGGACGGTCCGAGGGCGGCCGTGGCGGTCGCAGTGGCGGTGGCGGGCGACAAGGCGGCCGCGACAACCGACGCGGCGGTAGCCGCAAACCAGAAGTCTACCGCGTCGCCGGCGGTGGTCCCGAACAAGCGCCGATCACCGAGAAAATGAAAGCCGGTGCCGAACCCCTTCGCTCGTTCGGTGACTTGGCTCAATTCTTGAAGCCTGAAAAACCCGAACCGCCCGCACCCGAACCGGCCAAACCCGAACCGGAAGCTTCCGCTCCGGTCGCCGAGCAGAGCCCCCACCAGGAGGCTGCACCGGAGCAAACCGCCCCGCAACAGCGTATCGATCCACCGGCCTCGCCGGACCCGGCTGCCGAATCGTCCGGCCCGGTCAACGAATCGTCCGGCCCTGCCGACACGCCGCCGAGCGAAACAGCCGATCCGGCTGAGAAAGTGGCCTCGGAGAGAACGGATTCGTCGTCGTCATGAGTGATGATTTTGAATCTCGACTGGAATCGGCCATTCGCCGCGGTCAAAAGCGAGCCGAGAGTGCGGCCGATCGACAGCGGCAACAGGAGCTGAGCGAAGACGAACTGCGGCGATTGCACACGTCTTATCGGCTGTCCCTGTCCGAGCGGATCGAAAAAGCGATCGGCCGCGTCACCGATCACTTCCCCGGTTTTCGACAGGAGTCGTTGTTCGGCGAAGGCGGCTGGGGAACGGCATGTTACCGAGACGACTTGAAACTGGAATCCGGCCGCCGGACCAATCAATACAGTCGCTTGGAAATCGTGATCCGACCTTACTCCGACGTCAAAGTGCTGGACATGAAAAGCAAAGGCACCGTGACGAATCGTGAAATCTTCAATCGCCATCACTTCGAAAAGCTGGTCGACGTCGACGAAGATGACTTTGCCAGCCTGATCGACGTCTGGGCGATCGAGTTCGCCGAACTGTACGCCGCCAGTCAGTGACCTGTCCGCGGAGGTTCGGGAGTGATTGAGGTTCCCGGGTAGACCGGTCGGCCGTTAGGGCTTCAGCTTGAGGCGACAAACCTTGTCGTCCGCCGTGATGTACAGAGTGGACTGGTCTTCGTCGAACGTGCAATTGCTGGTGCGACCGCCGGTGATGATGCGACCCAACAGGGTGCCGTCGGATGAGATGACATAGATTCCGCCGGGGCCGCTGCCGAAGATGGTACCGCTGCGATGAACGGCCAGACCGTCGGGCAAGCCGGGAAACTCGTTCATGAACTTGCTCGCGTCCATCAAGACCTTCCTTTCCCCGAGCGCGCCCCCTTCGCCGATCGGATAGGCCATCCAAATCGGGCGACTCGGGTCGCTTTGGGCGACGTACAACGTCCGTTCGTCCGGCGAAAGCCCGATGCCGTTGGGACGATCGATCTCTTTGGTCAGCACCGTCAACACGCCGTCGACACTTAAACGATAGACGCCACAAAAGTCCAGCTCGCGCATCGGGTCGTCGGCGCGGTCGGGCAAGCCGTACGGCGGGTCGGTGAAGTACATCGTGCCGTCCGCGGCGAACACCAAATCGTTGGGGCTGTTCAGCCGCTTGCCGTCGTAGCGATCGACGAGTGTCAATTTGCCGCCGCCGGTGGTCAACACGCTGATACGACGGTCGCCGTGTTCGCACATGGTCAATCGTCCCTGCGGGTCCAGGGTCAAGCCGTTGGTACCGGGTTCCAGACCGTAGTAGGTCACTCCGGTGTAACCGCTCGGATTCATGAACGTTTCCAGGCCGCGTTTTTCGGTCCAGCGAAAGATCGTGTTGCGGGGAATGTCCGAGAACAAGAGTTGGTCTTCGGCGGGCAGATCGACGGCGTTCGCTTTGTCCGCCGGCACCCAGACCGGGCCTTCGCACCAAGTCAGTCCGTTGCCGATGACTTCCAGTGCGGCGTCGGCGGGCACCAGGGAGTCAAAATCGTCGGAGAGTCGCTCGATCTTTCCGATCGTCGGATACGACTTCGGTGGCGATGATTCTTGAGCGGGCGCTCGGGTCGCCCCGCCGGTGAGCAAAATCGCGCCGGCGAGCCAAAACAGGCCGGACAGAACAACAGCGAAGGACAAATTTTTCGACAAGCCGGACGCCGGCCCACGGCAGATTCTTGTAAGCATCAAATCAGATCCCATCGGTCAAGCACGAAGCAGTTTCAAACGCCGGATTGTAATCCAGCGGGCCGCCGCCGTGCGCGCCGGGTCGCGATCCTAGCGTTGCACCCGGGCGTTGCCTTTCCAGATGCTCCAGACTTGGTCCTCGTCGGCCGGTTGGCCGTAGTCGGTGTTCAGCGTCGCTGTCAGCGCCCCGGTCGCCCAGCCGAATTGCGAACTCTTTTCGGCATCCCAGCCCTTCAGGACGCCGTACAGCAGTCCGCCGACGAATCCGTCGCCGCCGCCGATCCGGTCGTAGACGCCGATGGCGCGAGGTTCGATGACGTTGAAATCGTCGCCGTGAGAAACGATCGCGCCCCAGTGATGCAAGTTCGCGCTTTCGACTTCACGGAGCGTGGTGGCGAACAAAGTGGCATCGGGAAATTCCTGTTTGACCCGGTTGATCATGCCCTTGAATCCGTCGATCTTTGCGGCGATCCCTTGTCCACCGGCCTCGGGACCTTGCACGCCCAAGCACAGCTGAAAGTCTTCCTCGTTGCCGATCAAGATGTCCGAGAGGCTGGCGATCTCCTTGAACTGCTCGGCGAGAGTTTCTTCGCGTCCTTTCCAGAACGAAGCCCGATGATTGAGATCGAAAGAAACCCGCGCGCCGTGTTTTTTGGCCGCGCGAGCGATTTCCAAACAAAACTCGCTGGTCGCTTCGGACAGCGCCGCGATCAAGCCGGACAGGTGGACGATCTTGGCGCCTTCGTCACCGAAAATTCGATCCAGGTCGAAGTCTTTGACGTGAAGTCGGCGTCCGACCTCGCCGGCGCGGTCGTTCTGCACCCGCGGGCCCCGAGATCCCCAGCCGGTATCGGCCATGTTGATCTGGTGGCGGACGCCCCAAGGTGTGTCTTGCACGAACTCGGGGCCTTCGAAATCCATGTGTCGCCGCCCCAAATCATCCTTGATGAACCGGGCCACGGGACTGTCCTTGACGAACGCGGTCAAGATTTTGACCGGCAGGCCCAAGAACGATGAAATGCTGCCCACGTTCGATTCGGCGCTGGTCGCCTGCATCTTGAACGTATCGCTGCAGTGAAAAGGTTGATGATCGGTGGGCGTCAAGCGGACTCCCATGCTGGTGGGAATGATCAGGGCGTACTTGGCGTCGCGGCGAAGTTCAATCATCTCAGTTCGATCGTCAAAACAAGGAGGCGGGGATGGAAGTCGAATTGCGGGGTGGAACCGGGCCGACCGGGCGTGGCCTCGGCCGGTCGCGTCGATTCGGTCGCGTCGAGTCGGTCGCGTCGATCCTTCGGAGGATCCGATCGCGACAGGCCGGTGGCTAAATCGTGACCGAAGCGAAACCGCCGTCGACGGCAATGTTTTGTCCGGTCACGAACGACGACGCCCGCCGACTGGCAAGCCAGATCGCCGCGCCGGCCAATTCCTCGGGTTTGCCGAACCGGTCCATCGGGGTGTGGCCGATGATCTGGGCGCCGCGTTCGGTGTAGCTGCCGTCGTCGTTGAACAACAGCTTTTTGTTTTGTTCGGCGGGGAAGAAGCCCGGGCTGATCGCGTTGACCCGAACCCCCGTGGTCGCCCATTCCCGCGACAGCCATAACGTCAGGTTGATGACCGCGGCTTTGGCGGCGCTGTAGGCGACCACACGGGACAGCGGGATGATGCCCGACATCGAAGCGATGTTGATGATGCTGCCGACGCCGGCGTCGATCATGGCGGGCGCAAAGACTTGACTGGGAAGCAACGCGCCACCGACCAAGTTCAGATCAAAGACCTTTTGCCAAGCCTCGACAGGGAGTTTGCAAAAATCACCGCCCGGCGGGATCGTCGCATCGGGATGATTTCCCCCGGCGGCGTTGATCAAGACCGTCGGCGTGCCGGCCCATTGCGAGATCTTGTCGCGAGCGGCGGCCAGCGATTCGGATTGCAACCCGTCGGCTTCGAAGAATCGGGCGTGACCGCCGGCGGCGTTGATTCCCGAGGCACGAGCCTCGCCGCGTTCGTGATTGCGTCCGACGACGGCGACTTTCGCGCCAGCCGAAGCCAAGGCATCCGCCATGTGGCCGCCGAGTTCGCCCGTGCCGCCGATGACGACCGCGATGTCGTCGGAGAGATCGAAGATTGTGTTCATAGCGGGCTTAAAATAGAGCATCAAGAGCCGGCGTTGTAGGTGCCGACGCGAACGCGACGGTCCCCGAGACTCCGGCAAGCGGCCGGTCCGATCAGAACGGCTCGTCCAATTCGTCGTCTTCCAAATCGTCGCTGTCGATGAAGTCCAGGTCTTGTTCCTCCAGCCAATCCAAGTCCTCGTCATCCTCTTCTTCTTCGTCGTCGTCGTCGGCCAAGACCGCCGGCGGCGTGGGGCGTCCGTCATCGGGGACCCAGCGGATCGTCGGTCGCGGCGGTGCGTTGAGCGAATCTCCGCAACACATCGCCGACCAGGAAACGCCTCCCGGGCCGTCGCGGGTTTCGCCTTCCATGTACAGGTCTTGTCCGGAAACTTCGTCGTGGACGAACATCGCGACGAGATCTTGCGTGATTTCATCCAGGAACGCTTCGACGTCCGAGCGGCGATAGTCGGGACCGAAATAAGCGGCTTCCAAGTCCGGCATGTCCAATTGACCGTGCCCCACCGTGTCGACGACTTCCCAGCCGATTTCGTCGGTGCCCGCCGGTGAGGTCATGTGCCGCGTCTGAACCCACATGTCCAGCGGAAGCTGTTGACGGCTCCAAGCCAGATTCAGGCCTCGACGCAGTTCGGAGGCCGATCGCAACAGTTCGGCGGCGGGATTGAAGTAGGCGATCGCCGCCGGGGCCTCGAGCAGTGCCGTGACGGCTCGGGTCAGAGTCTGCAATTCCGCGACGGCGTCATATTCGTCGGGGTCGGGCATCATCGGCAATTCTTCGTCGGACTGCTGTGAGTCCTCGACGCCCAGGACGTAGCTGATCAAAAGCCGCACGTGTGCGACGTGCGCGGCGGCGTCGCGGCGCAGTTCGGTCCCGGTCTTGCCCAGGTCGATCGCTCGGCCCAAACACCCGGGATAGGTCAACGGGCCGTACTGGCCGAGCGACCAAGCCACAAAAGCCTCGGGGTTTTCGTCCGGTTCACCCATGTCGTCGGGCCAGCGGGCCCGAGACGGCGTGACCATCAAGTGCCCGTCGACTTCTGGGCGGAATTTCAGCACCAAGGTCTCCGGCGCGGCGTCGTCCTCGATCGATTGCTGCCGCCCGGTGACATCGAACATCGAGAGACGCGATTCGACATCTCGGATCGACATGGGCTGACGCAGCAGCACGCACATGCCTTGGGTGAACAGGCCTTTGGCCATCGTTTTTTCCTGATCCGTCGAAAGCGTCGTCGGCTGGTGGGGAGCGTGAGCGCGGTGGGTGGCGTACGCCGAAAGTCTATCGCACCGGTGCGTCCAGCTTAATGGTGCCTTCGCGCCGTCGGTCACCCCGGACCGACATCCCCTGCCGTTGTTTCGACCACGCAGCGACGCGAGCCCGCGGTGACGCTCAGGAGCGTTGTTTCGCTTTGGCGGCTCGACGGGAACTGAACCGCGACTGTTCGGATTCGAGTTGCGCCAGATCCGCGGTGATGAAAGCCGATAACGCTTCAGAATCGTAGAACATCGACAGCTCACGCAACTCGTTCCAGTGCGTGCCGGCGTTTATCGGAGTCAACGGGGCCGATCCGGTCGGCGACGTCGGATGATTGGAAGTAGTCATGGCGGGTGACTCCCTGTTCGAGTGCGTCCTTGCGGTGCGATCGACTGTCGGCCTCTGGCAGTCGAATGACAAGGTCATTGTTCAGTGACAGACTCACTGTCGAAAGACCTCATTTGACGAGAAAAGGTTCGTTGCAATCTTTGTGCCGACGTTCCATTTCCCTGCCTGGTTTTACTCCAATCCATTACCATGCAACGACTTAGCGAAGTTTTCGTGAAGCCTTGCCGGGCTGCCGGTGCGGCAAATTGACCACACCGTAGGTGTCATTTTGCCAACAATGCGGGCAAAAAATGCGATCACCCGAGCAGCCGGGCAACGAGGAGTTCAATCACATTATCGGATGACAAAGCGACCTGAAACCCCGTTATTACGGGTCGAATTCAAAAAGTCCGAAAGCTCGGACGGATCAGGAAAAATGTGCCGCCCAATCGACAGGCAACCCCCCCTGATTGGTGCGGCCCGTCTCTGATCACCTCTAATACCTGCCACCCACCTTTCGACGCTTCTAATTCGGACGCTTCTAATTGGTGCCACCCACCTTTTGGTTTCTAATGGGTGCCACCCACCTTTTGGCGTTTCGGCTTCGCTGGGGCGGACGAGGACGTGGGGTTTTGGGTCGGTCGGAAAAGTTTCGGGATCGTCGCCAAGATCCTGCCGGGGGCCGCGAATGGTTGATCGGGAGGCCGATCGTGTTTCGCCTCACCTAGATTCGGTGAACCAAAACTTTAGGGAATCACGCCATGCTTAAAAAAATGATGATCGCCGGTGGGGCGTTGGCCCTGCTTTCGAGCCTGTCCGTCGGGGTGCCGCTGTGGAGCTACGCTCGCTGTGGAATCAAAGGCGTCACCAAGGCCGCGGGCGACGCGATGCCGCTGGAATGGGAACTGAAACGGGCTCGCCAAATGATCGACGATCTGAAGCCGGAGATCGAAGCCAACGCCCATCAGATCGCTCGCGAAAAGGTCCAAACGCAGCGACTGGTCCGCGACTTGGAATCGACCGAAGCCAAACTGGCCAAAGCCAAATCGGACATCTCGCGTCTCAATGACGACTTGAGCGAGGACAGCGCCATCTACGCCTATGGTGGTCGAACTTACACTGCCGCCCAGGTCAAAACCGATTTGACCAACCGTGCGAAACGCTACATGACGCGCGAAGCCACCGCGGAAAAACTTCGACAGATGCTGGCTCACCGCGAAGCCTCGTTGCAGGCCGCCCATCAGCAGATGGACGCGATGCTCAGTGCCAAGCGACAACTGGAAGTCGAAGTCGAGAACCTGCAGGCCCGGATGGCCGCCCTGCGTGTCGCCCAGACCAACAGTCGGCTGAACTTGGACGACAGCCGATTGTCGCATACCCGCGACCTGTTGGACGAAATTGCGACGCGAATCGACGTCCAAGAGGAAACTTTGAGCGTCGACGTGGAGTACTTTGGAGAGATCGACTTGGACGAGCCGAGCGAAGCCGATCTGAACGAGTTGGTCCGATCGATCTTGAACGGCGATACCGGGGCGCGTGCCGATGACGACGCCTTGGTTTCGATCAACCTGGAATGAACCGTCTGACCGACGACGCGTCCGAACCGAAAGGTCCGTCGGGCGAACGCCGTCGGTCGGGTTCGACAAAGGTGTCGCGGCCGAACGAATCGGCCGGCGACTGACGGGAGGAGTCACTTTTCTGTCATCACTCGGACTGGCCCGATGAACGAAGCCCGCGAATTCACGACGAGCGACCGGCACGCTGCCGGGGCGACGGAACAATTGTGGATTGACGGTTGCGGCGGTTTCCGACTTGCCACGGGAACGTCTTGGTCGCTGGGCGGGCCGAGCGCTTCGAAGGACGAATCGGCGACGATTCAGATCCAGGCCGACCTGCCCCGCATGGCGGGCCGGATTTTACGGAATGATTCGGATTACTTTTGGATGCCCGCCAAGAACCGCGGAGCCGAATCGTCGTCAGCGGACTCCAACCAGGCCCCCACGCACCAAGAAAAAGTGTGGCTGGACGTCGATCGACCACTTCCGCTGCCCGGTTCGGCGAAGCTCGACCTGTCTGTCCCCAGCCCGCTGAGCGCTTCGGCGGTGCTGACGTTGCGGCGACCGCACCGATTTGCCGGTCACATCGACGCCGTGATTTTGGTGGCCGACACCGTGCTGATCGGACCGGGCAAGCATTGTCACTTGCGATGTGACGACCTGTTCCGACGTGTGGCTTTGTCTCATCGCGAGAACGGTTGGTACTTGATTCGCCGCGACCGAGACGACTTGCTGTTGATCCCGGGGCAACGCGTCGTCGTCGACGAGATCTCCCTGACGCTGTCCAAGGGATCCTGGTGAAGTGATGAGAAATCCGCGCCCCGCCGGGTTGCCCTTTCCGCCTAGGACAACGGCATGAAATCGAACCGCCGCAATCCTTCCCCGAACCCGAATTGTCCAATCATGACAGCCGTGATCGATACAATCAAAAGGAACACCGGTGGGGCCGCCCGAGCTTGCGGCGGGGACGTATCCTTCACTCCGCCCGGTACCGACGCCGAAATTTCGGCGACACAATCCGCCGAACCGACATCCGTGGACGTTTCGACCGACAAGATGAAGTTCTTTTTTCCGTCCGGCAGCACACCGCTTCCTCGCTACACGATCCGTCGCGGATTGGGCGTCGGCGGTTTCGGCGAGGTTTACTTTGCCGTCAGCGAAGCAGGCAAGGAAGTCGCGCTCAAACGGATCCAGCGGAATTTGGACATCGAACTCCGCGGCGTTTCGCAGTGCTTGAACCTGAAACACCCCAACTTGGTCGCCTTGTACGACATTTGTCGCGACGAGGACGACGGGGCTTGGGTGGTGATGGAATACGTCGCCGGCAAGAACCTCCGTCAGATCTTGAATCAGCATCCGCAAGGTCTGGGCGAGGGCGAGGTCCGACGCTGGTTCGCCGAGATGGCCGCCGGTGTGGATCACTTGCACGCCGCGGGGCTGGTCCACCGTGATCTGAAACCCGGCAATTTGTTCGACGACATGGGCGTCGTCAAAGTCGGCGACTACGGACTGAGCAAATTCATCTCCGCGTCGCAGCGGGGCGGACACACCGAATCGGTCGGCACGTTTCACTACATGGCGCCGGAGATCGGTCGCGGCCAGTACGGTCGCGGGATCGACCTGTATGCGATGGGCGTGATTCTGTTCGAACTGTTGACCGGGCGAGTGCCCTTTGACGGAGAAAGCTGTCACGAGATCATCGTCAAACACCTGACCGCCTTGCCCGACCTGACCGGAATCGACCAGCCGTATCGAAGCGTGATCGCCGCGGCGCTCGAAAAAGACCCCGCCAAACGTCCCGCGAATGTCGCCGCGATGTTGGCCCCGCTGGGTCTGACGACGACGTCACCCGTGATCGGATGGCTGTCGTCGATGCCCGCGTCGGTCGCCCCGACAGACGCGGACGGTTCGCCCGTGTACACCGCTTCGGTCGTCCGAGAAGCCGAAGAAAAACAATCGCCTGCACCGGAGTCGCCGCCCCCCGGCGTCGGCTTCGATCCGGTCGGTGCGGCCGCCACCGCCCAGGCGTCACCGAACGCCCCGATGCCCACGAACGAAGAACCGATCGCTCGAGCGGTTCGGCAGAGCCTTCGCAGTTTCGGGCATTGGTGGGGGACGATGGAACGATCTCCGGGTGCCAAAACGGCCCTGTTCATCATCGGCATCGTGACGTTGGTCATCAACACGCATTGGTTGTTGCCGACGCTGTGGGTGTTGGGCATTTTCTATGTGCCGTATTACATCATTCGCAACATGGTGTTGCACGTCCGTCAACAACCCAGTTACGCGCAAGCTCAACGGGTGGCCGAATCTCAACCGGCCCGGCGTCGTCCGCACACGATGGCGGCGTGGCGGCATCAGATGCGGAACGGGTTGAAAGCCAAGCACACGACGACGCGGATCGCCGAGTTGGGCACTTCGTCCATCGTGGCGGTGCTGACGACGTTTTTCTTGGCGATCATCGCGGGCATCGTCGGGCTTCGCAGCGGCCCGGTCGGCCCGCTGGAATTGGCCCCCTACGGTTTGCTGACGGCTGTCGGCATCGTGTCGTCCCTGGCGGTCTTGCTGATGGGCAAATTATGGGAACGTGGCGAGGGCGAAAGTCTACGTCGACGCATCGCGTTGGCCGGCGTCGGTGCCGGTATCGGATTGTTCGTGTTCGGATTCAGCCAGCATTTGATGCTGTCGGTCGATAGCGGTTTGACGCGAGTCATCGATAGCACGACGTTGCCGCAAGCTTTGTATGCCGAGGGTGGCCTGCCGCGAGGGTCGGCGCTCGCGGCTCACTTCGCGTTGCTGTTCGCCGGCCTTCGGTGGTGGAAGATGGTCGATCCGCTTCGCAAGCGTCGGCTGTCCCTGTGGTCGGTCGCCGTCGCGATCGTCGCCGAATGGCTGGTTCACCAAATTCTTCCGATCCCGCAACCTGCCGGCATGTTGTTGGCCGGCGGGATCGCGATCGTCGTCCAAATGTCTGCACCGTGGGTCAATCCGGCTTTGCAAGAAGATCCGCCCCGACGTCCTGAAGGGGCACCAGGATTCACCGCGAATCCGCAGCCGATTCCTGCCGGCACCGGCGTCGGCGTTTCACCGAAAGGAGTGGTCGGATGAGCAAGTTTCTGTCTCTCGAAACCGATGCGCATCGGCGACGATGTTTCGTTTTCTGGTTGCTGCTCACCGTGATCGTGGCGGCGGGCTCTCCGACCCAAGCCGCTCCGAAATCGGCTGATGTCAAGACGCCCGCCGACGCCGAGGCGGTCGCGACGGTCGAGGACGAAGCGTCCGAGTCCTCGCGGGATGACCGTTCGGTCGCCGAAACGAATTCCGTGCCCCCGCCGGTCGCCGTGATCCCGTTATCCGTCGGGCCTTCAGAAGCGGTCCGTTATCCGGACGATCGCCCCACGTGGCTCGATGAGATTCCCGGGGCGATCGGAACAGAGACTCGGCGGAGTCGATCGTCGTCCGATCCCGCGTCGACCCGAGACGGCCGGATCGATCATTGGCCCGTCGTGACCGAACCTTGCGAGACGGCGCAGGCCGCCGCGGACAGCTTGGCCGCTCAGTGCCGCGGAAGTGTCCGTGCGTATGTCGAGCAGATGCATCCGGACTTCACCGACTTTGACGCGTTGGAGATTCGAGACGATTGGATTGACGAAGCTGTGGTGACAAAGCGTTACTCGGGCACCGTCGAAAACGGCGCGGGCGAAGTCTTGCACGAAGCCGCCGCCATGCTTTCCTTTGACCCGTCGGCACGAGACGTTTTGCGAAGCCAAGTAAAAGCTCCGATCGTCGCGGAGCGTTTAGTCGGGCTGGGCGTCGCGACGCTCGGTTTGTTGGTCAGTTTGGTCGCCGGCACGGTCGTTTTCGGTGCGATCAGTCGTCGCGTCGCCGGTCGAAACGTCGGTCCATGAGCCCCGCAGTTGTCCTCATCCGACGACGCGTCATGGGAGCCGAGCGTCGAAGATCTTTTTTTGCCCGACGCAGCTGAGTCCGGTACACTGAGATAATCAGAAAAGCAACTTTTTTGGTTGCCGGTTCTCTTTTCGGCAAAGGCCCTCGTCATGTTCCGGGTTCATCCCTCCCCACGCCGCGTCTCGGCCGACTCGCGTTGGCCGCTCGCCGGCCTCCTGGCCCTGTTGTTGGCCGCCACGGCTTCGCCGGTCCTGGCCCAACGCCGACCAGGCGGCGGCGACGGCGGGTATTCGCCCACACGTCCGTCCACCACCGGTCGACCGTCCAACAGCGGGCTGCAATCGATGCGGCGACCGCAACCGAGATCGTCGCAAGGAAACTTCGGCGGCTCCGGTCAACAAGGATCGGCGGGAAATCGCGGAGGCAACTACCAAGGGAACCGGGGCGGCATCCGCTACCCGTCGGGCTATCGATCCGGATACAACAGCGGCTATCGATCGAACCGGTATTCCTACGGCAACCCGGGCTATCGGAGCGGATTCGGGTACGGCCGACCGGGTTTTCAATCCGGCGGCGTGACGATCATCCCGCGTTACCAAACCAACATCTACGCGCCCCTGGGCTACGGCTACGACCCTTCGCTGGGTTTCGTGCCTTTGGGTCTTGGCGGTTTCGGATACGGCTACGGCGGTTACCGAGGCTACGCGTACGGCTACCAAACCGATGGCATCACCGCGACCTTCGGCGGGTCGGGCGTGGGCGGCCCAGGAATCGGTGCGTCGATCCTTGGCGGGACCACGCTGGGCGGCATCACCGGATTCGGCGGTCAGGTCCCGACTTACGTGCCGCCGCCCTTGGCACCGCCGACTCCCGGTGTTTTTGCCCCACAAACTTTTGGTCGCCAATCCGTCTTGGTCGACACGCGAATCGAATCCGCTCCGCCTTTGCCACCTGTCGAAGCCGAGTTATTCAATTCGTCGAACCGTGACATCGAAGTCACCTTGACCGATTTGTCTTCCCCCGACGAAAGTCGACGTTTCCGGATTCCCGCCGGCGGGACCGTGGTCACCACGATTCGACGTGACGCCGGTGGCGAAGAAATTAGGGTTTACGAGAGTTACGACGCCTTGGGCAACCCGACGACTCGTGAAGTGTCCGACGTGATTCGGCCGGAAATCCTGTACGAGGTCGTCGTGCACCAGTGGGCGATGCAATCGGTGGCCATCGACCGCACGGGCAAAAGCCCAGACGTGATCGAAGACGTCAACTTTCAAGGCCGCGGCATCGGACGGTTCAGCTTGCCACCGGGGGATCGTTTCCGTGGCGGTCGCATCGACGTGTTCGGCGCGGCCAAAGCCGCCGACAACGCTGGCACGATCGCGCCGATCACCGCCGAAGCCGAAAATCGTCCGACCGACAATGCATCGAAACTGGAGCGAGCGGTGATCGACGCTCAACGCGAAGCGATGCAGCGGCTGCGGAATCGTTGAAAGCCGACGGTGAATCCCGCCCGCCACGATCGGCCGACTCGGTAACCATCAGAACATCGTTCTCGGCCGGTCGAGGTTCGGTTGTGGATGTTCCCTTACGGGCGAATCATCCACCAAATGCGGTTCAGCCTTAGCGTTTCGGAAACGTTGCCGTTCTTCATCGCCGCGTCGGCTCGGGCGACCACCGGCGGCACGCCCGTGCGGCCGGCCAGATAACAGAGGTGTTCCAAACGGGACTCCTCGTCGCCGACGCTGGCCAGCCAAGCCGCGGGCAGATCCGGCTGGCCGACCGGGAAGTCTCGCGTCTCGATTCGTTCGCTTCGCATCTTTCGATCGTTCGCCGCCGACGGCTTTCCCGCGTCGGCAGCAAGCACCGGCTGCGCCAAAATCGCTGCTCCGTCCTCGCCACGCCGTAAGCTAGCGCCACTGGTCGTTAGGATCAATTCCAGGCGTCGTTGCAAGGGCCATCGCGGGACCGTCGGCCTGGATGCTGCGAACGCGGCGTAAGCTTGTTCGTCGTTCATGTCGACCGCCCAGCGGTTTTCGATCAGCAACGATTCCGGAACCGTTCGCTGCGTCGGCGGGCAAGCGATTGCCAACGCGATCGTGCGTGACAAATCAAAATCGTGCGCCAACAAGTCATCGGCAAGCAGCCGTTCGATTGCCGTCAAGCGGTCATCATGTGGGGCGCTGTGAACATCCACGACACTACCGTGCAAGGGCCGGTCGTGAATCATCGACCACACGACACCGACAAGCCCGCGGGCCA
>CAYVRC010000007.1:52285-73177 GCA_964453205.1 uncultured Pirellulaceae bacterium | reverse complement strand
TGAGTGTAATACCGATTTTTCACATTCGCCGGCCGGTTCGATGCCGAACAAGTCCGATGACTGTGCCGTCTGAAACCGCCTCGTCTCGGTTGTCCCCACGACCTTTTGATTCTTCCGCCGTCGAAGTCCCCAGCATGTCGCGCAAATCTTTTCGCAAAATTCTCACTTCGCTGCTCGAATCGCCCACGGCGTCGAGCGTTTCGGCACGTCCCGATTTGTCCCAGCGAGGCCCGCTGCGACTGGAAACGCTTGAGCGACGGCAACTGCTGGCCGGCGATGTGGAACTTTTGTTCACTGGTGCCGAGGGGCTGCCGGTGGAAGATTTTTCCGCCCATTCCTCCGCGTCATCCGATTCAGCCGCTTTACCGATCGTTCAGCAGGGCGAAGGCGAAGCGGCCCCGGATTTGGTTCAGTTCGCCAAAAACTTGGCCAGCGCGGGCGTTGAATTTTTCGGCGCCCATTGGTGCCCGGCCTGCACGCAGCAAAAACAGATCTTCGACGACGGCGGCGACGACCTGCCGTTCATCGAGGTCACCAATCCCGACCGAACGCCCAACAGCATCGGCATCGCCGAAGGCATCGACCAATATCCGACGTGGCGGTTTCCCGACGACAGCGAAGCCGTCGGCGTGCTGAGCCTGGAAACGATCAGCAGCCGCAGCGGCGTCCCGATCCCACAAAACGAAACGCCGACCTTCGACGCGCTGGGTCCACAAAACGTTCGCATCGGTTCCCCGTTGCACTTGGTCATCGACGCTTACGATCCCGACGGCAACGTGTTGACGACGACCGTGACGGTGGAAGATCCCAGCTTGATCGAAGCGACCGTGATCACGGGCAACCGATCGCTGCGGTTGGACATGGAAGGCTTCGACGACATGGTGTTCGAACTTTTCGAGCAGCGAGCGCCCGTGCCGGCCGGACGCGTCGCCGATCTTGCCGAATCCGGCTTCTACGACGGCATCATCTTTCACCGCGTCGTCAACGGTTTTGTCATTCAAGCCGGTGATCCGACGGGAACCGGCACCAGCGGTTCGGCGCTCGGCGTTTTCGACGACCAGTTTCATCCCGACTTGCAACACAATCGCGACGGAATTTTGTCGTTCGCCAAAACCAGCGACGACACGAACAATTCGCAGTTCTTTGTGACCGAGCGTGACACGCGGCACTTGGATTTCAATCATTCGATCTTCGGCCAGTTGGTCGAAGGGGAAGACGTCCGCGAAGCGATCAGCAACATGCAAACCAATCCGCCGGCGTCCCAGGGCGGCGGGGCGCCGACGACGCCGATCCGGATCGATAATGCCACGGTGTTCACCGATACAGAAAACAGCGTGGTGATGTTGAAAGCCCTCGGCGGCACGGGCACCACCAACGTCACGATCACCGTGACGGACCCCGACGGCAACACGCACAGCGAAGTCGTGCCGGTCACCGTGATCGCCGACACCGGGCAGAGCACCAACAGCCAGCCGTTCTTGAATGCGATCACGTCACCGATCACCGCGGCGGTCGATACGCCCGCGACCCTGCAACTGTCCAGCGTCGACGTCGAAGGCGACCCCGTCGTCTACGGCACGACGGTGTTGACGACCCAAAGCGGAGGCCCCGTTGCCACCGCATCGGTCGATTCGTCGGGCTTGGTCACCGTCACGCCCACGACCGGGTTCACCGGAACCGTCGACGTTCGCGTTCAAGTCGCCGCACAGACGTCGGCCAGCGGCGACGATCGACAAGTCGTCCAATTCAACTTTGTCGATGGTCAGTTGACGCCGCCGACCGGATTGGAATTGTCGGCCGCCAGTGACAGTGGTTCCAGCAATACCGACAACGTCACCAACGCCGGATCGCTGACGTTCAACGTGACCGGGGTGGAATCCGGCGACACCGTCGAAATCATCAACACCGACGGCGGAGCGGTCATCGGCACGGCGGTCGCCACCGGCACCAGCTTGGAATTGACGACGAACAACATCGCGGCCTTGGGCGACGGCGACTACGTCTTGGCCGCCCGTCGCAGCAACGGAGCGTCCAGCAGCACCAATTCGAGCACCCTGACGGTGACGTACGACAGTACCCCGCCGGCCCCGGTCGGTGACACCGCGGCGACGCAAGCCAACGTGGGCCGCGCGTTCATCACGAATCTGATCAGCACCGAAGAGGGCAGCGGCCTTGTCTACGCGTTGGCCGACGCGCCGACCGGCGCGACGATCGACGCGACAACCGGCTTGGTCAATTGGACACCGACGGCGGCCGATGTCGGCACCGTCGACGTCGAATTCCAGATGACCGACTCGGCCGGCAACGTTCGCAACGACAGCTTCAGCATCAACGTCGAAAACCCGCCCCTCGCGGGCATCCGCTTGGAGGTTACCGACCTCAGCGGCAACGTCATCAACAACGTCTCGACCGGACAAGAGTTCGAATTGCGAATGTACGGCGTCGACGAACGACCGGGCTTTGATCGTCGCGGCATCTTCGCCGCGTTCGCCGACATCTTGTTCGACAGCGGCGTGATCCGACCGGTTCCCGGTTCGACGATCGAGTACAGCGACGACTTTCTGACGGTCCAGAACGGTTCGTTCCAAGACGGATTGATCGACGAACTCGGCGCGGCGCAAACCCGGTTGGTCCCGTCCGACGAAGCGGAAAGTCTGATCGCCACGGTTCGGATGGAAGCCATCGCAAGCGGCAGCACGAACATCGTCAGCGAACGTGCCGACTTGTCCAGTAGCGAAACGCTGTTGTATTCCACCGACAATCGGATTCCGGCCGAAAATGTCGTCTTTGGCACGGTTTCGCTGACCGTCGACCAAAACTTTAGCGTGGTCGGCGACACGTTCACGGTCGCCGAAGACACGACCGGGAACCTGTTGGATGTGCTGGACAACGACACGGCGGCAACCGGTACGACGTTGACTCTGGTGTCCGTCGAACAACCGACCAGCGGCGGTACGGTTTCGATTTCGAACGGACAACTCAGCTTCACGCCCACACCCGATTTCGTCGGCGACGTCAGTTTCACTTATCGCGTCGCCAACAGCGACGGCATCCAAGACGACGGCACCGTCAACGTGACGGTTACCAACGTCAACGATCCGCCGCTGGGCGCCAGTGATTCGTTCACGGTCGATCAGGGCACCGTGCTGAACGTTCTGGACTTGTTGGCCAACGACAGCTCGGCTCCCGACACGGGCGAGGAACTGACGATCACCGGCGTGACGGCCTCGACGGCTGGCGCCACGATCGAAATCGCGGCCGATGGCAAGTCCGTCGAATACACGCCGCCGGCCACGTTCACCGGCAGCGATTCGTTCACCTACACGCTCAGTGACGGCACCGATTCGGTCGCCGTCGGCGTCTCGGTCACGGTGAATCCGGGCGACGAACCACCGACGGCCGTCGACGACGCCTTCACCGTCACCGAAGACGCCTCGCGAGCCGGCTTTGACGTGTTGGCCAATGACACCCGCGACGTCGACAACCAGACGTTCTCGATCACGAGCGTCGAAACGCCGTCCGCCGGCGGCACGGTGACGATCAGCACCGATGGCGGCGAGCTGCTCTACACGCCGGCGGCGAACTTTGCCGGCACCGAAACGGTTCGTTACACGATCCAAGACACCGGCGGCGGATTGGCCGTCGGTACCGTCACCTTCACCGTTACCAACGTCAACGATCCGCCGGCCGCCAACGACGAGACAACGCGAGTGGTGCGATCCGCCGGCGAAACGGCGGTGCTGACGCTGCAAGACCTACCTGAAAACGTCGACGCCGGTGAAGTCCTTCGCTTCAGCGCCGTCGGCACCACGTCCCAAGGCGGCACGGTGCGAATCAATACGGCCGAGGACACCATCTTTTACACCGCGCCGGCCGGCGAGTTTGTCGGCGATGACATTTTCACCTACACCGTCACGGATCCCGAGGGGTTGCAAGTCACCGCGACGATGACGGTCACGGTCACGGACTTTGAACCGCGCGACATCCTGCTGAGCATCGACAACAACTTGTCCGGCGACATTTCCGGCATTCGATTGGTGGGCACCAACGAACTCGGCGAAGACGTCGACGTGAGTGCGTCACGAATCTCCGACGGACGGTACGGATTCTTACAACAGTTGCCGGGCAATTTTCGCGTCGTGATTCCGGCCATTCCGTTCTTGCAAAACGGCGCCGAGCCGCAGGAGTTGAACATCACCAGTGCGCCGGAGGACGGCGACGCCAACATCCAAGCCGACTTGGGAGGCTTGCGACCGGAGTACATTTCGATTCGCGATTGGCTGGGCAATGCGCCGCGTCAATCCATCCTGGCCGTCGTCCAGCCGGGCCAATCTCCGGTCTTCATGACCACCGGCAGCGACACCGGATCGGTCACCGATCCGACCGTCGAATTGAACAGCTCCGGTGACGAGGTCACGATCCGTGGCTTGAACGGTTCGTCGGCGAACGTCGAAGCGGCCGCCCCGGTGCGAACGGGACGTCAAGTCGACGTGCGTGGCACGGTCGGCGACATGCGACTGATGAAGATCAGTTTGGATTCACGCCATACGACCTTTGTCGAATCGAGCACTTCGACGACGACCGCATCCTCGGATCCTCCGGTGACGCAGGCGGTTCAAAGCGCGACCACGCAAGTGACCGGCGACAGCGCCGCGGGCAACGTCCTGCTGCCCGGTGACGATGACGGCGAAGGCGAATCACCGATCAGCGGCGGCGTCAGCTTGATCGACGTCGTCACGCCGACCGCGACGCCGGTGACGTCATCGGCGACATCGCGATTCGGCCGCTTCGCCAGCTCGGCGGGCAACGCCGACGACGGCATCGGTCAGCGCAACGCTCGACCGACCGAACCCGTCGCCGAAACGGTGGACGCCACGATGCCCGACGTTTCACCGCGTTTGTCCCTGCAATCCTCCGCGGCCGACCGGGTCGCCACGACCATGGACGACGCGGGCCTGAACAGCGACGCGGTCGATGAAGCGATCACGTCGTCGCTGGTCTGAGCCGTCGGCCCGGCGTACGTTCGGTGTCGCCGGACGGCGCACCGGTAGGCGATCGGCATCCGGATTCGCATCGGGTCCGCGGCCGAAAGTCAACCCCCGCGCACTAAACCCCGCAAAACGTTGGTTTTTTTGCCGCTTGCCCGCTTGCACGGATCCCCCAGACGGCATATTACCTTGCTCTGACGCTGACCGGAGCATCGCGTTTTCCGGACTCACACCACACTATTTTTGACTTTTGAAAAAAGGGTATCGCCCATGGCTAAGGCTCCGACCAAGACCCAGATCTTGGCCAACATCGCCGAAGCGACAGAATTGTCCAAAAAAGATGTTGCCGCCGTTTTCGACGCTTTGACCGAGGAAATTCGTGCCGAGTTGGGCAAGAAGGGTTCCGGACAATTCGCCATCCCCGGTTTGTGCAAGATCGTCCGTCGCGACGTGCCCGCCAAGCCGAAGCGCAAAGGCCGTAATCCGGCCGACGGTACCGAAATCTGGTTGAACCCGAAGCCGGCCAGCAAGAAGATCGTGATTCGGCCCCTGAAGGGCCTGAAAGAAATGATCTGAGCCGGACGGCCTCGTCCCGGCGGCGGAACCATCTTTGAAGTTGATTCAAGACGTCTTTTTCATTTTGCCGTACCCCCATGCGGCGACGAACAAAACCGAAGCCCGGACCCGTATCCGGCTTCGGTTTTTTCGTAGCCCGACAGACTGACTCCGATGAAAATCCTGGACTCCATCGCGACGGCGCGGCACCACGTTCGCTCGGCTCGACTCGCCGGCAAGTCCGTCGCCATCGTCCCGACCATGGGCGCCCTTCACGAAGGCCATCTGTCACTGATCGACCTCGGACGCGAGTGGTGCGATCACGTCGTTGCGACCATTTTTGTGAACCCGACGCAGTTCGGCGAGGGCGAAGATTTTTCCCGATACCCGCGAATCTTGCAGGCTGACCTGGAGAAACTTCGCGACCGAAACACCGACGCGGTTTTTGTTCCCACCGACGATATGATGTATCCGACGGGATTCAGCACTCGAATCTCGCCGCCCGACGTCGCCGCGACCTTGGAAGGCCGTCACCGCGCCGGACACTTCATCGGTGTCGCGACCGTCGTGATGAAATTGTTTCAGATCTTGCCGGGCACCCATGCGATCTTCGGACGGAAAGATTATCAGCAATGGCGAACCATCGCCGCGATGGTTCGCGACTTGAACGTCGACATCGAAATCGTTGCCGCCGACATCATCCGCGACCCCGACGGTTTGGCGATGAGCAGTCGGAATCGCTACCTGACGCCGCCGCAGCGCGAAACGGCCCTGCGATTGTCCGCGGCCCTTCGCGCCGCCGAAACCGCCTTCCGTTCCGGCCAGCGATCGACCGCGGTCTTGGAGAAACTGATGACCGATCGCCTGTTGGTGGAATCGGATGACGGCGCCCCGGTCGATTCGGTCGACTACGCGGTCATCCGACACGCCGACGACCTTTCCGAAACGGCTCACGTCGATGGCCCCGCGGTCGCCCTGATCGCGGCCCACGTCGGTTCGACCCGCCTGATCGACAATCAAAGCCTTCTGCCTTGACGACGGGGAAAACGATTAAACCCGGGCGGACTGAAGCTTCTCTTTGGCTTCCTGCAAGAATTGCATCGCCTCGAGGGGAGTGATCGCATTGACGTCCAGTTTTTGCAAATCTTCCAGCAACGGATGATCCGCGAAACCGAACAGAGTCAATTGAAACTGATTGCCGGAACCGCGATCGCTGGGCGGCGCGATCGTGGGGCGATCAAAGGCGTCACGATGATCGGCTTCCAACTGCGCCAACACGTCCTTCGCGCGTTCGTTGACGGCGTCGGGAATCCCCGCCAAGCGTGCCACGTGAATGCCGTAGCTCTTGTCAGCGCCGCCACTGACGATGCGGTGCAGAAACACGACTTCGTCGTTCCATTCTTTGACCGCGACGTTCAGGTTGGCGACCTGGGGTAAGGTTTCTTCGAGCTGAGTCAATTCGTGGTAGTGCGTGGCGAACAACGTGCGACAGCCGATCTGTTCGTGCAAATATTCCGTGATCGCCCAGGCCAGTGAAAGGCCGTCGTAGGTGCTGGTCCCGCGACCGATTTCATCCAAAATCACCAAACTCCGCGAAGTCGCCGTGTTCAGGATGCGAGCCGTTTCGACCATCTCCACCATGAAAGTACTCTGACCGCGATTCAGTTCGTCGCTCGCCCCGACACGCGCAAAGATCCGGTCGGTCAGTCCGATCAAGGCCTTGTCCGCGGGAACGAAGGAACCGGCCTGGGCCAACAAGGTGATCAACGCGACCTGACGGATGTAAGTGCTCTTGCCCGCCATGTTCGGACCGGTGATCAGCAAAATCATTCCGCATTCGGGCGAGTGGACACAATCGTTCGGGACGAACTGACCCTGCGGCATCGTCACGTCCAAGACCGGGTGGCGACCGGCTTCGATCCGTAGCACCGAATCGTCGGTCAATTCGGGACGCACCCAGCCGCGATGGCGGGCGATCTCGGCCAACGCCGATAACACATCCAGTTCGGCCATCGATGCGGCGACTTCTTGCAGCACCGCCAAATGCTGGTGCGTTTTCTGACGCAGTTCTTGAAACAAAAGCTGTTCACGCGACGCCGCCCGATCGTCCGCCGCCAAGACCTTTTCTTCGTATTCCTTCAGCTCCGGTGTAATGTAACGCTCGGCGTTCTTCAAAGTCTGTTTGCGAATGAAGAAATCCGGGACCTGATCGCGGTGCGCGTTGCTGACTTCCAAGTAATAGCCGAACACGCGGTTGTAGCCGACTTTCAGGTTGGTGATCCCGGTTTCATCCATCTGGCGTTGTTGGTACGCGGCGATCCACGCTTTCCCGCCCTTGGCCAACTCTCGGAGCTGGTCCAGTTCTTCGTCGAACCCCGCGCGGATAAAGTTTCCGTCGGCGGCGGACAACGGACATTCATCGGCCAACGCGTTCTCCAAGGTCGATCGCAATTCGGGACACAAATGCAACCCCGCTTCGATCGCCATCAATCGGGCCGGTTTGCGATCGACCAGTCGTGCCTTCAGCGGCGGCAAGTTCGCCAAGGTCGCGGCGACCTGTTGCAAGTCACGCGGTCCGGTCCGCCCGGTCGCCAACCTGGCCAACAGCCGCGTCAAGTCGAACGTCTGTTTGAGCGTTTTGCGGACGTCGTCGCGGAGTTTTTCGTTTCCGCCGAATTCGGCGACGCTGTCGAATCGGTCTTCGATGGGACGCCGTTGGATCAAAGGCGCGGCGATCCAATCGCCCAGCATCCGCGATCCCATCGGCGTGCAAGTTTGATCGATCACGTCCAACAGCGAACCTTCACGCGACGCCGTGCGAAGGGTCCGCGTGATCTCCAGGCTCCGCCGCGTCGCCGCGTCGATCTGCAACACTTCGCTGTGCTTGTGCGACGACAGACTGCGAAAGTGATCCAGGCCCGACGGCTGGGTTTCCTGCAAGTACGTCATCACGGCACCGGCGGCACGAATCGCGACGCCCTCCTCGGCCGAAAATCCGAAACCGTCCAGATTGTGAACGCCGAATTGTTTGCACAAGGTTTCGCGGGACGCGTCGGCCGCGAACGACCAAGCCGGACGCGGCGTCCAAGCCCACGTGGCTGTCGTGTCGGGGCAGAATCGGGCGTCGTCTTCGCGATACAGGACCTCGGCCGGGCCGATGCGTTCCAGTTCATCTTCCAGACGAGCCCGCGGAAAAACGCCGGCTTCGAAACGACCGCTGGAAAGTTCCGCCCAAGCGAGCCCGATCAGCGGATTCGCGTCGTCCTGCTCTTTCCCGCCGGGCAAGACCACGCAAGCCAAATAGTTCGCTTCGCGGGGGTCCAACAGCCCGTCGTCGGTCAGCGTGCCGGCGCTGACGATCCGCGTGATTTCGCGACGCACCAAGCCCTTGGCCTGCTTGGGGTCCTCGACTTGTTCGCAAACCGCCGCGCGGTATCCGGCCCGGATCAATTTATGCAGGTACTGATCCAGCTGGTGATGCGGAAACCCGGCCATCTGCGTCGGGTTGTCGCTGTCTTTGTCGCGGCTGGTCAGCGTCAGGCCGAGAACGCGGGCGGCGGTCACCGCGTCGTCCAGGAACAGCTCGTAGAAATCGCCCATGCGAAACAACAGCATCGCGTCGCCGCAAGCCGCTTTCGCCTCATGATACTGTTTCATCATTGGTGTCATGCCGGCAATATTACCGGGCCGGCCCCCGGCGGGACACCGGCGAGCGGAAGCGAAATCCGCTGTGCGGGTACCCGAGGCGTGCGTCGTTCCGGTCGGCGAAGACGTGCCAGTTGGTGAGGACGTGCCGGTTGCTACCGCCGCCGCAGCACGAACAATGCGTCCGTCAGATCGTCGTCCAGGATCCGGGGCTGATCGATGTCGTAGTCAAAGTCATAAACCTCGGCGATCTCCCACCGATCGTCGACGCGGGCCAACAGCCGTTTCGCTTGTGACACCGTGTACAGCCGCAGCGGAAATTCGCTGCGGATTCGCTTGACCTCCCCGCTGCGTCGTGTGGCCTTGATCGACACCCGCAGCTTTTCTTGGCGACGACGGCGGTTGAATTCGATCACCTTCAAGGTCACATGGACCGACGTGCCGCCGGCGGATGCTCTCCAGCGTTCGATGCATTCCGGATCAGCGTCCAACGGGATCAGATGAAACCCGAGGATATAAAGGCCGCCCGGCCGCACGCACTCGGCGACGCTGCGCAGGTGGGCGATCGCCGCGTCGTCGGTTTGCAAATGCCGGAACGTGTTGAAAGTGCAAAAGGCGGAATCGAACACCTCCGACTTTTTGAAACACATGTCCGTCATGTCGCCGCGAACCGTTTCGGCCGACAAACCGGCCCGGCGGAGCCGTCGTCGAAGGTACCGCAGCATCGGCTCGTTCAAGTCCAACCCGCAACATTCGTACCCCTTGGCGGCCAACGCGGCGATCAGACGACCGCTGCCGCACCCCGGTTCCAACAGCCGTTTGACCGGGCGACGTCGAAACGGACCGGCCGCGAAACGACGGAACGCTTGTTCAAAGAATGCGACTTCGTCATCCGTCTCGTCACGAAAGACCATGTCGAAATACTGAGGATAGTCGTACCAGTCGTCGGAGTCGGGCATCGATCGGATGGGGTGACTTGGTTGTGTTTTCGGGCGGGACCGAATTCGACCGCCGGAATAAAAAAAAAGGCCGACGCGGGACTTTCCCTCGCCGGCCTTTCTTTTTCGAACGATCGGACCCGCCGGGAGGCGAATCCGGATCATGATCAATACATGTCGTGATCGCCACCGGTGCCGCTGCCGCCGCCCGCCTTGGGCTTCTCGGCGATCAAAGCGTCGCTGGTCAGCAACAGCACGGCCACGCTGGCAGCGTTGCTCAACGCGGTCCGCGTGACCTTGGTCGGGTCGATGACGCCGGCCTTGACCAGGTCTTCGTACTCGTCGGTCAGCGCGTTGTAACCGCCGTTGCCCTTCATCGCGATGACCTTTTCACACACGATGCCGCCGTCTTCGCCGGCGTTTTCGGCGATCATCGTCAGCGGGGCGCGGCAGGAACGAAGCACAATGTTGTAACCGACGACTTGGTCATCGGTCAGGTTCGCGGGCTTCACTTTGGACGACGCACGCAGCAGGGCGACGCCGCCACCGGGCAAGATGCCTTCTTCAACGGCTGCGCGAGTCGCGTGCAACGCGTCTTCGACACGAGCCTTCTTTTCCTTCATTTCGCTTTCGGTCGCCGCACCGACGTTGACCTTGGCGACACCGCCGGCCAATTTGGCAAGACGTTCTTCCAGCTTTTCACGATCGTAATCGCTGGTCGTGTTTTCGATCTCGCGTCGGATTTGGTCGATCCGCGCCTTGATGTCGCTGCTCTTTCCGGCACCCTCGATGATCGTCGTGTTGTCCTTGTCGATGATGATCTTCTTGGCGCGGCCGAGGTGCGTCAGGTCGACGCTTTCCAGTTTCGTGCCCAAGGCTTCGAAGATCGCTTGACCGCCGGTCAGGATGGCGATGTCTTCCATCATGGCTTTGCGACGATCGCCGTAGCCGGGTGCCTTGACGGCGGCGACGGTGAAGGTGCCTCGCAGACGGTTGATGACCAGGGTCGCCAGGGCTTCGCCGTCGACGTCCTCGGCGATGATCAACAGCGGCTTGCCCTTTTCGACGACCTTCTCCAACATCGGGACCAAGTCCTTGATGTTGCTGATTTTCTTTTCGAAGACCAGGATATAGGCGTCTTCCAGCACGGCTTCCATGCTGGCCGGGTCGGTGACGAAGTACGGTGACAGGTAACCTCGGTCGAACTGCATGCCCTCGACCCACTCTTGTTCCGTCTGCAGGCTCTTGCCCTCGTCGACCGTGATGACGCCGTCCTTGCCGACTTTGGCCATCGCGTCGGCCAACAGGTTGCCGATTTCGCGGTCGTTGTTGCTGGCGATGGTCGCCACGTTGGCCATGGCTTCCTGGTCTTTGACCTTGACGGCCATGCCGTGCAGTTCTTTGGTGATGTCGGCGACGGCGGCTTCGATCCCGGTCTTCATCTGGACCGGATTGACGCCGGCGATGACGGCTTTCAGGCCTTCGTTGAAAATCGCTTCGGCCATCACGGTCGCGGTCGTGGTTCCGTCACCGGCCACGTCGCTGGTCTTGCTGGCGACTTCGCGAACCATTCGAGCGCCCATGTTCTCATAGACGTCCTCCAATTCGATTTCTTTGGCCACGGTGACTCCGTCTTTGGTGACGGTCGGGCTGCCGAAGCTCTTTTGAAGGATGACGTTGCGGCCTTTGGGACCGAGGGTGACTTTGACGGCCCGAGCCAATTTTGAAACGCCGCGGCGAATCGCTTCACGGGCTTCGTGATCGAAAGCAATGATCTTGGACATGAGTAAGGGGTCTCTGTTAGCTGGTGTTTCGGATAACGGGTGTTGAAAATTCGGGTTCGACCGAGGTTTCGGGTTCGAGCGGGCTAAGGCGGGGCCGTCGGCGAGCGACCGGTGACGTGATCGGAAACCTGTCACCGGCGACCCGAGGCCCCGGGCCTCATCACTCGATGACGGCCAAGACGTCGTCTTCACGCATCAGCAAATACTCGACGTCGCCGATCTCGACGTTTTCGCCGGCGTAGCTGCTGAACAAGACGCGGTCGCCGGCCTTGAGTTGGCTCTCGCTGCGGCTGCCGTCGTCGAGAAGCTTGCCGGTCCCGATCGCGATCACGGTTCCGCGGGCGGGCTTTTCTTTGGCCGAATCAGGAAGCACGATGCCGCCGGCGGTAACGTCTTCGCTCTCTTCACGCTGGACGACGATGCGTTCGCCGAGGGGTTGAAGCTTGATCTTGGACTGAGTTTTCGTGGCAGTTGCCATTTCCGTGACACCTTTCGTTGAGTCGGAAAGAAGAAGGGTGGTGAAGTTTTCGTGTGGGAATGCGCGGGTCCCGCATCGCGACGTCTGTCCGCCACTGTGCCGTCACCCGATCGCCGGACTGACAGCCCGAACCTTTGCGATGGGCTCTAGAGCAAGCCGTGTGCCAGAGACGACACGCGAGCGTTAACTCCTTTCCAGGAAGGACTTTAAACATTCATAGCCGGTCGACCGGTCGGAACCGGCCGGTCGGAGTGGCAGTCGGCCGGCTGGCAAGACAGAAGTTCAGAATCGCCTGTCCGTGACAGCCTGGTGCCCCAGCGTCGATCGGCCCACCGCGACCGCCAACAGCCCGCCGGCGACGAAACCTCCCACGTGCGCCCACCACGCCACCCCGCCGGCCGCGCCGCTGGTGATCGACCCGATGCCGCTGAACGTCTGCAGGAGAAACCAGATGCCCAGGAAAATCGGCGCCGGCAACACGAACGTGTGCAAGAAGATGAAGATCGGCAGCACCGCCAAGACCTTGGCATGAGGATACAGAAACGCATAGGCTCCCATCACGCCGGCGATCGCTCCGCTGGCACCGATCGTCGGGACCGGGCTGGTCGGATCGGCCGCGAAGTGCGCCAGACCGGCGGCGATCCCCGTCGCCAAATAGGCCAAGGCGTAGCCGACGTGCCCCAGGCGGTCCTCCACGTTGTCCCCGAAGATGTACAGAAACCACATGTTGCCGAGGAAGTGCATCCAGCCGCCGTGCAAAAACATGCAAGTGACCACGGTCGCCCAAATCGGCACGCCGGGCGGCGGCAAAGTCTGCTGCACCAAAACCCGGCGCGGCCCCTGAACCGTTTGCACGATCGCGGGGGTCGGGACCATGATCTCGGCGCTCGGGTCGCTCAGTCGCAGCGGCACCATCCCGAAACGCTGCACGATCGTCGTCCCGGAATCCTGAGAAGTCACCTGGGCCAAGAAGGCCAGCGAGCAGATCGCGATGACCACATAATTGACAACAGGGGTGGTCCGGCTGGGAATGCTGTCACGAAGCGGAATCATAGGCCAGGGTCGTTCGGCGCGGGCTGGATCGTCGTTTACACACGGCCCTGTTGTTTACCCCGGAATCCGTCGCCACGTCTACGCGCTATCTCCAGGGCCCCGTGCCATCTCCGGGCCCAGCACCGATGCGACGGGGCCGCCGCAAAGAAAACGGGTCCGCTGTGAAAACGGGTCCGCCGTAAAAAAGCGCGAGCCAATTTTGCTTCATGCAAAACCGGCTCGCATCCGCCACGGCATTTGTCCAGTTTCGCCGCTTCCGTGCGAACCCACCAACCAAATGATCCTCGTCAAATCGGCGTGATCAAAACAACGACCCGCGAAGACACCGTGGACAACAAAAAAGGGAGCGACATCCTTGTACTACGACTGGGGCTGAGTCGTAGGCGCGTTCCATCCTGCCCTCTCCCTTGGACGAACTGCCGCAATCCGTGCAGCGACTACCGATCGAGCGAATCATTCGTCGATCGACTGCGTGAAAAGAACCCGTCGAAAGCCCGCCCAATATTCGCAAGACGCGAACGCTGCGGACCGATCCACCGAACCGAACGGGTCCTCTTGTGGACGAGCTCGACCTGGCGGTCGCAGGAACAGAGAGAGACTCTCTCGTGCCGATCAATCGGGGATCAACGGGTATCCGGCGCGGGATAAAATGCTTCAGCGGACTCGCGAGAAAGAACCAAGGTCGAGTCGCAGATCGAAGGCATCTTAAGAACTCCGCTAAAGTGATGGAACACCATCGTTCAAGCCGGTGAACGATCGGTGTCGATGACGCGAAGAATTTGCGCTCGGTGGGATCGTGTGTCAACATCGAGTGGCCCCTTCGACGTATCTTTTTTTTGCCGCGCCGAGCAAGACGCGAAAAACACGATCAACGACCGACAAACTTTTTTTAGAATTCGCCCGGGCGACCGACGTCGCTCATCGCAAGTCCGCCGAAACGTCGAGCCCTTGTTCGCCGTGCCGTCGGTCGCGTCGGCGGCGTCGGCGGCGTCGTCACAGTAAGGCTTCGAAAAACGTTAAACTCGGCGTGCACCTTTTGAAGGTCCGCCAAAAATCTTTTTAACTTTTTGTCCGTTCGCCAACTGGTCGATGCGTTGAGCCGTCAAGCCCCGCCGTCCGACGTCGAGTCGTCGCAAGCGACCGTCCGCCCGGTGGAAGATCTGGACGCCGCGAGACGGACTTGGACGAAAGCGTATGTCGCGTCGATGCGTGAATCGCTCGGCGAAGCGGTTTGTGATCGATTGGACATCTTTGATCTGCCCGACGACTTTCGGTTGTCGGTCGTCGTTCCCGTTTACAACGAAGCGACCACGGTTTGCCGGGTCGTCGATCGATTGATCGCGACCGGATTGCCGCTGGAGATCATTTTGGTCGACGACGGCAGCGATGATCATTCGGCTGCCCAATTGTCGCGCATCCGAGCATCCTGTCGGCAATCCGAAGATGCCAGTCACGTCGAAATCCGCTGCATCGTGCATGAACAAAACCTGGGCAAGGGTGCCGCGATCCGCAGCGGCGTGACGGCGTCCGGGGGCGACGTGGTTGTCGTCCAAGACGCCGACATGGAATACGACCCGGCTGACTTTCGCGCGATGCTGCGGCCGCTGATCGAGGGCCACGCGGACGTGGTCTACGGTACACGCTATGGCGGCCCGGATCGCCTGGCTTCGCCTTGGTGGCACACCCAAGTCAATCGCGGCTTGTCGACCTTTGCTAGCATCGCCATCGGCCCTCGGCTGACCGATGTGGAGACTTGTTACAAGATGGCGCGGGGCGACGCGTTTCGGGCCGCCGTGGCCGCCTGTCGAGAAAGACGCTTCGGCATCGAGATCGAACTCACCGCTCGATTCGCACGCCAGAGGCTTCGATTCGCCGAAAAGCCGATCCGGTACCAACACCGCTGGTACGGCGAAGGCAAAAAAATCGGCTGGCGCGACGGCGTCAGCGCGATTTGGTGCATCGTTTGGTACGGATTATTGCGGCGATGAATGGTCGCAGGCCGCCGAGGACTTCAGAAAAAACTTGACTTGCGTCGCTCCGTACCTTCTGATGAAGGTCTCTTCTTTACGGCGACCGGGTCCGCGTCGCCGCCATTCCACGGAGGACACGATTGATGACGACGATGACTGCGACCAAAACGCTGGTGGTCAATCCCGCGTTCTTGCAAGAAATCAAAGACAGCAATCCGGACCTCTGGCAAACCGTCCATCACGTCCGCCAAACCTGCGAACGATCCGACACGTCCCCGGAAACCGTACGTCGCCTGACGCGATTGCTCGATCAACTGCGTGACCAGTTGTCGATGCAGTTCGCTTTGGAAGAAGCCTACGGGTTCATCGAAGTGGCCGCGACGGAGAGACCTTGGCTGGGCAAGTACGACGGCGAGGACAGCCAGATCACGGCGACGAAAGCTCACGATCAACACTGTCAACTTTACCTGCGTCTGTCCGACTTGGCCGAACACGCCGAGGAGCTGCAATACCGTGGCGTCGGCGTGCAAGGTTTATTGGGCTTGGTCGCCGCGACCGAAGCCTTCGACGCCCAGTTCCGCGCGCACGAACAACTCGAAGCCGAATTGATCGCGCGGGCGCTCCACTGAGCCGGCTCTCGGATCCTGCAACCTAGGTCATCAAGGAGACCAATCATGCTGGGAAATTCACGAACCAAGCCGATGGAGATTCTGTTGGTCGAAGACGGCCTGATGGACGCGCGGGTGACGATCCACGCGCTGCGTTCCAGCGGAGTGCATCATCGCGTGACGTTGTGCCGAAGCGTGGCGGAGGCGATTCAGTTTTTGCGTCGTGAAAGCGTGTTCGCCCGCGCCCCGATTCCGGACCTGTTGCTGCTGGACATGATGTTGCCCGACGGCACCGGCATCGACATCCTCGAAGCCCTGCCGGAGATGCACGGAGGCCGCTTGAACCTGACGACCGTGGTGCTGACGGCCGCCGATGACCCCGAACTGAAAGCACGCTGCGCGGAGCTGGATGTTCACGATTACATCGCCAAGCCGGTCAGCGAAGCGGAGTTCATGCGGGTCGTTCGGAATCAAAAGAAACTGATGATCCACAGCACGCCGACACTGGCCGGCGTCTGAGCCCGGCCGCATCGATCACCCGCCGCGGTGCACCGATCAGCCCGGTGCACCGATCAGCCCGGTGAACCGATCAGCGCGGTGAACCGATCAGGACCGCATCCTCACGCCCCGCGTGATCGCCTATCCGTCAGAGCGAAGCCTACACGTGGAACGGATGCTTCCACGGCGATCGGTAGTCGCGGGACAGCAGGTCACCGGCCGCCGCGTTGTCCTTGATCTGTTCGGTTTCGCCGTCGAAGTGGACGACGGTTCCGCTTTCGTAGGCGATCATGCCGAGCTGGACGGTCGCGGTGGACTGAAAACCTTGTTCGATCGGGCATTTCAATGCTTCCCGACCGCGAACGCTGTTCAAAAAGTTCGCCATGTGGTTGGTGCCCAGGTCCGTCTTCGCCTCGTGCGGTTGCGGGTCGCCCTTTTTCGGGAACACCACCCAACGTTGATCGTTGCTGAAAATCGTGGCGTCTTCACCGTAAAAGAAGATCCCATTGTTGAACTGGGGATCCGTTTCCGTCGCGCCCCACAAGCGATGCCGCCAGACCACCGGCAACCCGTCGAATTCGAAGCAAGCCGTCAAAGTGTCGGGGGTCGTGATGATGTCCTTGTACCGGTAGATGCCACCGTCGGCGGTGATGCGATCGGGAAGCCCTAAATCGAGGACCATTCGCGTCGCATCGATGTTGTGGATGCCCCAGTCGACCAAGTGCCCGTGGCCCGTCGTCTTTTCCAAACGCCAACTTTTGTGGCCGACTTGAGGGCTGTAGGGAATCAACGGCGCCGGGCCGCACCATTGTTCCCAGTCCAGCGTCGCCGGCGGCGGTTGCGGTGTGGGATCCTTGGTGCCCGCGGTGTAATGGATCTGGACATCGGCTTGAACGATTCGGCCCGCCTTGCCCGCCGCAATGAAGTCTTTGACTTCCGCGTAAGATCGACTCTGACGACGTTGAAATCCGACCTGCACGACCTTGCCGGAATCGTTGACCGCGGCGACCAAGGCTTGGCCTTCGCGAACGTCGTACGTCAGCGGCTTTTCGCAGTAAACGTTGCAACCCGCTTGCAAGGCCGCGATCAGTTGCAACGCGTGCCAGTGCGGCGGCGTCCCGATGATCACCACGTCGGGCGTCGCCTTTTCCAGCATCTGCTGATAATCAGCGAACATCGCCGGACGACTGCCTTGGATCGTGTCCAGTTCGGCGGCGGCGGCCTCCAAGTGTTCGCGATCGACGTCGCAGATGGCGGTGACTTCCACACCGCCGACCTTCAACGCCGCTTTTGCATCGACCATGCCGTACCAGCCGACACCGATCACGCCGATGGTCAGTTTCTTGTCATCCGCGGCGACGGCATTTCGGGCGACGGTCGTCGAGGCCGCGACGGCACCGGCGGCCGCGGCGGAACGAATGAAGGTGCGTCGATTTGTTCGCATTGTCGTGTGTCCTTGAGTCGATCAAAATGATGGCTTGCCTGTGCCCCTCCCAGGCCTGTGATCCCGGTTCGCATTGTGCCCGGGTTGGCCTTGTGCCCCATTAAGATAACGAAGGAAGCCTGATGCGTGTTTCGACCATCCGGACCATCGCCGCCCTGGCAATCGCGTTCGTGTCCGTCCCAGCGCCGGGGCAACACTCGTTCGCGCAGCAGCACTCGGAATTGTGGGGGCGCGACGGTGACGCTTGGTCGCCGACCTCGCGGTTGCCCGATTTTTCGTACGCGGGTTATCGTCGCGGCGAACAGCCGATCCCGAACCGAGACGTCGACGTCACGGTCAAAGAATTCGGCGCCGTCGGCGACGGCCTGACCGACGACACCGCGGCTTTTCGCGAAGCGATCCGGCAATCGCCCGGCCGGGTCATCGGAATCCCCGCCGGCGAATACTTGATCACCGACATCATCGAAATCACCCGGTCGGGGACCGTCTTGCAGGGCGAAGGCCCCCGCAAAAGCGTCTTGCGATTCACGCGGCCGCTCAACGCCGTGCGTCCGAACTGGGGACACACCACGACCGGACGTCCCACCAGCAACTACTCCTGGTCCGGAGGATTCTTGTGGGTCAAAGGCGACGACGCGTCGACGCTCGACTGCCCGGTCCGTGCCGCGGCACACCGCGGCGCGACTTCGCTCGTGATCGACGGTGCCGAATCGGTCCGTGTCGGCGACGCGATCGTGCTGAGCCAATCCGAGATCGCCGATGACTCGTTGACGCATCATCTTTATGCCGGCGACCCGGGACCGATCGAGAACCTGAAACATCGCCTGAGCACAAATTTTCATGCGCGGGTGACCAAGGTCGACCCGGGGTCCGGAACGATCCACCTGGATCGACCGCTGCGAACCGACGTCCGCTTGCACTGGGAACCCGTCGTCCGGCGTTCGGACGATCCGTTGCAAGAGGTCGGTATCGAACGGATCGGTTTCGAATTCCCCAATCTTCCCTACCAAGGTCACTTCACCGAGTCGGGGTTCAACGCGATAGCGATTTCGAAAGCCGAACACGGCTGGGTCCGCGACGTGCGGATCGACAACGCCGATAGCGGCATCTTCGTGCACGCGACCAACATCACGCTGCAAGGGATTCGAATCGATTCGGCGCGAAGCCCCGAGCCGTCACGCTCGGCCACGGGACACCACGGCGTGACGCTCGGCGGTCAAGACAACCTGTTGACGGAGTTCGACATTCGCACGCGGTTCATGCACGACATCACGGTCAGCCGATCGTCGGCCGGCAACGTGGCGATGAAAGGCAAAGGCGTCGATCTGTGCTTCGACCATCACCGCCACGCGCCGCACGCGAATCTGTTCACCGAACTGGACTTGGGTCAAGGTTCACGGATGTTTCAGTCCGGCGGCGGCCGGGCGCTCGGCCGTCATTCCGCCGCCTGGTCAACGTTCTGGGGGATCGAATCGCGACAAGGTCAGTCCTGGCCGGAAGGCTGGGGCCCGGACCACATGAACATGGTCGGCTTCGAGTCGGACGAGCCGCCACAGACCGATGCGTCGGGACGCTGGTTCGAACCGATTTCGCCGCAACGTTTGTCGCCGCGGAACCTGTACGAAGCCCAGCGTCGACGTCGGCTTGCGGAGGCGGCGGCCCGGGAATCCTGACGAAGCTTGAAAACAAGACGTCAAAACAAGCCGACCAAACGCAGCGCGGCGATCGCGGTGAACGCCAGCAAGATTCCGTTGAACAGTCGCTGCGAAACGCGATGCACCAGCCAGCGTCCGGCCAGGATGCCCAACGGAATCGCAGCGGCAAAGCTGGCTCCGACGGCCAGTGACGACGGCGTGATCAGGCCCAAGCTGTAACTGAGCGGAAGCTTCAACACGTTCAGCACCAGGAACAACCAAGCCGTCGTGCCGATCAATTCCAACTTCGGCAAACTGACGGCCAACAGGTACAACGCGACGACCGGCCCGGCGGCGTTCGCCGTCATCGTGGTCAGTCCGGCCAGTAAACCCAAGGTCGTTGCGAACCACGCTTGATGCGGGACTCGGTCGAACCAGTGAGGTCGCCACAGCCGCGCGACTTGGACGGTGGTCAACGACAAAATGATCACGCCGACCAAGCGTTTGAAGACGTCCTCGTTCAGCCAGCCCATCAGCAACCAACCCAGCACGATGCCGACCAGCGTGGGCGGCAGCAGTCGGCGGACCTGGGACCAGACGGCCTTGCGACCGAAAAAATGGATCGCACAAAAATCGCCGACGATCAACATCGGCAACAAAACGCCGGTGGAATCCTTGGCCCCGAACACAAAGGCGTACAGCACGACGTGCAACATGCTGACGCCGGGAAAACCCGACTTGGAGACCCCGATGCCCAGGGCACCCAACGCCAACAGACCGATTTCCTGTGGTGTGAGTGTGCTGAGCATCGCCAGAGTCTAACGATCAACGCTCAACCGGCCAGCCGTGAGATCCGGTTGTGCGGCTGGGCCAATTCTTCGGCCGTCGCTTGATAGCGATACTGCATCAGATAGGCGTCTTCGGCGGCATCGTCGTAGAAGTCACGCAGCACGGAAATCGCGCGGAACCCGACCTTCTTGAAGAACAACTGGGCCTCCAAATTCGTCTCGCGGACTTCCAACATGATCCGATTTCGACGTTCGTGGGACAATTTGCCCAACAGCTTGCCGATCATCGCCGCGCCCAGACCTTGACGTCGAAAATCCGGATGGACGGCGAAGTTCAGGATGTGCAATCGGTTCTTGTGAAGTTCATAGATCATGAACCCGGCGACCTTGTCGTTGTGCTCGGCGACCATCCCGATGCAGTTGCGTTGACGCAAGCAGCGGATGAAATCCTCCTCCATCCACGCAAACTCGAACGACTTGGTTTCGGTTTCCAGCACCGCGGGCATGTC
>CAYVRC010000007.1:0-52275 GCA_964453205.1 uncultured Pirellulaceae bacterium | reverse complement strand
CTCGGCGGATCATCCAACGGATGTGTACAGCCAGTGAAGATTGCTTGGTATCCACTCTCGAACTCCTTTCGAGCTTTCGACCGTCGAATGCCGGCCTACGATCCTTCGCAAGCTCGGCAGAAAATGTCGTGATTAATGACGCGGGTCTAAAATTAGCAGATGGGTCCGTTCCCACCAATACAGAAAACCTCGGCAAAGACTGCGACAAAACCTCTGCTCCGCCGCAAGGTCCGCCGGCGGCCGCCCCACAAATCCGGGAAACCTTCGGCGCCCCACACGGTCGCCGGTGACCGGGCCCAATGACCGGGCCCAATGACCGTGCCCAGTGATCCGGCGAAACGCACGCCGACGCAAAACTTGCGTGCCGGCGACTGACGCACGGCCGGGCCGTGTGCCGAACCGTCGCGTCTTCACCGCGCCGTTCGCTTTAGCGATCGGCGTAAACCATCGTGGACTCTTCCTTGGTGACCGGCACCTGGCTCTGGTCACTTTGGACGATCGCTTTGACGATGTGACGCCGGGCCTCCATGCCTCGCACGCGGACGCGGTAGACCTGTTCCTGTCCGGCATCGAACTGCGAAATCTTTTGGAAGATCACGTTGCCGTTGTCGTCCTGCTGCGCGTCCGTTTCGCTGGCAACCAACGTCATGCCAGCTGGCAGTTGCAAGACGACTTGGACGTTGGTGTCGTTGCGTGAACCGGAATTCTGGACGCGGATTTCGTAGGTCGTTTCTTCGCCTTGTTCGATGATGTCTTCCGAATCGGTGATCTGGAAAGACAATTCGGGCAGAGACTGGACCGAGACGACGACTTCTTCCATCGCCGCCTGGGCAAGCTCGCTGCGGGCTTCCAAGCGGATCGCTTGATCGCCTTCTTCGACCGGCAACAAAGTCAGTTCGATTTGACCGGCCTGCTCGGCGGGCAATTGGGCCAGCGACCAATAAACGGCGTGACGCGTGGGATCGTATTGGCCCTGGTTCACGGTGCTGACGAACTTGAAACCTCGGTCGAGCTGAGCGACCAATTCGACGTTGTTCGCCGACGCCGTGCCGACGTTCGCCAAGTCGATGCTGTAGGTGGCTTGGCGTTCCAAGAATCGCAGCGAAGGACCGGTCAAACCGACTTTCAACTCCGGTGCAATGACCTGCACGTCGATGGCGTGCTCGGCCGTCAGTCCGTCCTCGTTGGTGACGCGGACAACGTTGCGGACCATGCCGGGCTCGATGGCGGTCATCCGCAAAAGTTCGCGACGCGTTTCGCCGGGTTGCAGGTCGCCCAACAAATTATCCAATTGCCGGCCGTTGCGATGCTTCAACTGTTCCGGGACGTCTTCTTGGACGATCACGCCGGTGGCGGTGCCGGTCCCCGGGTTGCTAATCTCCAGTTCGATCTCCAGCTGCTGGCCGATCAAAACTTGCTCGGGGGCGCGCTGGACGATGTTCAGTTGAGGCCGCGTGCTGATCGTGCGGACCGACGCGGCGGCTTCGAACGTGACACGAGCGACGCTGCCCAGTTCGCCTTCTTTGCGGGGAACCAGTTGCATCGTGATGGTTCTTTCGCCGCCCGGTTCCAGGCTGCCCAAGTTCCAGACCAATGCACCGGAGGCACCGGATTGGGGTTCCGGCATGGCTTCGTACAGTTCCATGCCGTCGGGGACTCGATCGTGGACTTGCACGTCCATGGCTTCGACCGACCCGACGTTCTGGACCGTGATCGAAAACGAGGCGGGCTTGCCGACCTTGACTTCCGCCGGGGCCCGTTTGTGGATCACGATGCTGGGGGACTGGATCCCGTCGAAGCGACGATCGCCGGGCGTCGGCACGGTTTCCAACGGCTTCGTGCCCGCCGGCACGGCAACCGGCGGGGTGTCGAACCTGCGATTGTCGGGCAAATTGGCATAGCGGTTGTCGTCTCGGGAGAAACCGTTTTCTTGAGGAACGTCGCTTTCTTGGGGCTGCGAGGCGAAGGCGGGCGGGGCGAAGCCGGGCGGGGTTGCCACAGGTTGCAAAGCTTGGGGCTGTGGCGGTTCGGCCGCCGCGGCCATGGGTTGCGGTTGACCGTCACCGGGAAAACCGAGGCCGGCCGGTTCGTTGTCGAAACTGCGGAGGTCGTTCGAGGGTGCCGAATCGGCGAACGTCGGCTCCGGACTCGATTCGCCTGCCGGGGCCGTCTGGAAGCCGGGCATCGCCGACGCTTCGATCTCCGGTGCAGACGCCGGTTCACCGGCGAACGTCTCCGGCGGGGCAGCGAAGCCGAGCGAAGGCGGATCGCCGGCGCGGGGTTCGTCACCGGCGCGGGGTTCGTCGCCGGCGCGGGGTTCGTCGCCGGCACCAGGATCGCCCGGGCCGGCGGTCGGCGGTGCGAAGTCGGCCGGTGCGAACGCCGGAGGATCGAAGTCGGCCGGTGCGAAGTCGGCCGGTGCGGGGTCGGCCGGTGCGCTGGTGAGGTTTTCGCCGTCGCTCGCGACGTCGTTTTCGGACGACGGGTCGGCGAAGGTCGGCGGACCGAGGGCGAAACTGGACGCCGGCCGAACCGCCCCGTCGGTGCCGTCCTCGGCCGGGGCGAATTCTTCGTGGTTGACCTGAGCGACACCGCCGCCGGAGGCCCACTCGTCGACCCCGGGGAAGGAGTCAGCGGCCGGATCGGCGGGGCTTTCGAACTGGGGCGGGGCGAGTTTCGCCCCGTCGACGCCGCCCGTTTCGGGCGCAAAGTCCGACATCGCGATCGCCGTCGTCGGGGCCTGCATTTCGGTCGTCCGTGGGACGTCCCAGTTCGTTTCGGGGGAGCTGCCGGAGTCTTTCTGAGCCTGAGCCGCCGCGAGGGCACCCAAGAGAATCGTCGCGCCACCAGCGGCTAGTCGAACGCCAAAGCGTTTCATCGGTCGCATTCCTTTGCGGGAAGTTTCTGTGCTTCGCCGTTTCCCGTACCAAATTCAGGAAGCGGGCGAAAAGGGCAAAAGGTCGGCCAACGTCTTGTCCCCGGCCGCCTCCCGTTCGGCTTGTTTCAAACTGGCCAGCGTTTTCCACGCCCGGTGTTCGCTCGTCGGCCGGTGTTGGTGGGCCAGTTCCAGAATCCGGCTGACGAAGATCTTCGACGACGGTTTGGCCAACGTCAGCGATTCTTCTTCGCCCGCCCCGCCGGCGACTCGTCGCAGCAGGCCGCTGCCGATCAATGAGGTTTCCATTTCCCGCACGACACGGCTGGACAGGCCCAGTCGATCGGCCAACTCTTGGCGACCGATCACGCCGCCGTCTTCGAACGCCGTGGCGACTTCCGTCATGATCGGCAACATCCAGTCCGGATCACCGCCGGGCAAATCATCGGCGTCGCTGTCGCCCGGAACTGAGCGGCGGCCGTTCAGCGTTTGCAGCGTGTAAGTCAAAATCAATCCGAACAGCACGATCAGCCAAGTCACGTAGATCCAAAACAGGAACAGCGGAATCAAGCCCAGCGCCCCGTACAGCGCCGAATACGGAACGGCTTTGGCCACGTAGATCTGGAAACCGTACTTGGCGGCTTCCCACAGCAACGCGCTGACGGCCGAACCGGCCGCCGCGGCGCGGACCGAAACGTGCGTGTTGGGCATCAACGCGTACAGCAAAAACAGCATGACCCAACTGGCCAGCACCGAAAGCAGGTGGTTCAGGGTCAAGATGACGGGGTTCCTTTGGCCGCCTCCGATGACATCGATCGCGCCGAACCAATCGATGACTTGGCTGGACATGTACAAACTGAGCGCGAGCAGCCCGCTGCCCAGCGTGATGATCGACCAATGAATCGCGACGCGGATGTGGAGCGGTCGCTGCGACGGTGCGTCGTAGATCCGATTGAACAGGTACTCCGTCGAATCGGCCAACGCGACCGCCGCGTAAATGAACAACAGCAAACCGATCACCCCGATCGAAGCGAAATCGAGCGTAGCGATCTTGCCGGTCAGTTCGTGCAGCGTCTTGCGAATGCTGGCGCGGGTGCGGAGTTCGGCTTCCAAATCTTGGGCCTCGTCGGATTCGGATCGGACAATTTCCTGGGCCAACGCTTCGACCTCGGATTCCTGTAGGTCGTCTCCGCGACCCGAGGCGTCCTCGCGGTCGATCTCGGCGGCCAGCTTCCCCGAAAGGCTCTGCCCGTTTTCCGCGTCGCCGGTTTCGGATTCGTCGCCCGTGTCGTCGTCACGTGGAACCAGATCGTCGTCGGCGGCTTCGCCGGTCGGGCCGTCGTCGACTTGCGTCAGAGTCCGCTGTTCGTAAGAAACCTCCGGGACGCCGAAGAAAGAATACAGCTGGTCCTCGACTTTGCTTTGGACGTCTTCCAGACCGCCGAAGACGCGGAACATGACCAGGCCGAGCACGACGACCGGGATCAGCGCAAAAATCGTCCGATACGTCAGCTCCGCGGCCATGCCCTCGGCGCGGTGCCGGATGAGTTGGCGGCCGCAGTAGATCGCCAACTCCCAGGCGAAACGGACCTGGTGCTGGCCACGGGTGAGCTGTTCACGCGGGCTGCGAACGGCGTCGCGAAGGTAATCGAAAAAGCGGGACAAGTCTGAGATCGCGTCGGAGGAAAGAACGAGGACGGCGGGCCACGTTCAATCTAGCGGTTTGTCGAGAATCGAAACCCCTCTGGGCAAGGGATACCGCCCGAGGACGGGAGAGGACGACCGCGGCGGGTTCGAGTCAGGCGGCCCTGCGGACTTCGACGGTTTCCCGACGGGGCATCGCCAGCGTCGCGGGACTCTCTCGGAGCAAGGCGTCGATGGCGGGCCCGGCGAACTGGGCGACGACCCGGCCCGAATCGCGTTGGTGGATCTTCAACTCGTCTTCTTCGATGAACCAGACCGCCCGATAGGCGTCCGTTTCCATCCGCCGGCCGCAGAAAAAACCGTCGCGGATCAGCACGGATTCTCGCAGCGGGAGCCCACCGTCGGTCGCCGCGGGTGAATGATCTCGCGTGTGAATCCAAGCCAAAAAGCCTTCGCGGACCACGGCAAGACGTTGAGAATTGGTCATGCAAAAACCGCCTGCGGAACACTGACTGCCGAAACGTCGCCTCAAGTGCTAAATTCGGCACTTCCGGTGGCGTCGTATCGAATTGTCTGGTTCACCAGTCACGGCGAACCCAATTCGCCCAGACTGCCAGCCCGAAAACCTCAGCTCCGTCGACCGTCCTGACACCCGATTATCTGTTTTCGTGAGAAACCACGCATGCGAACGTTGTTGAACGAGGATCAATTGAAACAGGGTGTCGAGAAACTGGCTGCACAGATCGACGAAGATTACGGTCCCGAACCGCTGACGGTGATCGCGGTGATGACCGGATCGCTGGTGTTGTTCGCCGACCTGATTCGCCGGCTTTCGATGCCGCAACGTGTCGGCGTGATCCGGGCGTCCAGTTACCGTGGCGGCACGTCGTCGGGCGAATTGACGATCGACGCGAACATGATGATCGACGTCCAAGATCGCGACGTGTTGTTGGTCGACGACATCTTTGACACCGGCAAGACGTTGGATCGGTTGACCGATCTGATGACGGAAATGGGGGCCAAAGATGTTCGCACGGCCGTCTTGTTGCACAAGGTTCGCGAGCACGCGGTCAGCATGCGGCCGGACTACGTCGCCTTTCAAATTCCGGACGAGTTCGTCGTCGGTTACGGGCTGGACTACTTGGACATGTACCGCAACTTGCCGTTCTTGGCGGTTCTGGAACCCGGCGAGATCGCGGCGACCGCTGCGGAAGCCAAATCGTGAATCGCAGTCTGCGCGTGTTGTTGATCGGCCGGCATTTTTGGCCGCACGGGTCGCACGATTCGGCCGCGGCGTTGTATCAATTGGCCGGCGGTTTGGCCCGCAACAACGTGCACGTCGAAGTCGTCGCGCCGAAACACTCGGTCGCCTGGTCGGATCAGTGCCGTCTGGGCGGTTTCGTCGTTCGGCGTCCGGCCGTTTTGCCGCGTCGGGATTGGTCCTTCGGTCGCTACACGCGTCACTTGGCGTCTTGGTTGTGCCAGAACGCGAGCGGGTTCGACTTGATGATCGCCGACGCGATGCGTGAGGAAGCCGCCGCGATGGTCGAAGCCGCCGCGACGCTCGGCTGCGTCAGCGTCGTGACCGCCGGCGACGCGGGACCGCAAAGCGATCTGGCCTGGTCGGGGCGAACCCGCACGGCGAAGAAAACGTGGAGCGTCGCGGCGACGGCCGATCGTATCCTGACGATTTCGGCGGCCGGGCATCGCGGTCTGATCGCCGCGGGCTGTCCGCCGGACAAAATCGTCCGCCGCAAAATCGGCTTCGAATCGATCCCGCCGACGACGCCCGAGCGGAAAGCCGCCGCCAGGGCGTCCTTGGCCGACGCCAATTCCGACTTGAAAACAGGGCCCGACACGCCGGTGATTTTGTGCGTCGGCCGGATGACCCGGGAATCGGGACTTCGCACGGTCACCGAGAACGCTTACTGGATGCTCAGCCGGTATCCGGCGGCGAAATTGTGGCTGATCGGCGACGGACCGGCCCGCGAAGCGATGCACCAAGACTTGAAATCCGACGGCGTTCGCAGTGCGATCGCGATGCCCGGATCGTTCACGACGCTGGCGGACGTGTATGCCGCCGCGGACCTGTTCGTGCAAGCCGACGCGTCCGGATTAGGCTATTTCCTGCCCACCGCGGTCGCCCACGAGTTGCCGGTCGTCGTCGCCGAATCGGCGGAATACCGCGACCTGTTGTCCTCCGCGGCGACGCAAGCCGACGACGCCGTCGCCTGGTTTTCGGTGCCGGATCGATCCGGTCCCGTCGACGTCGGCGGCAGAGCTTCCGTGAACGCGGGGCACAAATCGTTTCGTGACGCCGTCAAACGACAAATGGATCGACTGGAAATCGCCAAGTCGGCCGCCCGGATTCACCATCGCGGGTTGATTCGCCGGTCGCCGTATCAAGCGGTGCTCGATCAGATCCTTGGCCTCGGCGATCAGCTTGCCGGCGCGACCCGAACCCAACGCAAGGCGGAATGATGGCCGACAAAATCCGCTTGGCGCTGGTCATCCCGACGATGGATCGCGGCGGTGCCGAGAAACAACTTTGTCTGCTGGCGACGCACCTGGACCGCCAAGCCTTTGACGTTCGCGTGTTTCTGCTGACACGTGACGGACCGCGGAGCGAGGAACTTCGCCGCCGCGGGATTCCCGTCACCGTGATCGGCAAACGCTTCAAGGCCGATCCGACGGCGCTCTCTCGGCTCAAGAGGGCTTTACAGGATTTTGCACCGGAGATCGTTCACACTTGGCTGTTCGCCGCGAACAGCTTCGGCCGCGCCGCGGCGCGGATGGCCGGCGTTCCGCACCTCATCGCCAGCGAACGCTGCGTGGATCCCTGGAAGCACGGCGGCCACTTTTTCATCGACCGTTTCCTGGCCAGACGGACCGATCGGATCACGACCAACAGCCGAGGCGTCGTCGATTTTTATGCCGCTAACGGGATCCCCCGGGAGTTGTTCGAAGTCATCCCCAACGGCATCGAACCGCTGCGGCCTTCGCGGATCGATCGTGACGAGGCCTTCCGGCGTTTGGGCATCCCGGTGGCGAACCGGCTGATCCTGGCCGTCGGTCGGCTGTGGCCCCAGAAACGCTACCGCGATCTGATTTGGGCGGCCGAGTTGATCGCCACCGTTCGCGAAGACACGACGCTGGTGGTGATCGGGGACGGCCCGCAATCGGGGGAACTGCTGCGGCACCGCGATGCCGTCACGACGCCGGACCGGATGACCTTTGCCGGCCAGCGTGACGACGTGCCAGACCTGCTGCCCCACGCCGACGTGTACTGGATCGCCAGCGAATACGAAGGACAAAGCAACGGAGTGATCGAGGCGATGCAGGCCGGATTGCCGGTCGTCGCGTCGGACATTCCCGGCAACCGGGACTTGGTCGTCCACGGCGAAACCGGCTGGATCGTGACGCTAGGGGACACCGCCGATTTCGCCCGCCAGACGATGGCGTTGTTGGAGGATGCCGGGGAAGCCGAGCGGCTGGGGCGGGCCGGACGGCGACGGATCGCGACCGAGTTCACCGTCGACGCGATGGTTCGTCGGCATGCGGATTTGTACGCCGAGATCGTGCGAAAGTGATAAACAGTTCGGCTTGTAATGGTCGGGGTAGGATCGACGCGGCGATTTTCGCCACATTGCCCCGGTTTGACTCAAAACACGATTGAGCTGGGCGGGCGAACGGATAGTCTTGGATGCAGTCGCCCAGCCTTGCTGGGTGCGAAGTTGTTGGCGTTGTCGCAAGCCGCTCGGCTGCCGCCACCGAAGCAAAAGTGAACGTAAACATGTCTGGGCCTTTGCATTAATGGATATGAGCGAAACCAGCCGATCAGGCGTCGACGATGTCGATTTGCTGATGGACAACGCCCGTCTGCGAGACGAGCTGGAGCCCTATCGGGATGATTCGATCGACGATCCGACGACCCGGCGGATGCCGCTGGTCAAGGAAAACGAGTACCTGGCATCGATCTTGGCTTGGGAACGGGCCCCCGCGTTGCCGATCTCGGCCTGGTTCTCGCCCCCCCTGGAGTTGCCGCCGGCCGAGACGCTCGGCGACACGGAGATCCGCAGCTTGCTGACACGCACGATCGAGCGGCTTTATTCCCAGCGGATCGTGCTGCGATACACCGACCACCTCAGCGACCGCGAGCTGTACCGCGTTATTCGGCACGACATCCTGCCCTGCTGCGAAAAGAAAGTCGACCTGCCCGGCAAGGATCTGGAATACCGCTGCATCGAAGACAACGATACCTGGCTGACCTATTACGCCACCGCCGTGGAGCGACGTCGTTTCCAAGAAGAACACGACGTGGACCTGCCGCCCGGTGAGCCGCTGCGGTTTCCGAGACGCTTGCCAGGGAATCCGTAAGCGATCCCGACGGCGACCGGCTTCCCGGTTTTCGACCGAATCGGCTGCCGGCGCCGGGCCGATCTCGTCGGAAATTCGAGATGCCGTTGCCGTTTCGCGACGCTTCGGTATACTCTGCCGCTCCGATTTCGACCCCAATAGCATCCAAGACGCCCGAGCCAACGCGATGAAAGTTGTCAGCAGCATCGGCGCCCTCAAATACCGCCACCCTGATTGCCAGGTGGTCAAACGACGCGGGCGCATCTACGTGATTTGCAAAAGCAATCCGAAATTCAAAGTCCGCCAAGGCGGCGCGAAAATCAAGAAACGCCGCCGCTAGGCGGGTGGAGCCGGTCTCTGCCGCACCGCGGTTCACTCGGCCGGCGAATCTTTCCCGGTGTCGTAGATCACGACGCCCTGGGCGGCATGGTTGGCCGCAGGATATTTCTGCCTGGCTTTGGGTGCCGCCAAGGCGCGTGCGTTGTCGTCCGGCTTGTATCGCTCGTGCAGCGTCCGGTGCTTCGCCGCCAATTCCTGGTCGCCCAGCACCGCGTGCACCTCGGCCAAGTTCGCGTGCGCGGTGACGTTTTCGACGTCGATCTCCAGCACCGCCCGGAACTGCTCCACCGCCCGGGCATACCATCGGGCCGCCGCCTCGTCGCGTCCGCGGATGTCGTCCCGCTGGGCCAGGTCGATCATCGTCAGTCCCAGTTCGTTGCGAACGACGTAGTCTTTCGAAAAGTCGAAACCTCGACTCGGGACTCGCGTTTCCAAGACGCTTTGCAGGCTCTCGGCCGCCCGTTCCAGATTGCCTTGCTGGCGATCGACCATCCCGCTCAGCCAAGCGTGCGTCCACGACGGCGGCGGCGGGTCCATCGCCTGTGCCCGCTTGAGCGACTCGGTCGCGCCGTCCAAGTCGCCCTCGGCGAACTGCGCGCGAGCCAGATTCAGCGGCCCGTCGTAGCGGCCCAGTTTTTCGACTTCGCGGAACGCGTCGGCCGCCTGTTTGAGTTCCGCTTTGCCCTTGAGAAGCAACCCGATTCCGTAATCGTTCCAACGTTGCCAAAGCGGGATCGTCTGATCGCTCGGCTCCCCGGCGGAATCCTCCCCGGCGATCGGCAGCGTCACGCTGTCCCGCGCGATCTCGATGATCGGCAAGTCGTTCGGATCGCCGACGTCGCCAAGTTCCAGCGGGTCGCGTCGGGGATCACGATCGGCGCGGATGAAGTCTAAGTATTCGGTGTCGAACTTGCGATAAAGAAGTCTCGCCTTCACCGTCAGCGGCCCGCCGGTCTGCTCCGGCACCGTCAAACGATAATGAATCGTTTGCCCCGCGCCCGGCGGAATCTGGTTGCTGTACAGCGGTGTAAAGATGTCCTGCGCGTTGCGTCGGTTGATCCGGTTGCCGTCTTTGTCCAAGACAAAGGAATTGACGAAGTGTGACCACGGGTCGACGCGACGACGTTCATCCGTCGCACCGCTTTCGGCGATCACCTTGTCACCGTCGGTGACCGTCCAATGCACCCAAACCTGGTTGCTGTCGCTGGTGCCTTGGGTGAAGTGATGCCCAAGAGTCATCGTTCGCAGTACCGTTTCGACCAAGTAGGTTTGACCGCGACGAAGCCGTGGCAATTTCGGCCCCAAGGGCGCAATCAGTTTTCCGTCGATCGTGCCGCCTTCGCGAAGTCCGAACAGGTCCACCCGCAACGAACCCTTCAAAATCTTTTCGTGCGCCTCGATGCCCGCTTCGTCCCCCGTCCAATGGCTCACCGCGCTGTTGGCACTGGGAAAACGATGGTCGTGCACGGCGAACTGCCCGAGGGCCTCGCTGTACCGCGCGCCGAACCCGTCACTCGCCAGCGGCGGCATGTGACAACCGTTGCAGTTCGTCTGGGCGTGGTCGGGATAATAAAAACTACGGGCTCCGTGACCGGACACTCCGCTCAACAGGTAGCTGTCGAAATGATTTTGACCCCGCAAAAATTCTTTGTACTTCGTCAGCTCCCCGACCAAGTCGACCTTGTGACAAGTCCCGCAGAACGATGCGGTCTTGTGGAACGGCTTGAGCATCTCTTGCTTGTGAAACGCCGGCTTGGCTTTGACCATCAAGTGATTCAGCGATCGCAGCAGACCGTTGTCGCTGTAGGCGAACGGGTAATGTTCGGGTTCGTCGATCGTGTAATCCGCGTTCCCGCGGTCGCTGTCGACCGATTGAATCGCGTGACACGCCGTGCACGTGATCCCGGCGTGGGCCGTCGGGTTCCCCACGTCGTCGTAAGCGGGATCATCGAATTCACCGGCAAAAAACGGCACCGGATCATGGCAGCCCGCGCAAAACCGGGCGGCTTTGACCGTTCCGCTATGCTCGCTGGCGACTTGCCGCGTTTCCCGGACGCTCGCCCGATAGGCCGGATTGTTGAAACTGCTGAGCTTGTGGGCGCTGTGAATCCAACTGTCATGAATCTCCTGATGACACGCCAAGCAGTAGTCGTCGTTCATCAGCGTTTCGGCCGCGATGAATTTTCCGCTGGTCGTCTTGGCCAGCGACGGCAGGAAGTATTTGCGACCTTCGGCCGGCCCACGGTCTCCACTGACACGGGGGTCGGAGGCCTGAATGCCGACCATCACGGCGACGAAGACACCGATGGCCACGGCCACGCGGCGACCGACGTGCCACTTGATTTGCGGTCCGACCAGTCGGTGCAGCCAGTACAGCCAGATCGCCGCCAGCGGTGCGATCAGGTGCATCCAATACACGATCCGCCGCGACGACGGATCGACCAGGCGAAACGATCCGATGCGAGTCAACAAGATCCCGCTGACCAGGATCACGATCGCGGTCGCCAACAACGCGTAGCCGATCTTGACCGCCCTGCGGTTCCGACGGTCTTTGGCCCGCCACAGGTGCGCGAGCCCGAAGACGACCGTGGGCACGATCAACAGCAATCCCAACGCGAGATGCCCCAGAAACATCAACTGATAGAAATGGTCCTCCAAGACGCGGCCGGTGAAATGCTGAATCCACGTCACCGCCGACAGATACAACCCGTTGGCCGCCAACATCCCGAACAGCGTCAGCACGACGACCAACAGCACCCGCAATCGCGGCGTGATGACTCGCCCGGGCTTGGCCGTTGCTCCGGCAATCGATCGTGGGGACGACATGCTGAACACGAAATTCAAAGGAAAACACAAAGAGCAGGCGGCACCGTATTTTACTCAACATCACCGCCCCCCGGTTCGCCGAGCAACCGCCGATTCCGACATCGAGGAAATCGTCACCCCTGATGCCGAAAGGAAAAACAGAGCCGACGGTCGGTGGGCAATGCGTCTCGCTTTCAGCGCTCGGGCTCGGACGCCGCGTCCGTTGCCGCAGTTTGATCCCGGGCGGCTTGATCCCGGGCGACTTGATTCCGGGTCACCCGCAAGGCTTCGGCCAGCGCCACGATTTCGGGAACAGGCAATTCCTCGGCGCGGGCCGTTTCTCCGTGGCCGAGTGATCTCAGGACTTCGTCGACTTGCGACTTATCCAGACGGCCTTTCGTCGCGCTGATCACCACGCTTCGCAAAAACTTGCGGCGATGAAAAAACAACGATCGAACCGTTTGATGAAAATCCTTCAAGTCCACAAAGGCCTCGCGTCGTTCGGGGACCAAGTCCAAGCGGATGATCGCCGAGTCGACTTTGGGGCGCGGCCAGAACACCTTGGGCGACAACAAGCGGACCAGCGACACGTCGCAGAGTGCTTGCACCCACACCGACAACGCGCCGTAATCTTTCGTCGACGGCACGGCCATCATGCGGTCGGCCAATTCCTTTTGAATCGTCACCACCATCGCGTCGGGCGGGGGTGATTCCAGGAGCAGGTTGCTGATGATGGGTGTTGCCACGTTGTAAGGCAGGTTTGCGACCAACAGGAACCGCGACTCCGGCCCGATCCGCCGCATCGCATCGCCGATGTGCCGCATCAATTCGGGCCGCAACGTGTTTTTGTTTTTTAGCGCGTCGCCGTGAATCAGCTTGACGTTCGGCCGCCCGCCGACTTCTTCGTCGGCCAGTTCGAACAAGTGATTGTCGATCTCCACGGTCAACACCGCGCCGGCGCGGTCCGACAGCCGCTGCGTCAGCGAACCGACGCCCGTCCCGATTTCCAACACCACGTCGGTCGGGCGAAGTTCGGCGGCGTTGGCGATCAAGTCGACCAGGTTCAAGTCGATCAAAAAGTTCTGGCCGAATCGGCTGAGCGGACGCAGCCCGGCTTCGGCCAATCGTTGCGAGAGGTAAGTCGCCGTGTGACGATGTGCGTCCACTATTTGCCTTCCATCGCCAGACTGCGCTGGACGTATTTGGCCAGCACGTCGCTTTCCAGGTTGACTCGGTCGCCGACGGCACAGTTGCCCAGCGTGGTGACGTCCAAGGTGTGCGGGATCAACGCGACGGTGAAACTGTCAGGATCGGCATCAACCACGGTCAGACTGATGCCGTCGATCGCGATGCTGCCTTTCTCGGCGACCTGGGAGGCGAGTTTGCGCGACATGCCGAACCGCAGGAACGCCCAAGGCGGGTCTTCGCGACGTTCGATCAGCGTCCCCAGTTCGTCGACGTGACCGGTGACGTAGTGTCCGCCCAGGCGGTCACCGACGGCCAAACTTCGTTCCAGGTTGACCTCGGATCCGACGACTTGCCGACCCAGGTTCGTCCGCGACAAAGTCTCCTCCCCGGCTTCGAAATCCAACACCGCCGCGTCGGTCGCGACGACGGTCAGGCAACAGCCGTTGATGCAGATACTGTCGCCGATCGTCACGCCGACGGCCACGTCGCCGGCGTCGATCGAAAAACGCTTGCCGGGGGGCTGGTCGGCGATGGCGACGATTCGGCCCAGGGATTCGACGAGTCCGGTAAACATCGGTGCTTGCGGTGCTGGTGGGTTCGTGTTCGGTGCGCTGGAGGGACCACGGACGGCGGGTGGTCACCCGGCAGTCGATTGGACAGAATGCCGGCCCGCAAGACAACGGTGCCGACCGACGGAATCCGACGCGGCCCGGTGGACTTGACGTGAAATCCACCCATCCCAACTTTCTATCACCTTGTTTTCTGCAAAAAAGGCACACTCATGTCCCTGATCGAAGCCATCCATGCTCGCCAGATTCTTGACAGCCGCGGCAATCCGACCGTCGAGTGCGACGTGATGCTGGATGACGGTGCGGTCGGCCGCGCGGCGGTCCCCAGCGGGGCCAGCACGGGCGTTCACGAAGCGTGGGAACTCCGCGACGGCGACAAAGCCGTTTTCATGGGCAAAGGCGTCCAGAAAGCCGTCGAGAACGTCAACACGACGATCGCCGAAGCCTTGCAGGGCATGGACGCGACCGATCAAGCCGCGGTCGATCATCGCATGCTGGAATTGGACGGCACGCCGAACAAGAAAAACTTGGGTGCCAACGCGATCCTGGGCGTCAGCCTGGCGACCGCCCACGCGGCCGCTTCGTCGACCGACCAGCAACTGTATCGTTACCTGGGCGGCGCCGGCGCCCGTCTGTTGCCGGCCCCGATGATGAACATCATCAACGGCGGCGAACACGCCGACAACAGCGTCGACGTGCAAGAATTCATGGTCATGCCGCTGGGCTTTGAGCGTTTCAGCGACGCGTTGCGGTGCGGCACGGAGATCTTTCACAACCTGAAGAAAGTTCTCTCCGGCAAAGGCTACAACACGGCCGTCGGCGACGAAGGCGGTTTCGCGCCCGACCTGAAAAGCAACCAAGAAGCCTTGGACGTGATCATGACGGCGATCGAACAAGCCGGTTACAAGCCGGGCGAGCAAGTCTGGATCGCGTTGGACGCCGCGTCGACCGAGTTCTACGACGACAAGACTGAAAAGTATTCGATCGACGGCAAGCAACTTTCGGGCGACGAAATGGTCGACTTCCTGGCCGGCTGGTGTGACAAGTATCCGATCTGCAGCATCGAAGACGGGTGCAGCGAAGACGACTGGGCGACTTGGAAAAAACTGACCGACAAGTTGGGTGACAAGGTCCAATTGGTCGGCGACGACTTGTTCGTCACCAACGTCGAACGCTTGCAACGCGGAATCGACGAAGGCATCGCCAACAGCATCCTGATCAAAGTCAACCAGATCGGCACGCTGACCGAAACGATCGACTCGATCCAGTTGGCCGGGCGAAACGGTTACACCGCGGTGACCAGTCACCGCAGCGGAGAAACCGAAGACGCGACGATCGCCGATCTGGCTGTCGCGTTGTCGACCGGGCAAATCAAAACCGGATCGGCCAGCCGAAGCGACCGGATGGCCAAGTACAACCAGTTGCTGCGGATCGAAGAAACCCTGGGCGACAACGCGCTCTACGGCGGCCCGCTGTTCAAGGCCAAGCTGACGTCCTAGCGTCGGCCGACGATCTGCACGCACGCATGTACGAACTGCTTGCCGAAAAACCACTCGTTTTGTCCTTGATGATCGCGGCCGTCGTCGCGGTCTTGGTGACGTTGTGGTTGAAAGACGGCCGGCGTCTGTCCCTGGCGGCCGCGGTCGCCTGCGGCTTGCTGATCCCGGCCGCTTGGTGGCTTGCCGATCGCTTGGTCACCGAGCGTGAACGGATCGAAGAAATCATCGACGACGTCGCCGCGGCGATCCAGGCCAACGACCACGACGCGGCGGTGCGGTTCTTGGCAAGCGACGACTTGAAAGCCCGAGCCGAGAACGAGTTGTCGCGTTATCGGTTCGACACGGCTCGCGTCAATCGGCTCCGCCGCATCGATTTGTTCGACGACAGCTTCCCCCCCGAAGCCGAGGTCGAACTGACCGTGACGGTCGAGGTCAGCGAGCGCAGCGGGCCGGTGAAAAACGTCCGGGTCCCGCGAAAGCTGATCCTGCGTTTTCTGAAAGTCGGCAAGCACCCCGGGCACGGCGGCAAGGACTGGCGGGTCAGCGATTATGCTCACTATCCCGTCGTCGGCCGAGTCGACAATTACTCCTCCGATTTTTCCCAGCCCTGATTTCGCGGCCTGATCCCGCCCATGTTCATCACGCTTGACGGTATCGACGGCGTCGGAAAATCGACGCAAATCCGGCGGCTCGACGACCACCTGCGATCGCTGGGTCACGACGTGCTGGTCGTTCACGATCCGGGCAGCACGCCGGTCGGCGCGCGACTGCGTGAAATCTTGCTGGGCAGTGACCTGACGATCCACCGCCGCACCGAAGCGATGCTGTTCATGGCCAGTCGATGCGAAATGGTCGAAACGATCATCCGCCCGGCGCTCGACGCGGGCCGTTGGGTGCTCAGCGATCGCTTCTTGCTATCGACCGTCGTTTATCAAAGCGTCGGCGGCGACGTCACGCCGGAATTGTTGTGGGAACTCGGCCGCGCCGCTAACGACGGGCTCGTTCCCGACGTCACCGTGCTGTTGGACATGTCGGCCGAAGCGTCGATGCGTCGACTCGATCGTCCGACCGATCGCATGGAATCCCGTGGCGAAGCTTACTTGGAAAAGGTTCGCCAAGGGTTCTTGGAACAACTGCCCCACAGCAGCCGAATGACCGCGGTGATCGACGCGGATCGACCCGCCAACGACGTCACCAAGGAACTGCTGGCGATGTTCACCTGAACAAATAACGTCGTCCCGGCGTTTTCAAATCACTTCGCCACGACCGTCGAATTCGACACGTTGTTGCCGAATCGCTCGTAGCCGTCCAAGGTCCAGACAACGTCCTTGGTCTTCGGATCGACTTCGACCAAGATCGGCTGGCCGGGGCCCGCGTGACAGTTGCCGATCAGGTAGTTGCCCGATGCCAGAACCTGCACCGTCGTCACCCAAGCCAGGCGAATGCCCGGCAAATCGTCTTGGTGAATCTGCCAGACGATTTCTTTCGTCGGCGTGACTTCCAGAACGCTGTGGCCGTTGCCGGCGCCGATCAACGTGTTGCCGTTGTCCAGACGCGTCGCCGAGAACAGCCGATTGCCGAAGGCTTCCGGGCCGTGTCCCTTGGCCGGCGATTTGCCGAACAGGGGGACTTCGTACTGCCAAACCACGCTGCCGTCGGGTGCGTACTCGCGGACCTTTCCGTCGGCCTCTTGGGCGACCAAGTAGTTGCCCGAGCTCAGCTTGCGAACCAGACGCGTGTCGCTGTGGGCGCTGGGGTTTTCCGTCACCAGTTTGACTTCGTGAACGATCTTGCCGTCTCGGTCGACTTCGATGATCCGCGCGGTTCCCGATTCGGCGATCATCACGTTACCGTCGGCCAGTTGCTCAAAGGCATGCACCTCGACGCGTTTGCCCTCGTTGCCGTTGGCGGTCGCGGCGTCATATTCCCAGACGACCTGTTTCGATTCGGGATCGATGATGACGACGCCGGCTTGACCGCGGCGGGTCAGGACATCGCCATTTTCCAACACGTGCAAATCGTGAATGCCACCCCAGGGCATTCGCCAACTGATTTCGCCATCGGGTTCGACCATCGCCAAACCGTCGCCGCCGCCCAGCAGGATCCGGTGACCCGAAACAGGCTGACCCGAAACAGGCTGACCCGAAACCGGAGCGGTCGCTAGCAGCACGCTTGCACAGAAACACAACGACGGTACCAGGACGGTACGGAAAACAATGAACATCGCGGGGACTTGCCTTGTAGGGAACGAAGAAAACGGGGAGCAACGGCTTGTTTCGATGAATCGACAGATCGTTACACTAACCCAAACCCGCACGTCGCGGGGAATGCCTTATTTTGCCGGGTCGCTTCGGGAGGGACTGAATTGATGAGACGCACGCTGACACAACGATGGACGGATCCGCGATGGTTTTTGCCGGGTCTGATCTTTTGCCTGGCCGGTCCGGCCGCGCCCCCGATCGCGCGGGCACAGGAGACTGCCCAGGCACAGGAAACTGCCGAACCGACCGAATCCGCCGAAAACACGCCCACCAGCGAAAACGACTCGCTCATGAAAGTCACTGAGATCGAAGGCATTTCCGAATACCGCTTGGACAACGGCGTCCGCGTGTTGCTGTTTCCCGATGAGTCCAAGGAGGTCGTGACGGTCAACATGACGGTCTTCGTCGGCTCGCGACACGAGGGCTACGGGGAAGCCGGCATGGCTCACTTGTTGGAACACATGCTGTTCAAGGGCACGCCGGAACACCCCAACGTTCCCAAGGCTTTGCAGGATCGCGGGGCACGGTTCAACGGCACGACGTGGCTGGACCGAACCAATTACTACGAAACGCTGCCGGCCAGCGAGGAAAACTTGGAATTCGCCATCAATCTGGAAGCCGACCGGTTGATCAACAGCTTCATCAAGGGCGAGGACTTGGCCAGCGAAATGACCGTCGTCCGCAACGAGTTCGAACGCGGCGAAAATTCCCCCGTCAGCGTCCTGATGCAGCGGATGCAGGCAACGGCTTACGAATGGCACAACTACGGACAGAGCACGATCGGCAACCGCAGCGACATCGAACGCGTCCCGGTCGTCAAGCTGCGTCGTTTCTATCGCAAGTTTTATCGGCCCGATAACGTCTTGTTGGTCATTGCGGGAAAATTCGACACGCGAAACGCGTTGAATTACGTCGACGAACATTTCGGTGCGTTGAAAGCTCCCGAGACGCCGATCGACGACACCTACACCGTCGAACCGGCCCAAGACGGCGAGCGAACCGTGGTGCTGCGCCGCGCCGGCGATGTCCAGTGGGTCGGGGCGGCTTATCATGTGCCGGCGGGCAGCCACAAAGAGTTCGCAGCGGTCAAAGTCCTGCAACAGATCCTGGGCGACGAACCCAGCGGCCGACTGTACAAAGGCTTGGTCGAAACCGAGATGGCCAGCAATGTCTACGCGATGGTCAACGGCCTGAACGAACCCGGATTGTTCAAAACGTTGGCCGAAGTCCCCAAGGATCAATCGATCGAGGAAGCGCGACTGAAATTGATCGAGTTGATGGAGAGATCCTTCGACGAAAACCCGATCACCGAAGCCGATCTGGAACGCGCCCGCCAGAACCTTTTGAAACAACGCGAATTGGAATCGTCCAATAGCGACCAAATCGCGATCGCGTTGAGCGACTGGGCCGCGCAAGGCGATTGGCGTTTGTACTTCTTGTTCCGCGACAACTTGGAAGCCTTGACGGTCGCGGACGTTCAAGACGTCGCGTCCAAATATTTCGTCCGCGACAACCGCACGGTCGGGCTGTTCATTCCGTCCGATCAGAACGAGCGAATCACGATTCCCGAAGCGCCGGACTTGGCCGCCATTCTGGACGGTTACAAGGGCCGCGAAGCCGTCGCCCAAGGCGAACGATTCGATCCCGACCCGATGGCGATCCAAGCCCGCGTGATCAGCGGTGACCTGGTCGGCGGGATCGAATACGCGTTGCTGCCGAAAAAGACACGTGGGGAATCCGTCGCGATGATGGTCACGATGCGGTTCGGGACGCCGGAAACATTGTTGGACAAACGCGGCGCGGCGGAACTCCTTGGCATGGCGATGGCCAAAGGCACCGAGGACTTGGACTACCAAGCCTTGCAAGACGAGTTGACTCGCCTAAGGACCAACCTGTCCATGTACACCCAGCTCGGCGTGCTGACGGCGCGGGTCCAAACCAAACGCGAGTTTGTCCCCGAAGTGATCGCGTTGATCGGCGACTTGCTCAGAAAACCCCGGCTGGACGAAAAGGAACTCGAGGTCATCCGGCGTCAGGTCATTACCGGTCTGCAGCAAAGCCTGAACGACCCACAGGCCCTGGCACCCCGCGCAATCCAATCGGCGTTGTCACCCTACGACAAAGACGACATCCGATACGTGCAAACGATTGAGGAAGAAATCGCGATGTACGAAGCCGTCACCATCGACGAACTTCGCAAACTGCACGAGGAATTCTTGGGCAACCACGGTGGCGAAGTCGTCGCGGTCGGTGATTTCGAACCGGAAACCGTGATCGAAAAGTTCACGGCTATTCTCGACGGCTGGACCGGCGATCAACCGTACCAGCGAATCGATCGTCCGGCCGTCAAGTTGGACGAATCGAAACTGTTGACGATCGAAACGCCGGACAAGAAAAACGCGGTGCTCTACGGCGGCCAGCAATACGAATTGACGGACACCGATCCGGAATACGCGGCCTTGGTGCTCGGCAATTTCGTACTCGGCAGCAGCGGCTTGAGCAGCCGACTGGGTGACCGCGTCCGTCAAAAAGAAGGCTTGTCCTACGGCGTGGGCTCGGGAATCACTCCACGGCCCAAAGACGACCGGACCGATTTCATGCTGTACGCGATCACGAATCCGGAGAACCGCGAAAAATTGCTCAACGTGATCATGGAAGAAATCATCCTGATCCGCGATGAAGGCGTCACGGCGGACGAACTGGCCAAGGCGAAGACGTCTTACTTGCAAAAGCAAATCGTCGGGCGAACCCAAGACAGCAATTTGGCGACGACCTTGGTTTTGAATTTGTTCAACGACCGCACGATGCAACATCAAGCCGACCACGAGCAACAGATCGCCGACGCGACGCTGGAAGAAGTCAACGCGGCGATCCGGCGATACATCGACCCGGAAACGATGGCGATCGCCATCGCCGGCGACTTCGGCATCGCGCCGCCCGAGGCCGAGGCGGAAGAAACCGCGACGCCGTGAGACGCCGGTGATCGTTCACCACGGCCCTGCCGGCCGACCGCGACACCACAGGTCTGTTCGGTTTTTCGATAAAAAAAGCCGCTCGCCAGAATTCGGCGAGCGGCTTTTCTTTTTGAGTGGAGGCGGCGGGAATTGAACCCGCGTCCCGCGATGCGTCCACGCGACCGTCTACATGTGTAGTCGAACTATTTGTGCTTCCTCGAAGGAAACCATTCGCTCGCCACGGCGCTGCCCGACAGGCTCCGTCGCTCGCTAACTCGAATCAAGTCTCGCCCACCGCGTCTCGAGTAGGACGGCGGGCCAGCCAAAATTGACGACGGGTTTTCAGGCGACTTTGGCAATCCCCATCAACCCGGGCTACCTGTTCTTAGGCGGCCAGTGCATAACTTTCGTTTGCAACTAAAGGTTTTGATCAGCTTTTTACGTGGCCAACTGATCAACCACGACATGCAGGCCGACGCTTCTCGCCATCCGGTCGAATCCAGATCGCCCCCCGCAGCCGTATCGAACCGTCTCGAAAATTAACGAGCAAAGCATCGAAACTTGTTCGGGGAAAAGCTGTTGCCTTCCGTCAATATTCTGTGCCCGCAAGGCTCAAAAGTCAAGCTGAAATGTCGCTAATGACGCTTTCGATCATCGACGAAGACAATCACGTGCTGGTCGTCAACAAGCCCGCCGGCATCGCCACGATGGGCGCGGCTCCCGGCACACCCACGATCCACTCGATGGTCCAGGACTACTGGCGAAAGAAATACGACAAACCGGGCAACGTGTTTGTCGGCGTTGTCAGCCGTTTGGACACGATGACCAGCGGCGTCTTGGTGCTGGCAAGGACCAGCAAGGCCGCCGCACGGTTGCAGAAACAGTTTGCCGCAACCGACGCCGAATCGACCGACAAAATCTATCTGGCCATCGTGCAGGGAGAATTCGGCGCCGACGCGGGACAGTTGGTCGACTGGGTCGCCAAAGACGACGCGGCCCGACGCATGCGGGTCGTTGCGGCGGACCACGCGGACGCCAAAGAGGCGACTTGCGACTACCTGAGACTGGCGTCGAGCGAATCCGAAACGCTGCTGGCCGTTCGGTTGCGGACCGGCCGCAAGCACCAAATTCGCGTGCAGCTCGCCGATCGGGGCCATGCCGTCTTGGGCGACCGCAAATACAAGGCGGCGATGCGGTTCGCCGACGGAATCGCCCTGCACAGTTGGCGGCTGAGGCTGCGACACCCTACGCTGAAGGATCACCGTTGGTACACTTGCCCGCCACCGATCTCTTGGAAAAAACGCCTGCAAGCCCTCGGGGTCGGATCGATCAACGACCAGTGGGCGATCGTTCAGGAACACTTTCAACTTGCCGATGACTGAGCCAGCGAAGCGAGCCGCCGAGTGCACGGCCGAGACGTTCGTGCCGACGCGGATCGTCTCGGGAGGACAAACCGGCGTCGACCGCGCGGGACTGGACGTCGCGATCGCGCTGGGGATCGAACACGGCGGCTGGTGTCCGCCGGGACGCCTGGCTGAGGACGGCACGGTGCCGAGTCGCTACGATCTGACCGAGCACGATCAATCCGGTTATCCCCCGCGTACATTGCAAAATGTGATCGACAGTGACGCGACGTTGATTCTTTACGAAGGCCGACTCGGGGGCGGAACACTGCTGACGCGCCGGCTGACACGAAAACACCACAAGCCCTCGGTGACGATCAAACTGACGACGCAGCAAGTCGACCGGGCGCGTCGTTGGCTGAGCGAGATCAGGCCGGCGACGCTGAACATCGCCGGCCCGCGAGAGAGCACTTGCCCGGGAATCGAAGTTCGCGCGGCCGAATTTCTGCACCAAGTTTTTTCGATGGTTTAATTTGCCCCGATCAGGAATCGTCCTATGACACGCTTTCGTTTTTTGGGTGGCTTCACAGCGCTCGTCTTTTTTCCGTCCGTCCTTTTTTCACACAGTTCACTGATGGCTCAGAACGAGAACGCCGGACAAACGTTTTCCGACAACGTGTTGCTGCAACCTTGGGCCGGCCCCTTCGGCGGGTTGCCGCCTTGGTCCTCGGTTCGCATCGCCGACTTTGAACCGGCGTTCGACCATGCGATCGCGGCGACGCAGGCCGAGTACCAAGCCATCGCCGACGCCCCCGACCCGCCGACCTTCGCGAACACCTTCGTGCCGATGGAAAAGGCCGGCCGAATGCTGCGCCGCTTGGAAACCGTCTTTGACGTGCACACGTCGAACTTGAACGTCGGCCCGATTCCCGATTTGGAAAGATCGATCGTGCCGAAATTGTCCGAACACTCGGACTGGATCACTCAAAACGAAAAACTGTTCGAACGGATCGAAGCGGTTTACGAGCAGTTGGAAAGCGGCGACTTCACGGTGGCCCAAAAACGACTGGTCGACGACGCTTACAAGACCTTCGTTCGCAAAGGCGCGAAGCTGAACTCCGCGGACAAGGCCAAGCTGTCCCAGATCAACAAGCGGCTGGCGCGGCTGTTCACCGATTTCAGCCAAAACGTTTTGGAAGACGAAAAGGGCTACGTCACCTGGATCGACGACGAAGCCGATCTGGCGGGGCTGCCCGACAGCGTCGTCACCGCGATGAAAAGTGCGGCGACCGAGAAAGGCCGGCCCGACCAGTGGGCGATCACGAACACCCGTTCGTCGATGGATCCCTTTCTGACCTACGCCAAGAATCGCCAGCTTCGTGAACGGGTCTGGCGGAACTATTACAGCCGCGGCGACAACGGCGACAAGTACGACAACAACGCGTCGATCTCGGAAATATTGAAACTGCGTGCGGCAAGGGCGAAAATGCTGGGCTACGAAACCCACGCGCATTGGCGTTTGGAACCGACCATGGCCAAGACGCCCGAGGCGACGATGGAATTGATGCTCCGGGTCTGGCCCAAGGCACTCGCACGGGTCAAGGAGGAAGTCGCCGACATGCAAGCGATCGCCGACGACGAAGATCCCGGCGTGACGATCGAACCCTGGGACTACCGTTACTACGCCGAAAAGGTCCGCAAGGTGAAATACGACTTGGATTTCAACGAGGTCAAGCCTTACCTGCAACTGGAGAAATTGCGGGAAGGCATGATGTGGGCGGCCGGCGAGTTGTACGGATTGCAATTCAAGACGCTTTCGGGCATCCCCGTCTTTCACCCCGACGTGCGGGTTTGGGAAGTCACCGATGCCGACGGCGAACACGTCGGCGTATGGTATCTGGATCCGTACGCCCGCGAAGGAAAACGCAGCGGAGCTTGGATGACCGACTACCGTGAACAGTCGACGATGGACGAGGTGCGGACTCCGATCGTTTCGAACAACTCCAACTTCGTCGAAGCCCCCGAGGGCGAAGTCACCCTGATTTCGTGGGACGACGCGGTGACGTTGTTCCACGAATTCGGCCACGCCCTGCACGGCCTGCTCTCGGACGTCAAGTATCCCTCGCAGTCGGGCACCAACGTGGCGCGGGACTACGTCGAATTCCCGTCGCAGATCAACGAGCATTGGTTGTCGACGCCGGAGGTCTTGAACCGCTTTGCCGTGCACTACCAAACCGGTGATCCGATGCCGCAGGAATTGCTGGACAAGATCGAAAAGGCCAGCACGTTCAATCAAGGCTTCGGCACGACGGAGTACTTGGCCAGCGCCCTGATCGACATGAAACTGCACCTGGCCGGTGATGCCGACATCGACCCGGACGTGTTCGAACGCGAAACGTTGGCGGACTTGGGGATGCCCGAAGAAATCCCGATGCGTCACCGGACGCCGCATTTCGCGCACATCTTTTCCAGCGACAGTTACTCCGCCGGCTACTACAGCTACTTGTGGTCCGACGCGTTGACGGCGGACGCGGCGGAGGTCTTCGAGGACAAGGGAACCTACTACGACAAGGAAGCGGCCCAGTCGCTGTACGAAAACGTCATGTCGGTCGGCGACACGATCGATCCGGCCGAAGGTTTCCGTCGGTTCCGTGGCCGCGACGTCGACACCGCGGCACTGCTGCGGAAACGCGGATTCCCGGTGGACTGACGGTCGCCCCGTCGATCGGAAAGCAGCCGACGGTGATGATGACGCGACCGGTGTTTCGCGTGCCCCCCCGAAGCCGCTCGTCATCGGTTAGACTTGACGCCCGCGTGGTCCCTCTTCCCATCGTGACGACCGAGCCCCCCTCGAATATGAACACCACCGCTGAATCCATGCAGGCCCAGGCCGAAAAATTTCGCGACCGATACAACGCGGTTCGCGAGATGATCGGCCGCGTCATCGTCGGCCACGACGACATCGTTCACGGCGTGCTGACGGCGATGCTTTGCGGCGGACACTGTCTGCTCGAAGGCGTGCCGGGTCTCGGCAAGACGATGCTGGTGCGGACCTTGGCCGAAGTCATGGAGTTGAACTTCAACCGCATCCAATTCACACCCGACTTGATGCCCGCGGATATCTTGGGCACCAACATGATTGTCGAGGACGCCGAAGGACACCGGCGATTCGAGTTTCAAAAAGGCCCGGTGTTCACGCAGATCTTGTTGGCCGACGAAATCAACCGCGCGACGCCCAAGACCCAGTCGGCGATGCTGGAAACGATGCAGGAGGGCACCGTCACGGCGGGCGGAAAACGATTCGTACTCGACCAGCCCTTCTTCGTCTTGGCGACGCAGAATCCGATCGAACAAGAGGGAACCTACCCGCTGCCGGAAGCCCAGCTGGACCGATTCCTGTTCAAGTTGGTCGTCGGCTACAGCAGCCGCGAAGAACTCAGCACGATCATCGACCGGACGACTCGCGGCGAAAAGGCCGACATTCGAAAAGTGATGGCGGGTGAAGAGATCTTGCAACTGCAAGGCCTGATCCGCGAAGTCATCTTGGCATCGCACGTTCAGGATTACTTGGTGCGGCTGACGTTGGCCACGCATCCCGACGGGCCGCACAGCGTCGAGGCGACCAACCAATACGTGCGTTGGGGCAGCAGCCCGCGGGGTGCCCAAACGCTGGCGCTGGCGTCCAAGGTCCGGGCGCTGCTCGAGGGCCGTTACAACGTCAGCTTCGAAGACGTCCGCCGGGTCTTCTTGCCGACGATGCGGCATCGCGTGCTGCTGAACTTCGAAGCCCAGGCCGAGGGCGTCGAACCGGACCAGGTTTTGCTGGACATCTTGGAAAAGGTCCCAGAAAAAGGCGAAGGGTGAACGCATTTCCCCCGAATCGCTCTTTCCAGAAAATTTGGGTTTCGTCTAAAGTCCGATCGTCGTCTGTGAAACAGCGATCCCGCCGGCGTCCCGCAAGGGCCGGCAAGTAGGCCGTCCCCGGCTGGTGGGATAACGAATCGAAGACCCACGTGGCCATGGAGGAGCCTGACCATGCTGTTGGACCGAATTGATATTGACGCCCATGGACCGCTGAACCGAGTCGAAATCGGTCCGCTTTCGGAACACCTGAACGTCCTGCTCAGCCCCGAAGGTGCGGGAAAAACCGCCATCGCACGCTTCATCCGCGATTCGCTGGTCGACCGGGAATATCCCCTGGGCATGATGTCCAGCAGCACCGGCCGCGTCGTCTGGGCCGATCGCAACGGCATGGTGCATTGTCGCCGCGAACAAGACGGTTCGCCACACGGCCGCCGCACGATCGAATTCGAAACGCGTGGCGAGTATCCGTTGCGATACGAAAACCTCCGCGAGTCCTGGGTCAGCGGCGCCGGCCGATCCGGCGACGCGAGAATGTCGCTCAAGAGCATCCAGTTGCCCGAGTCGATCGTCGACGGTGTCATCACCGACACGCACAACACCAACGTCATACGCGTCGTTTCCGCTTGCATCCGCAGCGGACTCGACTGCCAGGACACCTACGACGGCTTGCCGCTGCACGGCGATTCCTCGCTGGGCGAGCGCGGCGAAAGCGGTTTCCGCGGCTACGCTTATCACGAACTGGGTTCGACCGATCCGATGGGCGGTGATCACCGTCACGACCGAGCCTCCGAGCATCAACGTCGTTTACGTACCGAATTGGCCGACATCGAAGCCGAGTTGGCACGGCTGGACACGAACCGGCCGGAAAACGCAGCCGGCGAGACGGTTCTTGACGGCACCGACGAATCACTGGTCGCGCGGCGTCGCGTTTTGCACCAGCGCCTGGCCCGCTGGGAAGCCGACCGGGTCGCCGGATACCCCGGATACCGTCCTCACGATCCCGTGGACCTCGACCCGGGACGAACCGAAGAAGCCCATCATTGGCGTCAACGATTGGCGGAACTGCACACGCGGGCCGATTCGTTGCGTCAAACGCAAGCCGAACTGCGTCGCTGGATCGACGCCATCGACGCCGACGCACGGCCTTTTGCCGAACATCGCGGATACAGCCGATGGACGTCGCGATGGAACGCGGACCTTCGCACTCGCATCGCGGACATTGACGCACAAATCGTTCACCTCCGCCGCACGCTGGTCGAAGTCCGCGGCTTGAAAGTCACGATGAACTACGCCGCCACCTGGAGTCGTTCGGCGTCCGATGCGACGTCATGTGATCCACGATTCGGCGACCTTCATGACGCCGACTCGCGTCACAGTGACCCGCGATACGGTGATCCGCTTCGTCGCGTCGACGCGTTCGCCGAAGCCTTGGACCGCTACGACCCGTCTCGCGGCTGGGATCGTTTCTACAGCGACGCCTACCGACCGATGCCTTCGGCCGACATCGAAATGCGGATCAACGCGGCGACCCGCCAGATCGACTGGCTGCTCAGCCACTACGATGCGGCGTCGCCGATCGCCGCCGACTGGTACCGCAACGCTCCGGTGTATCGACCGGTTACCGGCGGGACGGACCTCGGCACCCGGCCTTCGTCGGTGGGCGGAATTTTGGAAACCTTGCGAGCGATCCGGCACGACTTGCAAACGGCGATCCGTCCGGTCCACGAAGCCTCGTGCGTGGTCAACCATCACTGTGCCGCCGACCTGGATCATTGCGAACATTGGCTCAGTGGTGCCATCGACCGACTGGCCGGTCATCGCGAATCGTTGCTGCGTCAATTCAAACCCGAAACCGAACTCGTCGGACACCCGGCGGGCCCCGGCGATCCGTATCACTACGGCGACCTGGATTCGTCCTACTATCGCCATCCCAACTGGTACCACGAACGATCGATTCGCAGCGAGGAATACCACCGCGTCACCACGGCACTGGAAAATTGCTTGAACGAAGCCGCCAAGTTGCGTGCCTCGCTGCGGCGATTGCCGGTCGTCGAAACCGTGGCTGCTTCGCCGCCCGACCATCGGCAATACGAATCGATCGTCAGCGAACTTCGTCAGATCGACGCGGCTTTGTCGTCCCGCTCGCGAGCCGGATGGTTGCAAAATCGGCGACGCGAAATCCTGGCCCGACTCGGAGCGCTCGTTCGCAGCACCGGAAACCGATCGCCGCTTGCCGAAGCGGCCAGTCGCTGGCTGGTCCGACTGTCGGCCGGACGCCTGCGAAACATTTCTTGGAATCCGGCGGCCCGACGGCATTTGCCACAAGGTCGCTCGCACTACGATTCGGGCGTCGCGAGCCGCGAAGCCTGGGATTTGGGGATTCGCATCGATTCCCGCGACGAGCGAGACTGCGTCGAGACCGATCGCGCCATCGCCGCGTTGGCCGTGCGATTGGCGGCAGCCGACTTGTTGGCACGGACCGGTCGCGCGATCCCACTGGTCATCGAAACGCCCAGCGACTGGATCGGCGGACACGCGGTGCCGAACGGCAGTGACGGACTCGCTTATCGAGAACACGGCGACGACGGCCGTTCGAATTCCTCGCTCGCGTCGGCCTTGTTCGACTATGTCCGCACGGGACGACAAATCTTGTTGCTGACCAGTGACGCCCGCCTGGCCGATCAAGCCGCGCGAACCGGGGCAAGACTATTCCGCCTGCACGCCCAACGCACCACGCATTCGCATCGTCCCGTTTGGCGGCCTCAGTACGAAGCCGAATCCTACGTCGGCCCCCACCCGCACACCTGCGGCTACCCCGGCGATCACGTCCCGGCGACGGATCAGGCGGCCGATGGCACGGTTCATCGCGACGGCTTTTATTATCGTGACCAATACACGACCGTGCAAACACCGCTGGACGCACGCCAGGTTTCAGCGGACGTCGTGTCGACCGATGGCAGCCGCAGTCTCCGTCGAAGTCCCCGAGGATTCGAGGACGGTCACGAGACTGTCGATTCGGAAAGTCCTTTTTTCCTGACCGTCGATAGTCCCATCGATCAGGCGCCGTCGATCGACGCAGTCGCCGCGGCACGGCTTCGCGGACTGGGCATCACGCACGTCAATCACCTGATGCAGCAAGATTCCAATCGACTTGCCGATTCGCTGGGACTGGGCAATACGAACGCCGCGACGATTCGACGTTGGCAGGCGGAATGCCGCTTGGTCTGTCGCGTCCCCCAACTTCGAGGCTTTGACGCCCGCGTGTTGGTCGGTTGCGGGATCACCGATCCGGCCCAACTGGCGGCGATTCACCCCGACGCGTTGCTGGTTCGAGTGCAATCCTTCTTGGCCACCGAACGCGGCCAACGCATCTTGCTGTCCGGAAGCAGTTACGAACTCTCTCGAATCACCAGCTGGATCGCTTCGGCCAATCGCAGCGTCAACGACAGCATCGGTGGCGTCGTCATCGACGGTCGCCGCGTCGGTGCTCGCAACATCCGTGAAGACGCCACAGATTCGTTCGACCAAGAACGATACGAAGACGGTCGCCCGGACAGTGACGGATACGAATACCGACGTGACGCCCAGGGACGTCAGATCCGTCGCCGCCGAGTGCTGCGTCAGGTCGCCGCCAACGGAAAGGGTGCGGGAGCGGATGTCGGTTCGGGACGGGGCAACGGTTCAGGAACCGGCGTCGGACGGGCCAATCCGGGTTCCGGACGCGGCAGCGGCAGCGGCAGCGGAAGCGGAAGCGGCAAAGGTTACGCTCGGCGGCGGCGTTCGTCCGGCTTGTCCGGTTCGAATCGAAATCGCGACGAGCGTTCGACGATCCAACGCGACGTCGTTCGAATGGATCGCGACTCGGGTGAGGAATCGCGAACTTACACCCGTAGCGAAAGGCCGCCCCGCGAGGACCGCGAACCGCGTGAAAGCGCCGACACGACCCGCGAACTTCGCTTTTACCTGAAACGCGACGACGACGTCGTCGATGCTCCGTCGATCGGGCCTCGCATGGCCGAACGACTGAACCGACAGGGCATCGACACGGTCGACGATTTGCTCAACGCCGATCCGGCCGACGTGGCCGAAGGGCTGAACCACAAACGGATCGACGCGGACACGGTGACGGCGTGGCAACAACAAGCCACCCTGGTCTGCCGCGTGCCGATGATGCGAGGCCACGACGCCCAACTGTTGGTCGCCGCGGAAGTCACGACGCCGGAGGACTTGGCGACGTGGGAACCGGAGGACCTGTTCGCGTTGGTCGATCCCGTTTCGCGTGGCGCCGAGGGCAAACGCATCCTTCGCGGCGGCGCGTTGCCGGACTTGGCGGAAATCACCGAGTGGATCCGGTACGGTCGCCAGCACCGGTCCTTGATGGCGGCCTGATCCGTCGTCGACCGCTCGGCCAATCTAGGTCGTGTATTCGCTGTTCAGCGCGACGTAGTCTTTGGTCAAGTCACTGGCCCAAAACTGCGCCGCGCCGTCGCCCGACCCGACCGTCAACTCGATGGCGATCTCCAGCGACTCTCGCATTCGCCGGCTCAAGTCGGCCGCGTCGTAGGGGACCGGTGTGCCGGCCGCAAAAATCTTTGTGCCCAGAATACTCAGGGACATCTTTTCGACCTCGATCTTCGGGCCCGCGTAACCGGCGGCCGAGACGATGCGTCCCCAATTCGGATCGGCTCCCGTGATCGCCGTTTTGACCAAAGGACTGTTGGCGATCGCGCGAGCGATTTTGACGGCGTCTTCGTCGCCGGCGGCTCCGCCGATTTGCAAGTTCATGAAATGGGTCGCGCCTTCACCGTCAGCCACGATCAATCGACCGAGCCGGCCGAGCAACGAGGCGACCGCCTGACAAAGCTTCGTCAAATCGTCGCCGTGAAGGCTGTCGCCCTGACCGCTGGCCAACAGCAACAACGTGTCGTTCGTGCTGGCGTGACCGTCGACGCTGATTCGGTTCAAACTGTTGTCGGCGGCCGCGGCGATCAAGCCGGCCGCGGATTCGGTTGACAACGCGGCATCGGTCATCACCATCGCCAACAACGTCGCCATGTCGGGATCGATCATACCGGCACCTTTCGCCGTCGCGACGATTCGTGTCGGGCCGGTCGAAAGCTCGATCGTCGCGTGGGCGATCTTCGTAAAACGATCGGTCGTTTGGATGGCTTCGGCGACGTCCAAGAACCCCTGTCGGTCGGCGGTCAGTTTCGCGGCGGCCGCGGCGATTCCCTTTTCGACCTTGTCCATCGGCAAGGGATGACCGATCACGCCGGTGCTCATCACCAACACCTGATCGGGTTCACAGCCCAGGTGCCCGGCGACCAAATCGGCCATCCGTTGGGCGTCCCGGGTGCCCTGCGCACCGGTACACGCGTTGGCGTTGCCGCTGTTGGTGACGACGGCGCGAAACCGGTCGGTCGGCGTGTTTCGGCGACAAAGGATGACCGGTGCCGCAACGATTTGATTCTGCGTATAAACGCCTGCGGCGGTGATCGGACCGTCGGCGACGACCAAGCTTAAATCGGGTCGTCCGCTGGGCTTGATGCCACAGCGAGTCGACGCGAACCGAAAACCGGCCGGCAAGTCCTCGTCCCGCAGCGTCTCGTCCCGCAGCGTCTCGTCCCGCAGCATGTCGGCGGCGGGATGACCAGGGTTCGGATTCGTTGGCGATGGCGATGCGGTCACGGCGATCTCGGGACAAACGAAAGGAGGATGACGGTGGGAAGCTCGGGAGGCTGAATTTCAACAGAATCCGCTCCGCTTTCCCAGTGGCGGCCCCCTGCGGTTTGACCCGGGTTCACAATGGCACCGTGAAAATGAAAACTGACACCACCGCGAATTCGAGGGACCTTGATTGGCCACCATGGCACCGGATTTGATGATCGACTGTGTGGGGCTGACCAAGCGTTACGGGGATTTCCATGCGCTCCGGGATTGTGACTTGAAAGTCCGCCGCGGCGAAGTGTTCGGGTTGCTCGGTCCCAACGGCGCGGGAAAAACGACGTTGATTCGGTCCTTGCTGGGATTCTTGAAACCCACCGCCGGCACTTGTCACGTCGACGGCATCGACGCGATGGCCGCCAGCGTCGACGTTCGCCGCCGCGTCGCTTACTTGCCCGGCGACGCACGCTTGCCGCGACACATGCGAGGGACCGGCGTGTTGAAATTCTTTGCCGAGATGCACCCCGACGGGAACCTGGATCGCAGCCTCGCCGTCGCCGATCGGTTCGAACTGAATTTGCGAACCCGCGTCGCGTTCATGTCGACGGGAATGCGTCAAAAGTTGGCGTTGGCCGTCGTCTTGGGACCTTCGACGCCGCTTTTGATCTTGGACGAACCGACAGCGAACCTGGACCCGACCGTTCGCGGCGCCGTGTTGCAGTGCGTCCGCGAGGCCCAAGCGGAGGGGCGGACGGTCGTCTTGTCGTCACACGTGCTGAGCGAGATCGAGGAAACGTGTGGCCGCGTCGCGTTTCTCCGGCGCGGCATCCTGGCCCATCAGCTGTCCATGAACGAACTGTTCCAACAGCACCGCATCACCGGCGACGTTCCCAACGCGACGGCGCGGCGATTGATCGAATCGCCGCCGGATCACGTGCCCCACGCGTTGTCCGATCGCGTCCGTTTGAGCGTCCAAGGTGATCACGAAACCGAAACGACGCTGTGCATCGACACGTCCGGTGATTTGGCGCCGATGCTGTCATGGCTGGATTCGTTGGAAATGACGCGTTTGAGAATCGAGCCGCTGGGATTACGAGCGGTTTACGACGCGGTGCATTTCGGTCACCCGATTCCCGTCGGCCGAGACCTTCGGACGATTCACGAATCGATCGGCAAAGACACGGAGGCGGTGTCGTGATCGATCGCGTTTTGGTCCGCAAGTACATCGGTCAATCCGCCTTGCTGTGGTCGGCATGCGGGTTAGCGTTGTTCGCGTTCGCTTGGGTGCGCGTTTGGGTCGTCGGCTTGTTAGACATGAGCCAGTTTCAATCGGTGCTGGACCTGTTCAAGGACTTCGAAAAGTTCGCGCCGATCGAGTTCAGCGCCTTGGCGACCTACGCGGGTCGCATCGGCATGACGTTCGACGAACCGATCGTCATCCTGTGCACGGTGATCTGGTGCGTCGCCCGCGGCAGCGACGTCGTCAGCGGCGAACTCAGTCGCGGAACGCTGGAAATGTTGTTGGCCCAACCGGTCAGTCGCGCCCGACTGATGCTTTCGCATGCGACCGTCAGCGTCGTCGGACTGGCCCTGCTTTGTTTGCTGTTGTGGGCCGGGATCGGCGTGGGCATCGAAGCTTCGACCGTCAAGGAAACCGTGCCGCCGCCTTCGTTTCGCATTCCGCTGATCGGCATCGACGTGCCGCTGTCCGGTGCCGATCCGGTCGTCGAAATCGTCCCGATGACGCAGCGGGTCGACGCCGCGACGTTCGCCGCCTCGGTGTTTCACCTGTTCGCGTTCGGTTTTTTCTTGTTGGCCCTGTCCAGTTTTTTCAGCAGTCTGGACCGCTACCGCTGGCGGACGATCGGCGCGGTGATGACGGTCTATATCGTGGAATTGGTGATTTTCGGGCTCGGCAAGGCGGCCCCGTCTCTGGAGTGGCTGCAGAAACTGTCGTTCTTCACCTGCTACAAGCCCCAAAAAATGACTTCGCTGATCGGCAACGGCGATCTTTGGTCGCCGTGGAGCCTGTCCGAGACGGTCCCCGGGGCGATGCTGCCGCCGTTGGCCTATCCGTTGATCCTGCTGGGTTTGGGATTGGCATTTTACGCTCTGGCCCTGTGGCGGTTTCAGACCCGTGACTTGCCGGCACCGTTGTGAGCATAATGGTGAGCGAGGTTTTTTTTCATTCAGAGAGGTTTGTGATGCATCGATTCGTACCGGTGGCCGTTTTATTGACGATCGGGAGTTGTCTGGCTTGGTCCGGCGGTCGGGCTGTGAGCGTTCACGCGCAAGAAGTTGCCGCCGACGGACTTGCCGGTGAACTCGGTGAGGAGCGAACCATCCGAATCACCGAAAGCGAACTGGCCCGGCTGATCGGGCCGCGGGCGTTGTCCCGAGCCTTCCGGGTCGCCGCGCGTCGCGCCGGACCCGGCGTCGTCACCGTGCTCAGCTATGGTCAAGGCTCGTCGCCGAGCTCCGGCAAACGCGATTCGAACGATCCGCTGGACGACATCCCGATGCCCCAGATTCCCGGGATGCCGAAGCCGGACGAATCGGAGGACGACGAGGCAAATCCGGGAGAAGACGATCGGGACGAAAACGGCAACGAGGAATCAGACGACGAGGAATCGGACGACGACGGCCCGATCGTTCCCGACGAAAACCTGGGACCGGCACCACCGACTCAGTCCCCCGACGACCCCGATGCCGTGCTGACCGGCCTGGGCAGCGGCGTGATCGTCGACCCGACCGGATTGATCATCACCAACCAACACGTCGTCCGTGGCGCCAGCAAAGTCGTCGTGCAGATGTCCGACGAAACCGAATACTCGGCGGTCAAAATCGAAGGCGACACCGACAGCGACATCGCGATCTTGCGGATCGAGTCGAGCGAACCTTTGCCCGCGGTCGAAGTCGGCAACAGCGACCTGCTGGACATCGGTGATTGGGTGCTGGCGATCGGCAGCCCTTTCAAGTTGGATGCGACGGTCAGCGCCGGCATCATCAGCGCGAAAGATCGCAAGCTGAAACGCGTCAAACGCGGTCAGATGCTACAAACCGACGCCGCGATCAATCCCGGGAATTCCGGCGGGCCGCTGATCGACTTGGACGGCAAAGTCGTCGCGATCAACACGGCGATCGCGAGTCGCAACGGAGGCAATCAGGGCATCGGATTCGCCATCCCCATCAACCAGGCGATCTGGTTGGCACGTGAGCTGGACCAGCACGGCAAAGTCCGTCGCGCCGCAATGGGCATTCGGCTGGCCGAACTGAATCCGAAGGTCGCCGAGAAATTCGACCTCGAACCCGGCCTCGGGGTTTTGGCTTATCAGGTCATCGCCGATAGCGCCGCCGAAAAAGCGGGCATCCGAAACTATGACGTGATCATGGAATTCGCCGGCCAGCGGACTCGCAAGATGGTCGACTTGCAAGAAGTCGTCGAACGCACGCCGATCGGTTCGACCCAAACCGTCAAGATTTTCCGCGACGGCAAAGAACTGGAAGTCCAGATCGTCTTGGCCCCCCTGGAAGACGTCACCGCGGAAATCGACAGCGAACCATGAGCCCCGGACGAAACCTCGCCGTTGCTTCGGCAAGACCGCGGACGTCTGCGTCTAACCGGTGATCTCCGTTACGACTTCGCCGTGGACGTCGGTCAGCCGATACGGGCGACCGGCGTAGGTGAACGTCAACCGTTCGTGGTCGACGCCCAGCTGGTGCAAAATCGTGGCTTGGATGTCGTGAACGTGCACGGGCTTTTCGATCGGATGAAACCCCAAGTCGTCGGTCCGGCCGATCGTTTGTCCGGCCCGGATGCCGCCGCCGGCCATCCACATGGTGAAGGCTTGCGGATGGTGATCGCGGCCGAGGGATCGGCCCAGCGCCGCGCTCGCCTCGACCATCGGCGTTCGTCCGAACTCGCCGCCCCAAACGACCAACGTTTCGTCCAGCATGCCGCGCCGCTTTAAGTCTCGGATCAACGCAGCACAGCCTTGATCGGTCTGGCCGCACTGATTTCTCAATCCCGATTCGACTTGGCTGTGGTGATCCCAACCGGCATGATAAAGCTGAATGAACCGCACCCCACGCTCGGCCAAACGACGGGCGAGCAGGCAGTTTTTGGCAAAGGTCGATTCGGCCGGATCCTTTACGCCGTACAGCTCCATCGTTTCGGCGGTCTCGGTCGACAAGTCCATCAGCTCCGGTGCACGCGTTTGCATCCGCGCGGCCATCTCGTACGCCTCGATGCGGGTCTGGATCGCTTCGATCCCGGTGTCGTGAAGCCGACGGCGGTTCAATCGGCTGATCAGCTCGACCGTTCGCCGTTGATCCTCCGAATCAACGCCTTGAGGATTGCGAACGTTCAAAATCGCGTCGGCACCGCTTCGCAAAGGAACGCCTTGGTGTTGTCCCGGCAAGAAACCGTTGGACCACATGGCCGCACCGCCGGACAGGTTGCCACCGCTGGTCAGCACGGTGAATCCCGGCAAATCATCCGCTTCGCTGCCCAGACCGTACGTCAACCATGATCCCATCGCCGGCCGACCGGGCAGCCCGCTGCCGGTGTTGACCAGCAACTGTGCCGGCGCGTGGTTGAACTGATTCGTGTGGACCGATTTCACGAACGCCAAATCGTCGACGACGCCGGCCAAATGAGGCAAACGGTCGGACAGTACCGCGCCGGACTGACCGTGTTTGCCGAACGGAAATCGTGGGGCAAGCACCGCCGCGTCGGGCTGGATGAAAGCGTAGCGTTGACCGTCGATGACCGAAGGCGGAATCGGCTTGCCTTCCAACTCGACCAACGCCGGCTTGTAATCGAACAAGTCCAGTTGGCTCGGGGCTCCGGCCATGAACAAAAAGATGACCGACTTCGCCTTCGCCGCGTGATGGGGGATCGCGTCGGTGATCACGTCGGCGGTCGCCCGGTTGCTTCGGCACAACAACGACGCCAAGGCGATCTTGCCCAGACCGATGCCGCAGGTTTGCAGCAACTGCCGACGCGTTGCTTGCTGTGCCGTCTGTTGTACTGTCGTCATGGTCATCAACAAAGGAGCGGAAAAAACGGTAGGGGATTTCTGGCCGGGAACCGAGGCGTTTCGGAATGCTTCGTCCGAACAGGCCGGTGATGCTCGTTTGGCCAGCGGTCTTAGGGAACGGTGATGGTTTCGTCCAAGTTCAATATGGCTCGGGCGACCAACGTCCAGTCACCCGACTTTTCGAAAAACTGGCAAATCGCCTGCAACTCTTCATCGCCCGGCGGACGCACCAGAACACGGCGAAACATCTCGTCGGCGATCGCCCGCACTTCATCGGACCGAGTTTCCACTTCGCCACGACCAAGGGTCACCTCGCGCGCCAAAGCTTCGGCGATCTCAACGAACATCGCATCATTCAACAACGTCAACGCTTGCAGCGGATTCGTGCTGCTGTCGCGTCGCGGTTGACAAAGCTCACCCGTCGGTGCGTCGAACGTCGTCAACGCCGCGAACGGCGCGGTTCGCCGGCTGAACGTGTAAAGACTTCGCCGGAAACGGTCCGCGCCGGTCGACGCCGGCCAGTTCGGTCGACCATACGCCATCCGCGAAACCGACGCCGGTTGCGGCGGGTGAACGCTGGGACCGCCCCAAGGCCGACAAAGCAATCCGCTGGCCGACAACATGGTGTCGCGGATCGCCTCGGCGTCCAAACGTCGGTACGGAAAGACGCTGAGCAGACGGTTGTCCGGATCCACGGCGGGTGCCGGTCCGATCGCTTGACCGTAAGTCGACGACAGGACGACGGAGCGAACCAGACGTTTCGTCGACCAGCCGCCGTCCATCCAATCGACGGCTAAATGATCGATCAAATTCGGATGCGACGGTGGTTCGCTTTGCGTCCCAAAGTCGCCCGCGGTTCGGACGATGCCGGCGCCAAAGAAATGTCGCCAGATTCGATTGGTCTGCACCCGTCCGACGAGCGGATTATCAGGGCTGGCCAAAAACCGGGCCAAGCCCAGGCGGTCTTGCGAGTACCTCGGAGCCAACGACGTGAACAAAGACAGGTTTTCCGGTTCGACCGGCTCCTCGGGTTGCAAGTACTCGCCGCGGTGATGCCGGTAAGTCGCCCGACGTTCCGTCGCCGGTCGCTCTCGCATGACCAGGGTTCGCGGCGGCGAGCGATGGGCGTTGCGAACCTTCTCGATTTCGTCACGAAGCGTTTTCAGCTCCGCGTGATGCCGCACCAAACGCATCGCGTAACTCCGCAGCCGGTGATTCCGTAAAAGCTCACTCGGCTCCGGAGCGTCGCCGGCAAACGGCGCGTCGATGCCGTGCCAATCCGACGCGACCGCGACGCCAGGATCGGTCGAGTAGGACAAGCGAAAACAGCCGAGCGCCGCGGCGAAATGCCGTTCGAACAACAACTCGATCTCCAGCTCACCGGCCCCCGAATCGCTTGATACCTGAATCGGTTCGGCAAAGTTGACGACCAACACGTTGACGCCGGCCTCCTCGCCGGCGGTCGACCAGCCCGTGGAACCTTCGCCGTCGATCACGCCCGACGCCTTGGCACCGCCGGAACCGACCGTGATCTTTCCGAACGTGTGCGAAGCGTGGTCGAGTTTTTGCGGGCGGCCGTTCAGGCGTGCCGTCCATTCGCTGAGAAAGAAATCACCTCGCCGGCCTTCGTAGTAAGCCATTCCCGGCCCACCGGCGGGCAACGATTCGTGCGGCAGAACCTCCAGTCGCAACGACGTCACCGGCGCAACGGAATTCGGTAATTCGAAACGAAGCGTGTAAGTGTCGCGTTTCCGCACGTCGCCGCTCGCCAGGACCGTCCCGTCGTCCAGACAAGTCAACGTCGGCATCGTCGACTCCGTCTCGGTCGGCCGCAGGACGTTCCACGCACGCCGGCCGTTTCGCAGATCTTTCCGGATGACTCGTCGGCATTTTTCGATCGTCTCCGCCTCGGCACCGGCCAACCACTGTTCGATGACGCGATCGATCGCCGGTTGTCGTTCCCAGGACCGCGACGATTCATCCTCCCGGTCCTCGATCGGAACCTCCAACTCCGGTTCGTCGGCGTTGTTCAACAACGCGAACAACCGATAGTAATCCGTGTGTGTGATCGGATCGTACTTGTGGGTGTGACACTGAGCACAACCGGTGGTCAATCCCAGCCAAGTCGTTCCGGTCGTCGCGACCCGATCGACGACGGCCAACCAGCGGAACTCCAACGGATCGATGCCGCCTTCTTCGTTCAGCATCGTGTTGCGGTGAAAGCCCGTCGCGACCCGCTGCTCGGTCGTCGCGTCGGGCAACATGTCCCCGGCCAACTGCTCGATCGTGAATTCATCAAAAGGCATGTCGTCGTTGACCGCGTTCAACACCCAATCGCGATAAGGCCAAATCGTTCGCGGACGATCTTTCTCGTAACCGTTCGTGTCGGCGTAGCGGGCCAAGTCCAACCAAGGCCGCGCGAAACGCTCAGCGAAGTCCGGCGATGCCAACAAGTGATCGACGACACGCCGTCGCGCCAGCGGATGATCGTCATCGACAAACCGCTGCGTTTGCTCCGGCGTCGGTACCGTCCCGGTCAAGTCCGAGTAGACCCGCCGCAACCACGCCGCCGGCTCGGCCGGAGGCGACGGCCGTAACCCTTCGGCGGTCATTCGCGACAAGACGAAAGCGTCGATCGCATCGCCGCACCAATCGGTCGCCTGCGGCTCGGGAGGCACGGGGCGTTGCGGCGGCACGAAAGCCCAGTGCGTTTGGTAACGTCCGCCCTGGTCGATCCAACGTCGCAGGGTGCCGATTTCCTCGGCCGACAAAGGTTCGTGCGAATCGCCCGGCGGCATCCGCAGGTCCGGATCGTCACTGGTGACGCGAAGGATGACTTCGCTGTCCTCGGCATCGCCCGGCACGATCGCTTGGTAGCCGCCCAAGTCCTCGCGTCCGCCCGCTTGCGTGTCCAGTCGCAAGCCGGCTTCGCGGGCGGCATCGTCGGGACCGTGACACGTCAAACAGTGCTTGGCCAAGATCGGCCGCACTTCGCGGTTGAAATCGACTTCGTGCCGGGCGACTTCGCGCCGGGTGACTTCGCGGTCGGCGGCGACGCCCCGGTCCGCCACGCAGACGACGCCGGCAATCGTCACGAATGAAAGCAAGTTGGCGAGATTTCTCATTGCCCCATTGTAAACGCTTCGCCGCCAATCGGGACGTCCGGTCTCACGAAGATCCGCCGGAACGGACCGACTCTTTCGCCTCATGGGCCTCCACGGCACCGACGTAGATCTCGTGGGCGACCAGCGTGATCATGCCGACGACCAGCGGCAGGATGAAATACAACACGCGAAAAATCAGCACCGCCGCGAGCACCGGTTTGCCGACCGTGTCCTTCAACAACGCGTACAAGATCAACTCCAGCACGCCCAGGCCGCCGGGAACCTGCGTGATGATCGAAATCGTGATCGCGACGACGAAGGCCGCTAGAACGATCGGAAAGGGAACGGCTGCGTCGCTCGGCATGCACAGGTACAACGTCATCGCACTGATGATCAGGTCGACCGCGGCCACCGCAGCCTGCGTGATCGCCAGACCCGGCGTCGGCAACCTCAAGTGCAACTTGCCGATCGGCCAAGGCTTTCGCCACACCACGCACAATGCCGTGTAACCGACCGCGATCGTCAGCAGGATGCCGCCCAGCGTCCGCGTGCCCAGGGGCAGTTGCACATTGTCGGGCAAATCGACCGGAGAGATCAACAGCACGACACCGCCCAGCCAAGCCAGCCCGCTCCAGAAAGTCAGTGCCAACACACTCATCATCGCCATCAATTGACGATTGGTCAGCCCGTATTGACGGTAATAGCGATATCGAATCGGCGTCGCGGCCAACAACGTTCCCAAATTGTTGCCCAAAGCGAAACCCAGAAACGAGACCAACATCACCCGGCGTAGCGGCAACGGTTTGAGCACGTAACGCAACGCCAAGATGTCGTAACAGCTCAGCAATCCGTAATTCAGCGCAACCAAAAACAAGGCGATACCCAAGTACGTCGGGTCGACGCCGGTCAATCCGCCTTTGAAATCGTCCCAGGTGATCTCCTGGGCCTCGCGATAAAGCAGTCGCACCGCCAACGAGAACAAGGCGATGGCGAACGCCGGCCCGATCAGATTTCGCAGCTTGATGTTTGACAAAAGACGGAACTCGACAGACTCGTACAGGCAGTGTGGCACGGGATTGTGGGGCAACGTTCGATTCGCCGGAAGCCCATGCCCTCCACGCTTCCCAGGGCACCAGGGCGACCGCTCCCCGGCACCAGGGCGACCACATCCCGGCGTCGCCGATGAACCGTCGCCTGCGGGCCGGGCGAAACAAAGGACGAAGAAATCCCGCCTCTCCCCCCCGCGCTGCCGAAGGGAGCGATGACGCCGAATCGCGGTACGCCATTCGCTGTGTCTCGGGAAGTCGTCGCGGAAATTCCCGACACCGGTGGCAAGCGGCGCGGCGAAACCGACGCGTGGATCGTCACGCGGTGCCGCGAGTTTGATCCACACGACTCTCAAGGAAACGTACCATGAAAGCTCTCGTCATGAAGCGTATCGGCGAAATCGCATTGACCGACAAACCGCGTCCCGCCGACCCCGGTCCCAACGGTGCGATCGTCAAGACGACTCGCGCTTTGGTGTGCACCTCGGACACCCACACACTCAAAGGTGCGATCGGCGAGCGCGAGAATCTGACACTCGGACACGAAGCGGTCGGGATCGTTCACGAACTCGGCAGCGAAGTCTCCGGTGTTGAAATCGGCGATCGAGTCGCGATCAACGCGATCACGCCTTGTTACCGATGCACCAACTGTATCCGTGGATTCACCTCGCAGTGCACCGAGATGCTGGGGGGCTGGAAATTTGCCAACGTCAAAGACGGCGTGTTCGCGGAGTATTTTCACGTCAACGATGCTCAAGCCAACTTGGCAGTGATTCCCGACGGCGTGCCCGACGAAGCGGCCGTCTACACCTGTGACATGATGTCGACGGGATTCGCCGGAGCGGAGAACGCCGCGATCCCGATCGGTGGCACCGTCGCCGTCTTCGCTCAAGGGCCGGTCGGACTGATGGCGACCGTGGGCGCCCGCTTACAAGGTGCCGGACTTGTCATCGCCGTCGAGACGATGCCGAATCGACAAGAACTTGCCCGACACTTCGGTGCCGACGTCATCGTCGACTTCGAAAAGCGAGACGCCGTCGAAGCGATCTTGGAATTGACCAACGGACAGGGGGTCGATTCGGCGATCGAGGCGTTGGGAGCACAGTCGACTTTCGAAATGTGCGTCCGGGCGACCCGCCCCGGCGGCGTGATCTCCAACATCGGCTATCACGGCGAAGGCGACGACGTGAGGATTCCCCGAGCCGCGTGGGGCGTCGGGATGAGCGACAAGACGATCCGCACGGCGCTTTGTCCCGGCGGAAAAGTCCGCATGGGCCGGCTGTTGCGATTGCTGGAAGCCGGACGCGTCGATCCGAGCCCGATGACGACGCACACCTTCGGCTTCGACCAGATCGAAAAGGCCTTTCGGATGATGGAGACGAAAGAAGACGAAATGATCAAACCGATGATCGAATTCGCCGGCTGATCGCATCTGCCTCGCGTCGAACGGCTTTGCGGGCGACGAAATCCGTCCAGGGTTGCGGGCTTCATCTTCGGTGCCGTTGCCGCCATACTTTTGGCGCCGGATGTGTTCCCGTATTCCTCGCTTGTAATTTCGACCCATGAAAACAGTTCGTCACGAGTTCGTCGTCGTCGGTGGCGGCCCGGCCGGTTATGTCGCGGCGATCCGCGCTGCCCAGTTGGGCATCGACGCGGCTTGCATCGATGAAAACCCCCGTTTCGGCGGCACCTGTTTGCGGGTCGGCTGCATCCCCAGCAAAGCCCTGCTGGAATCATCGCACCTTTTCCAGGAAGCGCGACACAGCTTCGCCGGGCACGGCGTCAAGGTCGGTGACATCACGCTGGATTTGGACGCCATGATGGCCCGCAAAGACAAAATCGTCGACACGCTGACCGGTGGCATCGATCTGCTGTTCAAGAAACGTGGCGTCACCTCGTATCGCGGTCGCGGCAAACTTCGCGACGTCGAATCGGTAACCGTCACCCCGATCGAAGGCTCCGGCGACGAACCGACGTTGATCCAAGCCGACCAAGTCTTGCTGTGCCCGGGCAGCATCCCCGCCGGCCTGCCCGGCGTCGAAGAAGACGGCAAACGGATCGGCAACAGCACGACCGCCTTGTCTTTCCCCGACGTGCCCGAGCGGCTGGTCGTGATCGGCGGCGGCTACATCGGATTGGAACTGGGCAGTGTTTGGAACCGGCTGGGCAGCGAAGTCATCGTCTTGGAAGCCATGGACCGGATCTTGGCCGGCTTGGACGGCGAATTGGCCCAGCTCGCCCACCGCACGTTCAAGAAACAAGGGCTGAAATTTCACACCCAGACCTTCGTCAAGTCGGCCCGAGTCGTCGACGCCGGCAGCGACAGCGAACGTTGTGTCGTGGAAATCAGAGACGGCGATCCGATCGAGTGTGACCGGGTCCTGTTGGCGACCGGCCGTGCTCCGGCGACCCAAGACCTCGGATTGGAGGCGGTCGGCTTGGAAACCGATCGCCGCGGCTTTCTCAGCGTCAACGAAAACTTCGAAACGTCCACCGCCGGCATCTACGCCGCGGGCGATTGCATCGGCGGTGCGATGTTGGCTCACAAAGCCATGGAAGAAGCCATGGTTTGCGTCGAACGCATGGCGGGCATCCACAGCCACATGAACTATGACGTCATCCCCGCGATCGTTTACACCCATCCCGAAATCGCGACCGTCGGCAAAACCGAAGAACAGCTCACCGAAGCCGGCGTCGAATACAAAAAAGGCATTTGTCCCTTCGGCGCCAACGGCCGGGCCAGAACGCTCGGCGAAACCGACGGCCGCGTCAAGATCTTGGCCGACGCCGCGACCGACCGCGTCCTCGGCGTTCACATCATCGGTGTGCGAGCGGGTGACTTGATCGCCGAAGCCGCCACGGCGATGGAATTCGGGGCCAGCAGCGAGGACATCGCCCGCACGTGCCACGCCCACCCCACACTGGCCGAAGCCGTCCACGAAGCCGCCTTGGCCGTCGAAGATCGGGCGATTCACACCGCCTAGGCCCGCAGGAAGTCCGTCGGCCCCGCTCGGTAACCCGACGCGTCACCGAGGGAAACACGCTCGAGTTCCTTGCTCACACGTCGGGTCGCGAATCCGATCAAGCAACGCGTCATCGGCGATGCCGGTGATCGCCCGCTTTTTCTATTCAGGCGATTGCGGACCGTCTTCGCCGAACATCATCATCATGATCGGAACTTGCGATTGCTGGCCGCCGTTGTAGGTGTAGCCGGCTTCGAGGGCTCGATCGATCCGCTGTTTCGATTCGGTCAAATGTGCCACCGTGTAGGCGTCCATCTTGCCGGCACACTTGGCGATCGAGTCTTCCATGCGACGTGACAGCGAACGCAGTTGCATCCGCGCCAAGTTGCTGATCGGCATCTGCGCCGCCACGTCGTCGCCACTTTCCAAGATCAAATCGATCAACCGTTGCATGTGTTCGCGTTGCAAGTTTCGGCGAAGCGAACTGATCATCGGCTTGCGGTCGTTGCGGCCTTCCGGACATTCCTCGTCCAGTTCGCTCCAGACCGCCGCATTGATCGTGTCTAACAACTCGGGCAAAGTCAGAGCGTCTTCCTCGGCGGGCAACCGGAGCTCGTTGTCGAACACACGACGCAAGGTCGTGGGGTTCATCAACATCGTCAACGCCGAGGATTGCAAGCCCAAGATGCGATCGTGGATCGGCCACGTCGCTTCGCTGGACATCGCTCGAGAACTGCCTCCGTCGAGCCATTTGTCGACGGCCATGCGTTCCAAGATCTTCGGCTCCAGACCGAAAGCCTCGTCGTTGAACGTCGTGTCGATGACGTACTTCAAGGCCTCGCGTTGGTCCTTGGCCGGGACGACTTGGACCGGCGGTCGGTCCCCGGGGTCCCCCTTCTTGTCTCGGTTGACGAAAGCGCCGCCGATCCAATTGGCCATCATGCTGACGGTGCGGGTTTGCAACGAAAGCGTCAGCTCGTAACCCCGCCTGGCCTTGGCCCAACTGTCACCGTCTTTGACGAACTTGTCCAAAATGCGAGAACGATACAGCTTGACCAGTTTCATTTGCTCGTTCGCGTACGCCAGCGGATCCTTGCCAAAGTCGTAGCGGCGGGCGTACGGATCCGGTCCGCCGGTGTCTTCGTCCGTCGCGTACTGCAGTTCCGGTTCGACGCATCGCTTCAGGATCTCCGGCAGTTCCTTGTCCTCGAACGTGTAGCCGTATTCGATGGCCCAAAAGTCATACGGACCGATGTCGATCATCGCGTAGTCACCTTGGACCTCCCCGGCTTCGTATCGATAGTTGATCGGGATGTAATCCATCACCGAACTGGTAAAGGTCTTTTGGCCTTTGACATCCTTGCTGTTGATTTCGTCCAGCGTCAGCATCGACGACGCCTTGAAGTTGTGTCGAAGTCCCAGCGTGTGTCCGACCTCGTGGGCGACCAAGTCGGCCAGCAGCGGCCCGACGAACCATTCCGGCATGCCGTCCAGCAGATCGGTCGGATCCTCGGCTTCGGTCTTAGCAACTTTCGGCTCGTCGTCTTTTTCGTCGTCATCTTCGTCTTCGTCGTCGCCGGCTTCTTCATCCCCGTCGTCGGCCTTGTCCTTCTTGTCCTTCTTTTTGTCGCCGTCCTTCTCGGCCGCGTCAGACTTCTTGTCGTCTTTATCTTCGTCCAGCTTTTCTTCGTCCAACAAGGTCAACGCCCAGTTCATGCGGGTCATCGCCAAGTCCAAACTGCGAGCGTTGGCGGCCATGCACAAGCCGTTCTTTTGGCTGATGCTTCCGAACAAGCCGTCGAATTCGTCGTCACCGAGTAGCGACGGATCGGCTTGAGCCATCGCGTAGCCGGCCATCGGTTGCTGAGCCTGTCTGGCGTATTTGGCACGCAAGTGATTCGCTTCGGCGGGTGCGGCCAAGCGAACGCGTGGGTCCCAGTTCGGATGCCTGCCCAGCCATGCCAAGGTTTCCGCGGTGAAGCCTTCCATGGCCAACTTAGGCATCAGATCGTGATAATTAAAGTTGAAGTGCCGGATCCAACCGTCGGTCAGAATGATGTCGGCGTCCAAGATTTCACCGGTTTCCGGATGCACGCGACTCGGTCCGATCGCGGTACCAATGTCGTTGTTCAACCAGCGGATGAAGTTGTACCGAACGTCCTCCGGATCTTTTTCCATGTGGATGCCGCTTTGTGCATCCTGATATTCGATCACGACCGCGTCGACGATGCCGATTTTTTCAAACGCCTTGTTCCAATAATCCACGCCGGCTTTGATCCAACGTCGATAACGGACCGGAGCGGTGTGTTCGACGTAAAAACGGATCGGACTCTTCGGCGGGCTCAGTTTCAACTTCGGATCGCGTTTTTCAAGTCGCCAACGATTGATGAAACGGATTTGCGTTTCGTCGTCATCGTACTTGCCCAAGTCTTTGAAGGCCGTCGTGAAAAATCCGACCCGCTCGTCGGCTTTGCGAGGTTTGTAACCGGCGGTCGCCGAGGGGACCTCGCTAAACGAGTAGTGAATCGTTTGCAGGCGACCGGAAGATCCGACGATCTCAAAAGCGATCTCGATGTTCGCGGGGAAAACCTTGGCGGACTCCAAAGACGTGACCCGTGACTTGACCGACTGTCGGACCGACGAACCGAAAAACGTCGACGCGTTGCCTACCAACAAGTTGTCCAGGTCGATGACCGGGCCGCCGGTCGGGCCCATCGCCAAGATCGGAACGTCCAACAGAACACGGTCGGTGAACAAACGCTTGACCGAAGACTTGGCTTCGGGTTCTCCCGATGCTTTGATCGCCAAGTTGGGTTCGATCAACGCGATACGGTCGTCGTATCGCCGCCACTGGACGACCCATTCGCCGGACTGAAGTCCCGCGTAGCGATCACCACTGCTGACCGTCAATGCGACGAAATAACGCTTGGTGGCAAAGTTCTTGGGCAATTCGCCGAGCAATTGAGCGTCTTTTTCTCGCTTCCAGACGTTGAACAAGCCCTTCGTCTCGGCCTGGTCGGTGACTTCGACCTTCTCGAAGTCCTCGGAAACCTTGTCAAACGGAGGCAACGAATCGGCGGCCTGCGCCGTGGGAAGCGGCATCGATAGGGCCAGCAGCGCGGCGGCCACCGACAAGGTCAAGCGGGACAAATTCGGCATGTCAATCACTTCGGCAGGGAAACAAGAGGTCTGGGTCGCGGCGGTCTTCGACTAGAAACGGTAGCTCGACATTTCGGTCGACTCCACCAAAACCATACGCAAGGCGGGGGCTTTCGTCTCTGACGCGCCGTCAGATTCGAAAGTTTTCCCCGAACTACCGTTTTATCCGATAAAACCGGCCGAGGGAAAACAATTCGCCCAGAACGGTGAATCCGCCGGGAGTCGGCCCGCCCGGACAGCCGCCGTGTCCCGGCCCTGACATGTCCCGGCCCCGTCATGCCCCCGCCAGTGCCTTCCACCGTCTGGGCCCAGCCGGCGGCAGGGAATCGGGGCGGCTGGGATCTCAGTGAAAAGCGTTCGTCCGGAAACAATCGGCCGGTGTCGCCTCAAAACCGATCGCCAACGCATCACGGCGATTGACCGCCGTGATGCGATGCGATGCGGTGATCGACAAATGACACAGAGAGTTCTGACGACCTAAGCTCCCTTCGAGGGTGGTCTCCTACGAGACCGTTTTGACTTCGATCTTTCGCGGTTGCAGCTCCGGACGCTTGGCCAGCGCGACGTGCAGCACACCTTGACGGTAAGTCGCGTCGATCGATTCCGCGTCGATGGTGTCGGGCAGCGTGATCGACCGCTGCAGTTCTCCGAAACGACGTTCGTTGTGAACGTAGTTTCGCTCCCGATCGCCGCCTCGCTTGGCCGTCACCAACAACTTGCCGTCATCGACGGTCACGTCCAGATCGCCGTCGTCGACACCGGGCAAGTCGATTTCGATGTGATAGTGCCGGTCGGCTTCCCAGATCGATGCGGGCGCGTCATGTCGCTCCATCGATGCGCCGGTCCGGGGCGATTCGAACAGACGATCGAACAACTCGTTCATTTCACGGGTGGCGTTGACGAACGTCGCGGGTACCCGATAGCCCGACCGACTTGATAAACCATTGCTGGTCATGATGAGCATCTCCTGTCGAGAAAACAGAAACAAAGCGTGGCGTGTCAAAGTGACAGCCGTGACGTTTTGATGCCCAGGAAATGCACGCGCCGTGCCAAATGGTGTAATGCAAACCGCAAGACCGATCGCCGAATCGGCTCCTGCCCCCTGGCATGCCCCCTCATGCTTCATCGTCCGCCGGAAGTGTCTCGGTGGAAACGCTGGATCGGAGCGAGATTGTTCCTCGAAATGGGATTCGCTATACCGCATCGAAAGATGTGAAGCACGAAAGACCGGGGCAAGACCGGGGCCAACCGAATTTTCAGACGTTCTAACGCGCATCGAAGATCGACTCTCTGCGGCGTCCCCAGCCCTTCTTGACGCTTTCGCAATGCGACGCTTCAAGTACCGCCAACAGCAGGCCGTTCGGCGTCATCGGCGCAGCACACACCCCAGTTCGATTCAAAAACGCTGCGCGAATGAACGTCGGCCCTAAGCGGTCGCGCCCAGCGGGTTCTCTGGGGCACATAACCAGCCCTGCCCCCGACGGATCGCCTCTTGAGCGAGGCTTTCCGGTGTGCCCGCCGCTCGCTTGAACACTCGACCGAAACGCTGCACCAGATCGCACCAACCGTGAGTGTCCAAGCCGATCCGCGTTAGGATCGGTTGCAAGTGATCCGGGATCGAACCGACCTTGCCCTCGCGAAGCTGGCGACCTGTCCAGTCCAGTAACTCCAAATATCGAGCCAAGGACATCGACAGAAATCCTTTCAAGCTGCCCCGCCGACCCGATGAATCCGGGTTCGCACCGACCGGGTCGTTCCGCTCATCGATCTCCAGCGGGCTCAGCCATCCGCTGCGATTGCGCCGCCGACTTCGTTCCCAGTCGCGCGTGCTCGCGCGGGTGCGATCCTTGCGATCGGCAAGGTCGTCGATGCGAGCCTTCGCTCCGGTGTATTCGCTGGTCTCGGGAGTCTCTGCCATCGCCGCGCGGATCGGGTTGAGGTCCACGTAAGCCGCACACGCCAATAAACTCGCTTCGTCCAACAAGATCTGAGCCTTGAAACGGCCTTCCCAGAAATGCCCGGTCACCTCGTCTTCGGCATTGCTCCGCCGCGCGATGTTCTCCGCGGCACACCGCATGTACCAACTGATGTCCGACAGCCGCCCGCGACGCTCGGCCAGCACCTCGGGCTGATTCAAGATCATGTTCAGTTCGGGCGTCGTCGGTTCGGCGGGGCTGCCGTCTTTGTTGCGTCGCTTGGGGAACAACCGCAGCCAGCGACGAGCGACCTCTTCATCGGTCCACGCCGCCACGACATCCGGTCGACTGCGGAGCACCAAGTGCATGTGGTTGCTCATCACAGAAAACGTTAAGCAATCAACACCAAAAACCGCTGCCAGAAACTCCAATCGATCACGAATCCAGCCACGGCGGTGCTCATACGACTGGCCCGTGAAATCATCGTCCCCACACAGAAAAGCCCGTCTGACGCAGCGTTGCACACAGTGGGCAATTTGAACTTCGGCAGGATCAAGAACTTCACCACGAGCTTGGCGAGGCATGGCGGTCACTCCAGAAACAGGGCATCGACGAAACACGTCGCACGAGAGTTTGGCGTAATCGGCACGGCGAGTCAATAGACGTTGCCTGTCCCTTTTCTTCTCTTCTAGACGGCTTCCTAATCATTTAGCTCCGTCCAATGAATTGACTTCTCGATGCTCTTTGCTGTCAGTGGCTCCTGTCGAGCGATCACCTCAAGATCTCCAATGGAGCCAGTCGGTCGCCATAGCATTTCGACCACCAAAGTTTTTTTGACTGGAAAACGCTTCTTCTTACCGTCTTTTTGTGGCAACGAAAGCGACCCAAGCGATTCCTCGACGACCCTGGTTGGCAAATGGCCGTCTTTGTCATCTTCGCGCCATTGAATTGTCTGGTGGGTAAGCGTATCCCATGTCCCGCCATCACCACACTTTTGCCTAACGGTGTACCCAACCGGCAACAAGTCACGTGCCGAGAAGCCCCAGCGGTACGTTGCATTGCACTTGCTGTCGACGTGCGCCGTGAACACTCTGGCGGAAGCCGTTGATCCCTCTGAAAATCGATCTGCAAGTGACAGGACACGCAGCAACCTTTCACGGCTAGCGTCATGCCCAAAGACTGAAATAAAAAAGTTGTCCGTGCCGAGGTACCGAATGCTCGGAATGGTGCGTAGCTCAAACCTACGTTCGAACGGCATCTGAAGCCTTTCTGGTGGCTTGCCGACCAGACGTCGTAACGTTGTATCACCGTCGATGAAAACCAATGAGGTCTCCGAGCGACGATCGGCCGGTTCTCCGGACAGCAACTGCGTCATCTCATAAGAATAGTTGACCGAAAGCAACAAGACCCGGCGATTCTTCGCGTCAAAATGAAGGCGCATCAAGCTTTCACGCGGCACGATGGGAACACCGTCCAAAAGCACGGTCTCTTCCGTCCTCCAGCTCAAATCAAATGACTTCCTCGCCCCCAGGTAGTCGCTCGCCGCATCCAAATATCCATGCAGGTCGTTCTCACTGGTATCTGCCGCAAATGTGGTGCCGCAAATAATGATCGGAATGATCATCAAGGCGTCGTATAACATGGACCGAATGAGAGATTCGTGGCAGCGGCTGATGTTTATGCAGGGCATGGTCTGAGAGCACCTCGTTTTTATGGCCGAAACCCAGCGACAGATTTTCAGCAACACATCATCTCACTGGCGGATGAAGGAATGTTGCCGTAGGGTCGAGAATCAACAAATCAGTCGTTGTCGGGACAGTTGCCAGTCACCACAGAGTCTTGAACGTGACTAATGCTCGTGACCCCACTGACGAAGTCTACTTGACACTTGTAGTCGGTTTGAGCGGTGCAGCGATTACTGTAGTCGCATTTCCATGTGCGCTCGCACCATTCGATAGTGCCAGACACATTGTTGTAATCATCGCCCCAGTTAATCTCCGGCCCGCCATCATAATCGCGTTCCTCAATGGTGGTGTAGTCTCGATCATTCACCTCGTGCTCTTCAGTGTCATCAGGGCAATAGTAGAACGGATTGCAAGGAGGTTGTTGGCAATCCGTATCTTTGCAATCGGTGCCTTCACCGAACAAGTCGACACAATTCATTTCGATTTCGACGGTGCATGTTGCGTGGGCGAGCATTGGCCAAGCATTCATGACGACCGAAAAAAACATTGAGTAAAGTGGAAGACGCATTGAAGTTTATTCCTGTTCTGGTAGAGGAGTTGAGAAAAGAACTGGGAGTTTAATTGTCCGCTGCAATCCATTTGACATCAGCTTGCAAACGAGTTCCGAACTGGAAGGAGTCGATTGGCTACCATCTGGCAATTGGATCGATATTTCGTAGATCGCGATGTTACCAAAAGAACGAACTCGCGTGGACGAGACCATCTTTGACTCGTGGAAGAAATTACACTTCAATTTGGATCCGTCGCCTTCTGGTCGCTTGTCAGACGCCACCACCTTGCATACATATCGTTGACTATCCGGAATACGATAAGCAACAGGTGATCGTGGGGAAATTGTTAGCGGGTGAGATTCTGAGATGTCGACGGTGACATCAGTTGAAGCTCCGGTTTCAATGTTGGTCAAGATTACTGAACCAGCGATGTCGCCCTTTTCTAGAACCTGTCGATCGACGCGTAGTTTGACGCTCTTCGCATCGAAGTCGATCTCGGCCTCAATGCCGCTAAGTGATCCCTTTAAAGAAAGGTCGACGAGTTCTCGTTTGGTATCGCTTCCCAACAAAAAAGGTAGGTCAAACTGATGATGATCGACCCCTACAGGGATCTCCACGTCGACATAATTCGCCCGAAAAGCAACCACGCCACTGGCTTGGAAATACGGACGCACCGCAAACACGGGACTGCCACCTGCCCTCCGCGCGACGAAGCCAACTTCGGATTGAATTCTCGACGGATTCGTGGGAGTCGCAATTTTGAGCTTAAATGACAGGCTAGCTTCGTCGGCCAGGACACCAGCCTGGGGAGTCAGCGAAAGGCATTTGCATCCGGATTCGACGAGGCTGAAAACTAGATCCGATTCTGTGCGATTCTCAACCGTGAGAAGACACTCGATCACCGTACCCGGTCGGTGTGCCCCAAGGTCGACATCGATCTGCGGCAAACGACGCTCAGTTCTTGTCAATATGCAACGCCGCTCGATCCTCGTTACCCGTTGAGCATTGCGAGGTGGTTCGTCCACGACGCTCGCTCTGCCACCAGGCACGTCGCTGAGGGCGACCGTGGTTAGAAGAGAGAATCCTGCGACGAGCCTCGAGACAGCTTGTAAAAAGCCTCTACTACCAGAACACCCTTCGCTGGTTCGCCGAATCAACCTGATCATCAGTGGCATCCCCAAATGGGTTAACGGACGATTCGAATCTACGGTGCTGAATGTTGACAAGCAACCCCTCACTAGCGGATTGTTCGGAAAAATCCCCCCCCTAAGTCAGCCTTACGTGAACATAGATCGCTTAAAGACAGGCTCTTCCGCTGAATTTGTGGGTCGACTGTGATGCAACGGTGCGTCAGAGCGGTCGAGCGTCGACCTCGGTTCGGGCTCAGCAGAATGGGGCTACGTCACCGATTTGTTGGATGAAAGAATGCATCCTGCCGGAAGTCGAGC